>NZ_WUEI01000145.1 GCF_012911025.1 Azoarcus sp. TTM-91 | reverse complement strand
GGGCGGATGGCGTTCATGATGGACCGTGTTCCTCCAGGGGGAGAAGGGCGCTTCCTTGGGTGATTCCTGAGCTATCGGCGGGGGTGCCTTGCGCTACCGAGGCGCACTTGCCGGCTGCGGTGATGGCCTCGGCCAGGGCTGCGGTGAGCGAGGCAGGGTCGAAGGGCTTGCGCAGCACCGGCAGCTCGACGCCGGCGCGGCTCACCGCGTTGCCGCTGGCATAACCGGTGATGAGCAGGATGGGCAGTTGCGGCCGCAGCGCGCGGGCGCGGCCGGCCAGCTCCGGGCCGTCGATGCCGCCGGGCATCACCGTGTCGCTGATCAGTACCGCGATGTCCGGCACCGCCTCCAGCAACTCCAGTGCCTCGATGCCGTTGCCGGCCTCCAGCACCGCATGGCCGAGGCCGAGCAATTGCAGGCGGATGACCTTGCGCACCTCCGGCTCGTCTTCCACCAGCAGCACCGGGCCGGGCAGCTTCGCTGACTGCGTTGGGGCGGAGGATGGTGACGGCACGGGCGCCGGTGGCGGCGCCATCGGCAGCACGAAGCGCACATTGGTGCCACGCCCCGGCGTGCTGAGGATGCGGATGTTGCCGCCGGACTGGCGCAGGAAGCCGTAGACCATCGCCAGCCCCAGGCCGCTGCCGCCGCCGAAGGGCTTGGTGGTGAAGAAGGGCTCGAACACGCGCGGCAGCAGCGCCGGGTCTATGCCGCAGCCGGTGTCGGAGATGTCGATCTGCACGTAGTCGCCGGGGGGCACCTCCACCAGGTGGGCGATGTCCTCGCCCAGCTTCCGGTTGGAGACGGCGATGGTCAGCTCACCGCCCTCGGGCATGGCGTCGCGGGCGTTGAGTGCCAGGTTGAGGATGGCGTTTTCCAGCTGGTGCGGATCGACCAGCGCATGCAGCGGTTCGCCCGGCAGCCGCAGCCTCACCTTGATGGTCTCCGCCAGTGAGCGCACCAGCAGGTGGGACATGTTGTGTACCAGCACGCCGACCTCCACCGCGGTGGGCTCCAGCGTCTGCCGGCGCGAGAAGCTGAGCAGGCGCTTGATCAGCTCGGCGCCGCGGCGGGCGGCCTGCATCGCCGGCTCCAGGTATTCCGGCCGGGCGCCGGCCTCGGTCTGCATGGCGGAGAGGTTGCCGATGATGATGGTGAGGAGGTTGTTGAAGTCGTGCGCCAGCCCGCCGGTGAGCTGGCCCACCGCCTCCATCTTCTGCGCCTGGATCAGCGCCGCCTGGTTGGCCTTCTGTTCGGTGATGTCGGTGGACATGACGAAGAAGCCGGCGACCTCGCCATCGGCGCCGGCCTCGGGCACCAGCACGCTGCGGGCGTGCACCGTGTGGCCGTCGGCGCTCTTGCGGCTGTATTCGTAGGACACGCGCTCGCCGCCGCGGGCCCGTTCGAGGTGCGGATGAACCTGGGCGTAGGCATCCTCGCCGAAAACGTCGCGGATGCTGCGGCCGACGATCTCGTCCTTGCCGCAGCCGAACCATTCGGCATAGCCACGGTTGGCGAACTGGTAGATGTCCTCGCGATCGACGTAGGCGATCAGCGCCGGGATGGAGTCGACGATGAGCTGCAGCCGCATCTCGCTGCGGCGCAGGGCGCCGGCGATCTGGTCCACCTCGGCATTGGCCTGGGCCAACTGCTCGTTGGCCTGCGCCAGCTGGGCGTTGGCTTGTTCCAGCTCGGCGGTGCGGGCGCGCACCCGGGCTTCCAGCGAGGCGTTCTGCTGCTGGATCAGCGCCTCGTAGCGGCGCTGCTCGGTGACGTCGGTCCACAGCGAGACGAAGCCGAGGTTGGGAATTGGCACGCCGCGTATCGACAATATCTTGCCGTTGGGGCGGGCGCGTTCGGTGTAGTGCGGCTGGAAGGCGCGGGCGGCGGCGACGCGCTGGGCGACCAGGGCGTCGATGTCGCCCGGCCCGTACTCGCCGCGCTCGGCGTTGTAGCGGATGAAGGCCTCGAAGGGCGTGCCGACCTCGGCCAGGGATTCCGGCAGCTCCAGCAAGGCGAGAAAGGCCTTGTTCCAGGCCACCAGCCGCGGGCCGGAATCGAATACCGCCAGGCCCTGGTCCAGCAGGTCCAGGCCGGCCAGCAGCAGATCGTACTGGCGGCGCTGTTCGGGGGTGTCAGTGCTAGTCGCCATATGCGGCGGGTCTCCATCCACTGAATCTCGTTTTATGCGGGCATGGTTGCACATTCGTCCGCGGGCGGAAACCCGCGGGGGCCGCCGGCCGCAGCGCTCAGTGTTGCGGCGCCGGCCGCTGCGGTTGCGCCAGCTGGCGGCGGAAGCGCTCCGGTGACAGGCCGGTCCAGCCCACCACCGCGCGGTAGAAGGCGGAGGCGTCCGCATAGCCGAGGTCGGCGGCGAGGGCGGCGATGGGCTGGTGGCTCTTGGCCAGGCGGGCGAGGGCGAGGTCGCGGCGCAGCGCGTCCTTGATGGCGCGGAAGCCGGAGCCTTCCTCCTCCAGCCGGCGATGCAGGCTGCGCGGCGACAGGTGCAGGCGGCGGGCGACGTCCTCCAGCGTCGGGTTGTCCGGCAGGGCGGCACGCAGCAGGTCGCGCACCCGCAGCACCATCTCGCGGTCGCGGCGGTAGAGCATGGTGATGCGGCCGGGGGCGCCGTCGAGGAAGGCGGCCAGCGCGGCTTCGTCGCGGCGCAGCGGCAGGTCGAGCAGATTGCGCTGGAAGCGGGCGGACAGCACTTCGCCGCCGAAGCTGGAGTGCTCGGTATAGACCAGGGCGTAGTCGTCCGCATGGGCCGGCCGGGCGTAGGGGAAGCGCACCGCGTCCAGCGCCAGGCCGCGGCCGGCGAACCAGCTGGCCACGCCGTGCACCAGGCGCAGCAGCCATTCGAAGGCGAAAACACGGGCGGGCGCGTCACGGTGCCCGGAGGCTTCGGCGTCGCCGGCCAGCGGGCGGGTTTCGGCGATGCGCAGTTCGGCGTGCTCGCCGTGGCGATGCAGGCTTAGCGCCAGGTCGGGCAGCACCAGCCGCAGGAAGCGGGCGGCGCGCTCCAGCGCTTCGCCCAGCGTGGCGGCGCCCAGCATGCCGCGGCAAAGGAACTCGAAGCAGCCGGGCGCCAGCGGGCGCGAGAACAGGCCGAAGCCCTCGTCGCCCAGCTCGGCGACGATGCGGTTGTAGAGCGCGGCGTAGCGTTCCAGCGCCACCCGCTCCCCGGCGCCGCCCAGGGCGATGCCGGTGGCGGCCAGCAGCGGCGCCGGGTCCAGCCCGCGCTGGCGCATGCCGGCCAGCATGCCGGTGACGAAGCCGGCGGCGACGGTGGCGCGCGGCCGCGCTGGCGGGGTGGCGCTGCGGGGCGGATCGGCACTCGTCCGGGTTTGCGGCATGGCGGGGAAGGCGGACCAAGATGGGGGGATTCTGCGCCCGGACCGTGGGCGGGAACAACTGGCGGTTTGTGCAATTCCGCCAGAACGGGCGTTCCATGCCTTGAACAAGCTATTGCAGTAATGGGAAAAGAGCGTCGCCGTAGCGCGGCGCAATGCCTGGCGGAATTTGCACGACTCCCGTCCGCGCCGGCAATGGCAATCCCGCCGGGCCACTCCTAGCATGGAGGAAGAAACCCGGAGAGGGAGCAGGAGACATGACCGACCTCAGCGTTGCCCGCAAGCTCACACCCTATCGTCCCGCCAACAAGGTGCGTTTCGTCACCGCGGCGGCGCTGTTCGACGGCCACGATGCCTCCATCAACATCATGCGCCGCATCCTGCAGGCCACCGGCGCCGAGGTGATCCATCTCGGCCACAACCGCGCGGTGGGCGAGATCGTCGCCGCCGCGCTGCAGGAGGACGTGCAGGGCATCGCCATCACCAGCTACCAGGGTGGCCACGTCGAGTTCTTCAAGTACATGCTGGACCTGCTGCGTGAGCAGGGTGCCGGCGACATCAAGGTGTTCGGCGGCGGCGGCGGCGTCATCGTGCCGGCGGAGATCCGCGAGCTGCACGACTACGGCGTCACCCGCATCTACTCGCCGGAGGACGGCGCCAGCCTTGGCCTGCAGGGCATGATCAACGACCTGGTGGAGCGCTGCGATTTCGATCTCGGCGGCGCTGCCCCCAGCGCGCCGGCGGCCATCCTCGCCGGCCTCGCCGACGGCGACCGCAGCGCCCGCCTGCGCCACCTGGCGCGCCTCATCACCGCGTTGGAGAACGGCGCCTGCAGCGAGGCGGCACGCCGGGCGCTGCTCGAAGCCGCCGCCGGGTTGAGGATTCCGGCGCTGGGCATCACCGGCACGGGCGGCGCCGGCAAGAGCTCGCTCACCGACGAGCTGGTGCGCCGCTTCCGCCTCGACCAGCAGGACGGCCTGCGCATCGCGCTGATCTCCATCGACCCCTCGCGCAAGCGCACCGGCGGCGCGCTGCTGGGCGACCGCATCCGCATGAACGCGATCGACCACCCCAACATCTTCATGCGCTCGCTGGCGACGCGGGAGACCGGCTCCGAGGTTTCCGCCGCGCTGCCTGAGGTCATCGCCGCCTGCCGCCTGGCCGGCTTCGATCTGGTGATCGTGGAAACCTCAGGCATCGGCCAGGGCGACGCCGCCATCGTGCCCTTCGTCGATCTCTCCCTCTATGTGATGACGCCCGAATTCGGCGCCGCCAGCCAGCTGGAGAAGATAGACATGCTGGACTTCGCCGATTTCATCGCCATCAACAAGTTCGACCGCAAGGGCGCCGAAGACGCCCTGCGCGACGTGCGCAAGCAGTACCAGCGCAACCGCGAGCTGTTCGCCCAGCCGGCGGAGGAAATGCCGGTGTTCGGCACCATGGCCAGCCGCTTCAACGATGACGGCGTCACCGCGCTCTACCATGCCCTGCTGCCGCGGCTGCGCGAGCAGGGGCTGGAGGCCGGCGCCGGCTGCCTGCCGGCGGTGGCGGTGAAAGCCTCTTCCCGCGGCCGCGCGGTGGTGCCGGCGGAGCGCAGCCGCTACCTCGCCGAGGTGGCCGACAGCTTGCGCGGCTATCACCGCACGGTGGCGGCGCAGGCCCGCATCGCCCGCGAGCGCCAGGCGCTGCGCACCAGCGGGCAGCTGCTGGAGGAAGCCGGCAAGGTGGCGGACGACGTTATCGCCCTGCATGCCGCCAAGGACCAGGCGCTGCTGCCGCAGGCGCGCGCCCTGCTCGACGGCTGGGCGGAAACCCGCCGCCGCTACGAGGCGGACGACTACGTGGTCAAGGTGCGCGACAAGGAGAGCCGCACCCGGCTCTACACCGAATCCCTGTCCGGCAACCGCATCCGCAAGGTCGCGCTGCCCGCCTTCGAGGACGAGGGCGAGCTGCTGCGCTTCCTGATGAAGGAGAACCTGCCCGGCGCCTTTCCGTACACCGCCGGCGTCTTCCCCTTCAAGCGCGAGGGCGAGGACCCGACGCGGATGTTCGCCGGCGAGGGCGACCCCTTCCGCACCAACCGCCGCTTCCACGCCTTGTCCGAGGGCATGCCGGCGCACCGCCTCAGCACCGCCTTCGACTCGGTGACGCTGTACGGCTGCGACCCCGACCTGCGGCCGGACATCTACGGCAAGGTCGGCAACTCCGGCGTCTCCATCGCCACGCTGGACGACATGAAGGTGCTCTACCAGGGCTTCGACCTGTGCGCGCCCAGCACCTCGGTGTCGATGACCATCAACGGCCCGGCGCCGGTCATCCTCGCCTTCTTCTTCAACACCGCCATCGACCAGCAGCTCGCCGCCTTCGAGGCCGCGCACGGTCGCGCGCCGGACGCCGGCGAACTCGCCGCGCTGCGGGCGCGCACCCTGGCCACGGTGCGCGGCACGGTGCAGGCCGACATCCTCAAGGAAGACCAGGGCCAGAACACCTGCATCTTCTCCACCGAGTTCGCGCTGAAGATGATGGGCGACATCCAGGAATACTTCGTGCGCCACAAGGTGCAGAACTTCTACTCCGTCTCCATCTCCGGCTACCACATCGCCGAGGCCGGCGCGAACCCCATCAGCCAGCTCGCCTTCACGCTCGCCAACGGCTTCACCTACGTCGAGAGCTACCTTGCCCGCGGCATGCACATCGACGATTTCGCGCCCAACCTCAGCTTCTTCTTCAGCAACGGCATGGACCCGGAATACACCGTGATCGGCCGCGTCGCCCGCCGCATCTGGGCGGTGGCGATGCGGGACAGGTACGGCGCCAACGAGCGCAGCCAGAAGCTGAAGTACCACGTGCAGACCTCAGGCCGCTCGCTGCACGCGCAGGAGATGGACTTCAACGACATCCGCACCACGCTGCAGGCGCTCATCGCCATCTACGACAACTGCAACAGCCTGCACACCAATGCCTATGACGAAGCCATCACCACTCCCACCGAGGAGAGCGTGCGGCGGGCGATGGCGATACAGCTCATCATCAACCGCGAGTGGGGGCTGGCGAAGAACGAGAACCCCAGCCAGGGCAGCTTCGTCATCGATGCGCTGACCGACCTGGTGGAGGAAGCGGTGCTGAAGGAGTTCGAGGCCATCGCCAGCCGCGGCGGCGTGCTCGGCGCGATGGAAAGCGGCTACCAGCGCGGCCGCATCCAGGAGGAATCCCTGCTCTACGAGCACCGCAAGCACGATGGCAGCCACCCCATCATCGGCGTGAACACCTTCCTCAACCCGCATCCGAAGGCGGCGCAGGAAGTCGTCCTCGCCCGCTCCACCGAGGAAGAAAAGCGCAGCCAGCTCGCCCGCCTCGCCGCCTTCCACGCCGCCCATCGCGAGGAGGCGCCGCTGTGGCTGGCACGGCTGCGCGATACGGTGATCGCCGATGGCAACGTGTTCGAGGTGCTGGTGGAAGCGGTGCGCCACTGCTCGCTGGGCCAGATCACCCAGGCGCTGTACGAGGTCGGCGGACAATACCGGCGGAATATGTGAGGCTTGGAGAACGCTTCCAGCAAAGACGGCGCTACGGCGCCGTTTTTGATTTCAATGGCATGGGCTGTGCATCGGGAACAATTCCCTACATTCCGCAAACAGTTGCGCAAAAAAGTGCTGTCACAGTAAGGACAATCAAAAGACGCCCGCACTGCCGCGGCGGACAAACAAGCCCGACCGCGAGCGGGCTGGAGACGAGCAGGGCCACACCAAAGGAGAACGGAGATGTCCGCATCCCACGGGCACGCCGCGCTTGCTGCCACCCTGGATACCTTTCCCCGCCTGTTGATGCACCACGCCCGGGTCCGCCCGGCGCGGCCGGCGATGCGGGAGAAGGAATACGGTATCTGGCAGACCTACAGCTGGGCCGAGGTGGCGAAAAACGTCCGCGCCATCGCCAGCGGGCTGGCGGCGTTGGGCTTCCGCCGCGGCGACCGGCTGGCGGTGATAGGCGACAACCGGCCGCGGCTGTACTGGGCGGTGGCCGCCTGCCAGTGCCTGGGCGGCATCCCGGTGATGCTGTACCAGGACGCGGTGGCGCAGGAGATGATCTACGTGCTGCAGGACGCCGAGATCCGCTTCGCGGTGGTGGAAGACCAGGAGCAGGTGGACAAGCTGCTGGAGATCGCCGCCGAGGTGCCCCTCCTCGAACATGTGCTCTACGACGACCCGCGCGGCCTGCGCCACTACGCCGACGCGCAGCTGATGGCGCTGGACACGCTGCAGGCACGTGGTGCCGCCCGCGACGCCGAGCGGCCGGCCTTCATCGACGGCGAGATCGACAAGGGCGCGGCCGACGACGTGTCGGTGATGCTCTATACCTCAGGCACCACCGGCAAACCCAAGGGCGTATGCCAGACGCACGGCGCCTTCATCGCCGCGGCGCGCGGCGGCACCGGCTTCGACCGGCTGGGCGAGGACGAGGACATCCTCTCCTACCTGCCAATGGCCTGGGTGGGCGACCACCTGTTTTCCTTCGCCCAGGCCATGGTCGCCGGCTTCACCATCAACTGCCCGGAGTCGGCGGAGACGGTGATGACCGACATGCGCGAGATCGGCCCCACCTACTACTTCGCGCCGCCGCGGGTGTTCGAGAACCTGCTGACCCAGGTGATGATCCGCATGGAGGACGCCGCCCGGCCCAAGCGCTGGCTGTTCCACCACTTCATGGCGGTCGCCCGCCGCCATGGCGCAGACCTGCTGGACGGCAGGCCGGTGGGGCTGGCGGCGCGGCTGCACTACGCGCTGGGGCGGCTGCTGATCTATGGCCCGCTGAAGAACGTGCTGGGCATGAGCCGCATCCGCGTTGCCTACACCGCCGGCGCCGCCATCGGCCCGGACCTGTTCCGCTTCTACCGCTCCCTCGGCGTGAACTTGAAGCAGCTCTACGGCCAGACCGAGACCTGCGCCTACGTCTGCCTGCAGCCGGACGGCGAGATCAAGCTGGACTCGGTGGGCAAGCCCGCGCCGGCGGTGGAGGTGAAGCTGGCCGACAACGGCGAGATCCTGGTGCGCGGCCCCATGCTGCTGAAGGCCTATTACAAGCGGGCGGAAGCCACCGCCGAGGCGCTGGACGCCGAGGGCTACTTCCAGACCGGCGACGCCGGCTTCTTCGACGACGACGGCCACCTCAAGATTATCGACCGCGCCAAGGACGTCGGCCGCCTGGCCAGCGGCGCGCTGTTCGCGCCCAACTACGTCGAGAACAAGCTCAAGTTTTTCCCGTACATCAAGGAGGCGGTGAGCTTCGGCAACCAGCGCGACTTCGTTGCTGCCTTCATCAACATCGACCTGGAGGCGGTGGGCAACTGGGCGGAGCGCCGCGGCATGGCCTACGCCGGCTATACCGACCTCGCCGCGCGGCCGGAGGTGTATGCGCTGATCCGCGACTGCGTGGAGCAGGTGAATGCCGACCTCGCCGCCGACGCCCGCATGGCCGGCGCCCAGGTGCGCCGCTTCCTGGTGCTGCACAAGGAGCTGGATGCCGACGACGGCGAGCTCACCCGCACGCGCAAAGTCAGGCGCAACTTCATCGCCGAGAAGTACGCGGTGCTGATCGCCGCGCTCTACGAGGGCAAGGCCAGCCAGTATATCGAGACCCAGGTGCAGTACGAGGACGGCCGTCTCGGCAGCATCGCCGCCGAGCTGCGCATAGAGGAAGCGGACACCGTCGCCGCCGGCAGCAGGTTGCGGCAGGCGGCCTGAACCGCGGAGCGCCGCAACAGGGACGTGCCGGGAACGAACTGAAGGGCCGCGCTGGAAACCGCGGTTGCCGCCCACGGAATGGAGAAGGAGCCCATGAGGATGAACGACATCGCCAGCGCGGTGCACGAGCAGGCGCCGCCGGCCGGCCATGCGGGCCGCATCGGCGGCGTGGTGCTCGACCTGCAGGGCATCTCGCTGTCCTTCGGCGGGGTGAAGGCGCTCACCGACATCAGCTTCGACGTGCGCGAGCACGAGATCCGCTCCATCATCGGCCCCAACGGCGCCGGCAAGAGCTCCATGCTCAACGTCATCAACGGCGTCTATCACCCGCAGCAGGGCCGCATCCTGTTCCGCGGCGAGGAACGCCGGCGCATGGAGCCGCATCGCGCCGCCGCCCAGGGCATCGCCCGCACCTTCCAGAACATCGCCCTGTTCAAGGGCATGAGCGTGCTGGACAACATCATGACCGGCCGCAATCTCAAGATGCGTTGCGGCCTGCTGCGCCACGCCCTGTACTGGGGCCCGGCGCAGCGGGAGGAGATCGCCCACCGCCTGAAGGTGGAGGAGATCATCGACTTCCTCGAGATCCAGGGCATACGCAAGACCCCGGTGGGCCG
Source organism: Azoarcus sp. TTM-91 (assembly GCF_012911025.1). Taxonomy (GTDB): domain Bacteria; phylum Pseudomonadota; class Gammaproteobacteria; order Burkholderiales; family Rhodocyclaceae; genus Azoarcus. Next base: position 490 of record NZ_WUEI01000145.1, on the reverse strand, counting down.
CCTGCCATACGGCCTGCAGAAGCGGGTGGAGCTGGGCCGGGCGCTGGCCGCCGAGCCCTCGCTGCTGCTGCTGGACGAGCCGATGGCGGGCATGAACGTGGAAGAGAAGCAGGACATGTGCCGCTTCATCCTGGATGTGAACGACCAGTTCGGTACCACCATCGTGCTCATCGAGCATGACATGGGCGTGGTCATGGACATCTCGGACCGGGTGGTGGTGCTGGACTACGGCCGCAAGATCGGCGACGGCCCGCCGGACGAGGTGAAGCGCAATCCGGAGGTGATCGCGGCGTATCTGGGGGCGGCGCATTGAGGGAGTCGGGATTCAGGGTTGAGTCATGGGGTGGTGCGCATTGAAGGATGAGTGTTGGTCGCTCGACGTATCGAGGGCGTTGCGAGGGTAGGGGGCGTACCGAGGGGCGGTTAAGGAAGGGGGCCAGCCGCAGAGCCGGCGTTCGGTTTTGCCCCCTCCCCCCTCGCGGGGGAGGAT
>NZ_WUEI01000144.1 GCF_012911025.1 Azoarcus sp. TTM-91 | reverse complement strand
GCGCCTCGGCCGCCCGGTGCAGGTGCTGCTCGGCCACGCCGAACTGCAATGGAGCGCCGCGCTCGCCGGCGCGCAGGAAAGCCACATCGAAGCGGCTGATGAAGGTGGCGCCGGCGCCATCGCGGCGGACAAAGCCGCCACCCGCTTCACCGCCTACCGCCTCACCACCCTGCCACCCGCGCAAACCCCGCTGCTGCCGGCGCTGCGCCTGGCCGGCGTCGGCTCGCCGACCGCCGAAGCCGCCACAGCCGCCGCGGTGCTGCCGCCGCCCTACCGCAGCGCCGCCCTGCGCCTCGCCAGCACCGCGCCAGTGGTCAGCCCGCGCCCGCCCGCCGCCCACGACCCCAGCCTGCCCGGCCAGGTCTTCGCCCAGGAATCCTTCATCGACGAAGCCGCCCGCGCCGCCGGCGCCGATCCGCTGGCATACCGCCTGCAACGGCTGGAAGACGAACGCGGCGCCAGCCTGCTGCGCCGCCTCGGCGAGCAAGCCGGCCCGCCCCCCGCCAGCGACGACGCCCTGCTGCGCGGCCGCGGCTATGCCTGCGCCCATGTCAGCGAAGCCGACTGGGAGAACGACCCGCAAAACACCGTGGACTCCACCGCCATCGACGCCCGCAAAGATGCCTGGGCCGCCTGGATGGCCGAAGTCGCGGTCGATCCCCGCAGCGGCGAAGTGGCCGTCAGCCGCGTCCTCGTCGGCAGCGACGCCGGTGCCGCTCAGGCGCTGGAGCACGGCGGCATGCGCCAGGCCATCGCCGACACCACCGGCCGCCTGCTCAGCGCCGAAGCCGGCCCTGCCTTCGACGACTGGCCGGCCACCGCCGTACCCGCCGCGCCCGGCGAAATCGCGCTGCTCAACGCCGCCCTGCTCGGCACCGAGCCGTCTGCCGACCAATCCCTGCCGGCCACATCGGAACCCCGCCTCGCCGGCACCGGCGCCACCTTGCTGCCGGCTGCCGCCGCCGTCGCCAACGCCATCCACGACGCCACCGGCGTGCGCCTGGATTCCCCGCCCTTCACCGCCGAACGCATCCGCCTCGCGCTGGAAGCACGCAACACGGCCGCCGCCAAGGCGGGCAGCAAGCGCAAGCTGGGCTGGCTGGGCGCCGCCGCCGCTGCAGCCGCTGCCACCCTCGCCACCGCCCTGCCCTGGCGCCCGCCCATCGCCCCGGTGGCGCCACCGGCGGCCGACCTCTACTCCGCCGCCACCCTCGCCCGCGGCGAACTAGTCGCCGCCGCCGGCGACTGCGCTGTCTGCCACACCACTGCGGACGGCGCGCCGCTGGCCGGCGGCCTGGCGCTGGAGACCCCCTTCGGCATCATCTACACCACCAACATCACCCCCGACCCGGAAACCGGCATCGGCAACTGGTCCTACGCCGCCTTCGAGCGCGCCATGCGCCACGGCATCCACCGCGACGGCCGCCACCTCTACCCCGCCTTCCCCTACACCGCCTACGCCAAGCTCAGCGACGACGACATGCAGGCGCTCTACGCCTGGCTGATGGCGCAACCGGCGGTAAAGGCCAAGGCGCCCGAGACCAAGCTCGCCTTCCCCTACAACCTGCGCCCGGCGCTGGCCGGCTGGAAGCTGCTGTACCACGACCCCAGCCCCTTCCAGCCCGACCCGGCGCGCTCAGCCGAATGGAACCGCGGCGCCTACCTGGTCGAAGGCGCCGGCCACTGCGGCGCCTGCCACACTCCGCGCAACGCCCTGGGCGCCGAGAAAAGCGGCGAACACCGCTACGCCGGCGCCTTCGCCGAAGGCTGGGAAGCGCCGCCGCTCAACGCCCTCTCCCACGCCCCGGTGCCGTGGACCGAGAGCGCGCTGTACGACTACCTGCGCCACGGCTACTCACCGCAGCACGGCGTCGCCTCCGGCCCGATGGCGCCAGTGGTCGAATCCCTCGCCGCCCTGCCGGACAGCGACATCCGCGCCATCGCCACCTACCTCGCCTCCCACGCCAAGGCCGCGCCCGCGCCGGCCACCGCCGGCGGCTATGCCAGCGCCCTGCAGCAGCGCGCCCAAGCCGCCGCCGTCACCCTCGCCGGCCCGGCCGAGAGCCTCTACGACGGCGCCTGCGCCGCCTGCCACCAGGAGAACGGCCCGGAGCTCTTCGGCGTGAGACCCGAACTGGCGCTCAACAGCAACCTGCACAGCCCGCACCCGGACAACCTGGTGCAGATCATCCTGCGCGGCATCCAGTCCCCCGCCCACGGCGACCTCGGCTACATGCCCGGCTTCGCCGCCAGCCTGGACGACCGCCAGATCGCCGACCTCAGCGCCTACCTCCGCGCCCGCTTCGCGCCGGACAAGCCAGCCTGGCAGGGACTGGAGGAAACGGTGGCGCGCTTGCGGAAAGGCGGCGTCCACTGAGCGGGGCACTCGGAAATAGTGAAGCGGAAAGCCGCCCAGCCCCCGCTCTTCGACGCCCGGAGGGAAGGCCCTGAACCGACCTCAAACCTGCGCGCTTGACGTATGCGCGCCGGGCGACGCTTTCCGCCCCTCCCAGCCGTTTTCAAGCTCGTAGTGGAAGACCTTGCTGATGATCTGCCAGCGGCCGCCGAGCTTGACCAAGGTCAGAAAGTCGGTGAAGAACCTGGGCGGGATGGCGCATTCCGCCTTCACGAAGGCGGTGACCGGACCCGCAAACTCGATGGCGAGGATGCGGTCCGCCGGCGGGTGCCCCTGGCTGGCCGGTGAGGGCCGGTTGTCGACGATGGGGAAATACCGGGCCATGTCCAGATGCTGCAAAGTCCCCGTGGTGGCGCAGAAATAGTGCGCCTCGGGGTGAAACGCACGTTTCAGGAGGGCGGTGTCGCTGTGGTGCAGGCCGGCGAAGTAATCGCCGAGCACCGCGGCCACATCGGCGAAATCGCTTCTGGTCGTCATCGGTTTTGCTCCCGGAACGCTGTAACGGACAAACCGCCCAGTCCCCAGTTGTCGAGCGCTACCTCCTCGATCACCACATGCGTCAGTGCGGGGCTCTTCCCCAGCACCTGGAACAGCAGCTCCGTCACGCCGGCTATCAGCGCCGCCTTCTGCTCGCGGGTGACGCCTTCTCGCGTCACTTTGATGTTCACGTAGGGCATGGCGCTTTCGTCAGTTCATGCGACGGACAACATCGGCAATCCGCCGGCCAAACAGCCGCGCGGTGTCCAGGTCGCCAGCGAGCCGAACACGATGGCGCGCGCCGCGGTCAGTTGCTCCCAGCCTGCGGGTGGCAGGCAGCCATGCGTCTATGGCTAGCAGCGTGGCGTCGCAGCCTTCGGCTACGGCCTGGGCGACTTTCGCCGTATGGCCATGGCCACTATGAAAGACGATCGAAACGGAAGATGTCATTTGGATTGACTCCTGATTGAACTGGCAGGAGTCAGAGGATATTTACGTCACCTTGATTGATAAACTGAGCGGGATGAACTTCATAAATTACACAAGGTAAAAATGGCCAGGCAATTCAGCGATGTGATGATCGGCAGCATCGAGCTGTTCTGCCTGGCAGCGGAGCTGGAGAGCTTCACCGGCGCCGCGGCCCAGGCGGGCTTGACACCGGCAGCAGTCAGCCGGGCAATCGGCCGGCTGGAGGAGCGTCTGCAAGTGCGGCTGTTCGTGCGCAACACGCGCAAGGTCCGCCTGACGGACGGCGGGCGCGCCTATTTCGCGCAGTGCAAGCAAGCCCTCGACCAGTTGCTTGAGGCCGAACGCGAACTGACAGGGCGGCAGGCCGCGCCAGCAGGCGTGGTTCGCATCAGCGTCCCCACCACGCTGGGGCACCATGGATTGCTGCGCCTGCTTCCGGGCTTTCGCAAGCAATACCCGCAGGTGCGGATCGACGTGCAGCTGAGCAATCGCAATATCGACTTCACCGCGGAGGGCTTCGACCTGGCGGTACGCGCTCGCGCGCAGCCCGACTCGGGCCTGGTCGCGCGCAAGCTGATGGATGCCCCGCTGGTGGTGGTGGCCGCGCCGGAATACCTGGCCCATGCCGGGACACCCGCTGCCCTGGAAGATCTGGCGCGGCATGAGTGCATACAGTTCGTCTTGCCCAGCACCGGCCAGCGCGTGCCTTGGGCGTTCCGCCAGGGCGGGCAGGACCTCGATGTCATCACCGATGGCAGCTACACCTGTTCCGAAGATCTGCTGGGTGTCGCCACCCTGGCGCGTGCGGGAGCCGGCCTGGTGCAGACCTACCGCTTCATCGTCGAGGACGACCTGCGGAGCGGCGCGCTCGTCGAATTGCTGACGCCATTTGCCGGGCGCTCGCGCCCCTTCTCGTTGATCTACCCCGGCAACCGGCACATGCCATTGAAAGTGCGCGTCTTTATCGAATACGTTCTGGAGGCCCTGGGCGACAGATGAGCTTCCGGATGCACTGGACGCCTTCCAGGGGCAAGGGGAAGCGGGGCATCACGCCTTGCGCATGGACATAATCGCGCCTGTCCGGGAGCCGCACAGTTGGACAAAGAAAAAAGACTCACAGAGCGCCCCCGCCATATACCGGGAGCAGGGATGATCCAGCTGACAGGCCCTGGCGGCGCAGGGAAAAGCGCCACCGGCCTTGCCTTGGCGCAACGTCTCAATACCGCATTCGTCGATCTGGACGCCCAGTTCATCGCCAGAAATGGCGACCTCTCGACCTTCATCGCCAGCCATGGCTACGAGGCCTATGCGAGACAGAACGTGACCGCCTACCGGGCACTGCTCGACAATGCCTCCTCCCTACAGGTCATGGCACTCTCTTCCGGGTTCATGACCTACCGCGAAGAAGTCCATCCTGACGACGTCGTCTTGCGCCAACAGATCCTGGCCAGCCCACTTACCTTCGTGTTGCTGCCCTCACTCGATCAGGAAACCTGCGTTGCCGAAGTTGTCCGCCGGCAACTGTAGCGTCCTTTCCCACGCAGCCCCAACGCGAAGAGGAAGTCATCCGGGTGCGCTTCCCTGTCTATGCCGGGCTGCCCGCGCGCAAGGTCCTGACGGATCGGCCTATTGCTGCGGTGGTCAACGAGATCGTAGGGCTGTTAGGCCGCCCCTCAAGCGCGTAATATGTGCAGAATTCTGTACGTCAGAGAGATCTCCATGGCCATTTCAGCCCGCGATGTCATCCCGCTTTCCCAAGCCCGGGCGAACCTCTCCGACCTGGCCGACCAAGTGAAGGCTGGTGCCGAGAAGATCATCACCAAGAATGGCGAGAGCTATGTCGCGCTGATCGACGCCGAGCGGCTGGACTACTACCACCGCCTCGAGCGCGAGCGCATTCACCTGCTTCTTCTCGACCAGGCCAGCAAGGGCTTGGCCGACGTCGCCGCAGGACGCACAAAGGATGCAGAGACGGCAATTGCCGCACTGAAGCGGCGCCGCGCAAACAGGTCGGCCGGCTGAGCAGCCTCCCGCCCCATGACCGCCGTACTCCGCCTCGAACTCACCGCGAACTTCGAGCGCAATCTGGAGGAAATAGAGCGCTTCCTTGCCGACGCCGAAGCGCCCCAGGCCTTCGATGCCTTGCTGGACGAACTGAGCGACACCGTCATTCCCAATCTGAAGCGCTTTCCGGCCATGGGACGCTCTTTTCTGCAACGTCCCGGCAACTCGGTGGAAGCGGTGACACTCCAGGAGCGCCTCACCGCGCAGCTGAAGGGAATCGCGGCGGACGGCGAGATCCGTGAATACCTGATGGCGAACTATCTGCTGCTGTATACCCACGGCAAACAGACGGTCTATCTGCTCTCCATCCGGCATCAGCGGCAGCTCTCCTTCGATTTCACGGCACTTTGGGGCAACAGGTAAGACCCGGCCTTTTCCGGTGGTCAGAAGGGTATCGAGCAATGGAGTCGTCAGCACATCCACCGCGCGAATGCCCGTTCCTCCGGCGAGACACCGCGCAACTCCCGCTAGCTCCTGCTCTTTCTCCTGGGCCGATAGCGCTCCGCCACCCGCAGCAGCTTCTGGAACGACGGGCATTCCAGGTGGCTGGCCGCCGGGCACACCGCCGCGTGGCGAAGGCTGTCGCGCAGGGCGGTGAGGCGGCGGATGCTGTGGTCCAGCTCGTCGGCGCGGGCGGCGAGCTGGACGCGGTCTATGGTGGGCTGGCCGTCGTTGCCCAGCATGGCGGCGATCTCGTCCAGCGAGAAGCCGGCGGCGCGACCGAGGCTGATGAGGGCGAGGCGCTGCAGCACGCCGGCATCGAACTGGCGGCGCAGACCGTTGCGGCCGGTGGCGGCGATCAGGCCGCGTTCTTCATAGAAGCGCAGGGTGGAGGTCGGCAGCCCGGCGCGGCGGGCGACCTCTCCGATGTCCAGCGTGGGCATGCTTGGCCTCAAGTCGACTTGAAGCCACAGGATGCCTGCTCCCTCGCGCAGCAAGCAATCCGGAGAACCGGCATGCCGATGCGGCCAGCCTTCGACATGGGCGTGGCCGCATCGCGCACGCCACCACCCGAGCAGGCGCGGCTACGCAACCCTGGCAAGCACCGGGTGTCCGGGCTGGGGCTTTATCTGGGCCGCGCAGGAAAGTGCGCTGCTGCGCGGCTGAGGAGTGCGGCCGGTCGGGGGCTGAACCGGCCGCAGGTGCTGAAGGCTCAGCAGGGCGGGAAGGGCGGCAGCCAGTACACCGGGTCCAGCTCTTCCGGCTCACGGGCGGCGACATCGTCGTCTTCCGCCTGGCGCGCCTGCAGGGCCTGATCGCTCTCGCCCGCGCTGCCCACCAGCCAGCGCTCCACTTTTTCCAGGATCTCGAACCGCATTTCGCACCTCGCTCTCGTCTGTTGTCGGGCACCATCAGCGCGCAAATCGCGGCGGCCATGCCCCGGCGCGGTGCGATACCCGCCAGTGGCCTTCAGCTGGCCGCCACCTGCGCCGCGGGATTGCGGGATCTGCGCCCCATCGTCCGCCGGCGGCTGGATGTTGCGGAGCAGCATCCGTGCCAATCCGGACCAGACAGGGAGGGAGCAGGAGGGGCTCAGCCACCGTCCGCCCCATCGAGCAGCGCGAGGTAACGCTGGTGATCCGCCGCCGAAAAGCAGCAGAACAGGACTTCCCGGAGTGGGCGCAGCCCGGCCGCATGCGCACGCACGGTGGCAAGCGCCAGCGGCGCCGCCAGCTCCGGCGGATAGCCGTAGACGCCGGTGCTGATGGCGGGGAAGGCGACGCTCTCCGCCCCATGCGCGGCCGCCAGTTCCAGCGAGTTGCGGTAGCAGGCGGCGAGCAGCGCGGCCTCGCCGGCCCGGCCGCCGCGCCAGACCGGGCCGACGGTATGGACCACATAGTCCGCCGGCAGGCGGAAGCCGGGGGTGATGCGGGCCTCGCCGGTAGGGCAGCCGCCGATCTGGCGGCAGGCCTCCAGCAGTTGCGGGCCGGCGGCGCGGTGGATGGCGCCATCCACGCCGCCTCCGCCCAGCAGCGAGCTGTTGGCGGCATTGACGAGGGCGTGGACCTCCAGGGTGGTGATGTCGGCTTGCAGCGCGCGCAGGATGAGCGTCATGGCGGATTCTCCTTGTGCCAGCCATTGTGCGCCCGGGCGCCGGAAGGCGGCGCTGCGCGCCCGGGCTGACCGCGAGCAGCGGACATTGCAGCCCTGCCCGATGGCCTGCGCCGCGCTGACGCCGGGCATTACGGGCGGATATTCCTCTTCTCCGCTGCATGGCGATTTAATTCTCGCCACAAATCGCCGCTAATACTTCACACTTGAAGCTTCTTGCCGCTTTAGGAGGCATGCCGCGGATTGCCGATGGGCAACACAGGCTGGTTTCCGGGGCAGGAGACACAAAAGACAAGGCGGCCCGCGGGCGGCCCCGGCAACGAGAGATAAAGGAAAAACAGCTTGAAGAACATCATGATCGGCAAGAGATTGCTGCTGGCCTTCGGCCTCGTGCTGCTGCTGTTCGGCGCCGCTGCCGTGTTCATCGGCCTCAAGGCCCTGAGCATCGACAAGCAGGCGCTCGTCGTCGAACGCGATGGCCTGGACCGCTCCCGCCTCGCCACCGACTTCCTCTACCGCACGCTGCGCTACCGCATCGAGATGCGCGACATGCTGGGCGCCGTGGATTCACCCGACATCGGCAAGATCGCCCAGCAGCAGCTGGACACCCTGGACGGCCTGCGCCGCGACACCCAGCCCTTCGCCAGCGCGCCGGAGCCGGAGATCGCCGCCACCGGCAAGGCCATCGCCGACACGCTGGATGCGCTGCGCCCCTACGTCAGCGACATCGTGCGCGCCGCCAACCAGGGCGACCGCAACGGCGTCATGAGCGGCATGGGCAACAGCCGCCACCTCATCGGTGCCATCCAGGACAACGCCAACAAGCTCATCGACGTCGTCCGCGTGCGCGCCCAACAGGTGATGCAGGACATGAAGGCCGACGCCCGCTCCAGCCTCGTCGTGCTGCTCACCGCCTTCACCGTCGCCGCGCTGGCCGCCATCGTCTGCGCGGTGCTGGTCACCCGCTCCATCACCCGGCCGGTGGGCGAGCTGGTGCGGGTGGCCGACCAGCTCGCCGCCGGCAACCTCGGCGTGCGCATGCGGGCCAGCTCGGCAGACGAAGTCGGCCAGTTGCAGAACGCCTTCATCCGCATGGCCGATGCCCTCAACGAGGCGCTGGGCCAGGTGAACGGCGGCGCCCGCCAGGTGGGCGAGGCCGCCCGCCAGCTGGAAACCGACTCGCAGACGGTGTTCAAGAGCATCGAGGCGCAGTCCGAATTCGCCAGCGCCATGGCCGCCGCGCTGGAAGAAATGTCCACCAGCGTGGATCACATCGCCGCCATCTCCCAGGAAGCGCGCGACGCCTCCACCGTGGCCAGCACCAAGGCCAACACCAGCGCCAGCAGCATCCGCCAGATGGTGGACCGCATCGACACCGTGGCCGAGACCATCAACCGCAGCTCGGAAACCGCGCAGATGCTGGGCAGCGAGTCGGAGCGCATCTCCTCCATCGTCACCGTCATCAAGGAAGTGGCCGACCAGACCAACCTGCTGGCGCTCAACGCCGCCATCGAAGCCGCCCGCGCCGGCGAGCAGGGCCGCGGCTTCGCGGTGGTGGCCGACGAAGTGCGCAAGCTGGCGGAGAAGACCACCCACTCCACCCAGGAGATCAGCGCCATGGTGGCCTCCATCCAGTCCGGCACCCAGCAGATGAGCAGCCGCCTCACCGCCGCCGTCAGCGCGGTGCAGGACGGCCTGGCGGAAGCCCGCAGCGCCGGCAACATGGTCCACGAGATCGACGCCGACGCGCAGTCGGTACAGCGTGCCATCGACGACGTCTCCTCCGCGCTGCAGGAACAATCCGCCGCCGGCCGCGACATCGCCGCCCGGGTGGAGAACATCGTGCAGATGGCCGAGGAAACCTCCGCCGCCGCCCACTCCATGTCCGGCGCCTCGTCGGACATGAAGTCCCTGGCCGAGATGCTGCACGCCAGCGTGCAGCGGTTCACGCTCAGCGGGCGCTGAGCCGCAGAGACCGGGGGAACAACCCGGTCCAGCAGCTGGAAATGAAAAAGGGCGATGACTGAGTCATCGCCCTTTCTGCATCCAGGCCCCCAGCAGGCCAACTCGCTTCCTTACTTGGCAGTCGCCTCGACCATCTCACCGCCGGCGATGCAATCCTTCGCCTTGGCCGGGTCCATTTCATCGACGATGCCCCGTCCGGCGATGAGGCCGACAGAGATCCAGATCTGGAAGAACTTCTGCTCGCCGGCCGCGATCTTGAACGGGAAGGTCGAATCATGCTCCAGCGTCTTCACCACCAGGGTGTGCTCGCCCGGCTGCACTTCCTGATAGGCGAAAGTCTTTCGGGCCACGGTACCGATCGCCTTCCCATCAAGCTCGACATCCGGGCGGATCGCCATGCCGACGATGGAGCCATCACGGCAAACGAAGACCTGGCCGACACCCAGCTTTGCCTGCAGTTTCTTGACCTCTGCGGTCTTCTCCGGGGAGCCCAATTGAACGCTTGCGCAACCAGACAGGGTGAGGATCGCAGCGACAGCCAGCATTGAACGCATATCTATTACCAGGAGGCGACTCGATATACGAAGCCCAATGATGGAAAAAAGACAAAAGCAATGCAGTGAAGTACCGAACGCACTACTGAACATGCCATCTCGGCCCCTTGCCATCACCATGCCCAAGGCGGGCGTTGCCAAGCTTCGCCCCCATGCTCGCCGCGTTCAGCCATGTCGCGGCCATCTCCGCCGCAATAGGCCACCAGGCATG
>NZ_WUEI01000143.1 GCF_012911025.1 Azoarcus sp. TTM-91 | reverse complement strand
CCCCCACGCCATGATCCGCCGCCTCGCCCTGCTGCTCGCCATCCCGCTCGCGCTGCAGCTCTCCACCCCAGCCTTCGCCGACCCCGGCCATGACCACGACCATGCCGGCGAAGCACCCGCCGCCGCCGGCGACGGCCCGCGCCGGCTGGCGGACGGCAGCGTGTTCCTGCCCAAACCCACCCAGCGCATGATGGGCCTGCGCACCATCGTCGCAGCCGAAGCCGAGCTGCCGCAGGCGGTGGAACTGGCCGCCACGGTGACGCTGGACCCGAACGCCGGCGGCCGGGTGCAGCCCACCCAGGGCGGCCGGCTGGAAGCCGGCCCGCGCGGCCTGCCGGGCGTCGGCCAGAAAGTGGCCAAGGGCGAGGTGCTGGCCCATGTGGTGACCAGCGCCGCCGCGCTGGAACGCGCCGGCCAGCAGGCCCAGCTCGCAGAAGCCCGCAGCGCGCTGGCGCTGGCGGACAAGCGCCTCGCCCGCTTGCAAGAGCTGGCGGACACCGTGCCGCGCCGCGACCTCGAAGCCGCCGCCAGCGAGCGCGACAGCCTCGCCGCCCGCGCCAGCTCCCTGGCCGCCGGCCTCAGCGCGCGCGAAACCCTGGTCGCCCCGGTGGCCGGCGTCATCGCCAGCGCCGCCGCGGTATCCGGCCAGGTGGTCGCCGCCGGCGAGACGCTGTTCGAAATCGTCGATCCCGCCCGCATGCAGGTGGAAGCGCTGGCTTTCGACGCCGCGCTGGCCGCCGACGTCGGCAGCGCCACCCTGGTGCCGCCGCGCGCATCGGCGCCGGGCGGCAGCGCCGCGCTGCCGCTGCACTTCATCGGCGCCGGCCGCATCCTGCGCGAGCAGGCGCTGCCGCTGGTGTTCCGCGCCGAGGGCAACGGCCTGGCCGCCTATGCCATCGGCCAGCCGGTGAAGGTGGTGGTGCAGACGCGCAGCACCCGCCGCGGCGTGGCGGTGCCCAGCGCGGCGCTGAGCCGCAATGCCGCCAACCAGACCATGGTGTGGATCAAGCAGGCGCCGGAGCGCTTCGAGCCGCGGGTGGTGGCGGTGGCGCCGCTGGACGGGGCGCGCAGCGCGGTGCTGTCCGGCCTCGCCGCCGGCGAGCGGGTGGTGAGCGAAGGCGCCGCCCTCGTCGGCCAGGTCCGCTGAAGGAGGCGCCGCAATGTTCAAGTGGCTACTCCAGGCCAGCCTGGGCAACCGCATGCTGGTGCTCGCCGCCAGCGCGGTACTCATGCTCTATGGCGCGCTGCAGCTGGCGCGCACCCCGGTGGACGTGTTCCCCGATCTCGACAAACCCACCGTCACCATCATGACCGAGGCCGGCGGCATGGCGCCGGAAGAGGTCGAGCAGCTGCTCACCTTCCCGCTGGAAACGGCGATGAACGGGCTGCCGGGCGTGGAATCGGTGCGTTCGGTGTCCAGCGCCGGACTGTCCTTCGTCTATGTCTCCTTCAGCTGGGATACCGAGATCTACCGCGCCCGCCAGCTGGTGGGGGAGCGGCTGGCCTCGCTGGAAGCGGACTTCCCCGCTGGCATCGTGCCGCGCATGGGACCGGTCAGCTCCATCATGGGCGAGATCATGCTGGTGGCGATCCCGATAGACCCGGACAAGATCCAGCCGATGGCGGTACGCGAGTACGCCGATTGGTCGCTGCGGCCGCGGCTGATGGCGATACCCGGCGTCGCCCAGGTGATCCCCATCGGCGGCGAGGTGCGCCAGTTCCAGGTAGAGCCGGACCCGCAGCGCATGGCGGCGCTGGGCATCACCCTGGACCAGGTGGAGGCGGCGCTGCTGGGCTACGCGGCCAACACCAGCGGCGGCTTCAAGGAGCTGAACGGGCGTGAATACCTGATCCGCCACCTGGGCCGCAGCGAGCGCCTGGAAGACCTGCAGAACCTGGCGCTGACCGCCCGCGACGGCCGCGCCATCCGCCTGCGCCAGGTCGCCGAGGTGGGCTTCGCGCCGGCGATACGCCGCGGCGACGCCGGCTTCGGCGGCCGCCCGGCGGTCATCCTCGGCGTGCAGAAGCAGCCGGGCGCGGACACCGTCGCCCTCACCCGCAACATCGAGGCGGCACTGGCCGACATGCGCGGCGCGCTGCCGGCCGGCATGGAGGCGCCGCGCGTCACCTTCCGCCAGGCGGACTTCATCGAGTCCTCCATCGGCAACCTGCAGGGCAAGCTGGTGGCGGCCTCGGTGCTGGTGGCGGTGGTGCTCTTCCTCTTCCTCGGCAACTTCCGCAGCACGCTGATCTCGCTCACCGCGATTCCGCTGTCCATCCTGGTGACGGTGCTGGTGTTCCGCTACTTCGGCCTGTCCATCAACACCATGACGCTGGGCGGCATCGCCATCGCCATCGGCGAGCTGGTGGATGACGCGGTGGTGGGGGTGGAGAACGTGCTGCGCCGGCTGAAGGAGAACCAGCGCCACAGCCCCCGCCTGCATCCGCTGGAACTGGTGGCGCGGGCCACGCTGGAGGTGCGCTCGGCCATCGTCTACGCCACGCTGATCATCGTGCTGGTGTTCGTGCCGCTGTTCGCGCTGCCCGGCATGGAGGGCAAGCTCTTCGTGCCGCTGGGCATCGCCTACATCGTCTCCATCCTCGCCTCCATGCTGGTGTCGGTGACGCTGACGCCGGTGCTGGCCTTCTACCTGCTGCCGCGGATGAAGAACCTGGACCACGGCGATCCGCGCCTGGTGCGCTGGCTGAAGACGCACTACGCCAGCGGCCTGCAGAAGGTGCTGCAGGCGCCCAAGGCGGCGGTCGGCCTGGGCGCGGTGGCGGCGCTGGCGGCGGCGCTCACCGTGCCCCTCTTCCCCACAACCTTCCTGCCGCCCTTCAACGAGGGCTCGCTGCTGATCGGCCTGCGCCTCAACCCCGGCGTCACCCTGTCGGAATCCATACGCGTCGCCTCCGAGGCGGAGCGGCTGGTGGCGGGCGTGCCCGAGGTGGTGCACGTCGGCCGCCGCAGCGGCCGGGCGGAGCTGGACGAGCATGCGGAAGGGGTGCATGTGTCCGAGCTGGACGTGAAGCTGGTGCCGCAATCCGAGCTGACGCGGCCGCTGGACGAGGTCTATGCCGATCTGCGCCGCCGCCTGGCGGTGCTGCCGGTGTCGGCCAGCCTGGGCCAGCCCATCTCCCACCGCATCGACCACATGCTGTCCGGCGTGCGGGCGCAGATCGCCATCAAGCTGTTCGGCGAGGATCTGGACACCCTGCGCACCCAGGCGGAGGCGCTGCGCGCGCGGCTGGCCGCCATTCCCGGCCTGGCCGACCTGGAGGTGGAAAAGCAGGTGCTGGCGCCACAGATCAAGGTGGTGGTGGACCACGCCGCGGTGGCGCAGTACGGCCTCTCCTCGGCGCAGCTGATGGCCAGTCTGCAGACCCTGGTGGGCGGCGAGACGGTGACGCAGGTGATAGAGGGCAACCGCCGCTTCAACCTGGTACTGCGCCTGCCGGAGGACACCCGCACGCTGCAGGGCCTGGCGCAACTGCCGATCGAAACGCCGCTGGGCCGGGTGCCGCTGGAGAAGCTGGCGCGCATCGACGATGCCGACGGCCCCAACCAGATCGTGCGCGACGACGGCCGCCGCCGCATCGTGCTGTCGGCCAATGCCCAGGGGCGGCCGCTGTCCGAGGTGGTGGAAGACATCCGCGCCGCGGTGGCCGCGCAGCCGCTGTCGGAGGGCTACTTCGTCACCCTGGGCGGGCAGTTCCAGGCGCAGGAGGAAGCGGCCGGGCTGATCGCGCTGCTGTCGCTGGTATCGGCGGCCATGGTCTTCCTGGTGCTGTACAGCCGCTACCGCTCGGCCACGCTGGCGGCGCTGATCATGGCCAACGTGCCGCTGGCGCTGGTGGGCAGCGTGATCGGCCTGTGGCTGTCGGGCCAGCCGCTCTCCGTGGCGGCACTGATCGGCTTCATCACCCTGGCCGGCATCTCGGCGCGCAACGGCATCCTGAAGATCAGCCACTACATCAACCTGATGCGCTTCGAGGGCGAGCGCTTCGATCATGCGATGATCGTGCGCGGCTCACTGGAGCGGCTGACGCCGGTGCTGATGACCGCGCTGGTGGCGGCCTTCGCGCTGGCGCCGCTGCTGTTCGAGGCGGAGCAGCCGGGCACCGAGATCCTGCATCCGGTGGCGGTGGTGATCTTCTCCGGCCTGGTCAGCTCCACCCTGCTGGACACCTTCCTGACACCGGCCATGTTCTGGCTGTTCGGCCGCAAGAGCGCCGAGCGCCTGCTGGACGACGCCGACAACAATGCCTTCTGAAGCCAGCCCCCTCCATCCGCATTCCATCCAAGCTGAACGCAAAGGAGTTCCCATGAAGAAAGGATTGATCGCCGCCCTGCTCGCCTGCGCCGCGCTGCTGCCGGCCGGCGCCCATGCCCACGGCGACGAGCATGCGCACGAGCCGCAACACGGCGGCCAGGTGACGGAAGCCGCCGACCTGGACTTCGAGCTGGTCGCCCGGCCGGACGTGATCTCGCTCTACATCCGCGACCACGGCCAGCCGGCCAGGCTCGCCGGCGTCAGCGGCAAGCTCACCATGCTGGCCGGCGGCAACCGCAGCGAAGTCTCGCTGGCGACGCTGGAGGACCGCCTGGAAGCCCGCGGCGCCTTCGACCTCGCCGGCGCCCGCGTGGTCGCCACGGTTAAGATGAGCGACGGCAAGACGGCCAACGTGCGCTTCAAGCTGCCGTGATTGCAGCGCCGCCTGCCTGAGCCGATGGCCTGAGCGCCCCGGCTCTTGCCGGCTTGAAAAGAGAACGCCGGCCCGGGAGGAGGCCTTCCCGGGCCGGCGTTTTTTCGTCCACACCCGTGCTCGCGCCATGCCGGGCCGGCCGCTACCGGGCGGCAAACAGCGCCCGCCTCAATACCCCGCCGGCGTCTGCGGCAACACGTCCGGCCGGTCCGCGCCCGCCTCGTCGTCCGCCGGCTGCCCACTCAGCAGGCAGGCGGCGATGGCGGTCGCCATGCCGTCGGCCATCTTTGCCTGATAGGCCGGGTCGGCCAGCAGCAGTTCCTCGTCCCGGTTCTTGATCACACCACCCTCGAACAGCAGCGCCGGCATGCGCGCATGGCGCAGCACCGCCAGGCCATCGTAGTAATGCACCGCCAGTTCGCGGTCGGCGTAAGCGCGCAGCAGGCCGTTCTTGTGCGTGGGCACGAAGCCCATGCGCTGCAGGCGGGCGCCGATGGCGCGGGCGCACAGGATGCTGCGGGCGGTGTCCGGGTTGTCGCGCGACACGAACAGGGAATGGCCGGCGTAGTCGTCGTTGTAGTCCAGCTGCCGGCCCTGCCACTCCCAGGCGTTGAGCAGCTGGGCGCTGACCGAATCGTGGTGGATGGACACCAGCAGGTCCGCCCCTTCCGCCGCCACCGGCCGCGCCCGCAGCGACGCGATGCGGCCATCGCCATTGACGATGCGCACCCGCAGCCCGCGCTCACGCAGCGCCGCCGCCAGCGCCTCGCCCAGGTCGCGGTTGAAATAGAACTCGCCGCGCCCGCGGGCGCTGGTGGCGCCGTGGGCAGCCAGGGTGTGGCCGAAGTCGATCGCCACCAGCGGCGCGGCGGCCTGCAGTGGGAGGGGCAGGCCGCTTAGGACCACGGCGGGGATCAAGGCCCTGCAAAAGCCGGAGCAGCGGGCGGACAGGGCGTTGAGAAAGCCGCTGGCCCTAGTGGTCACTGCGATGAAAAACAAATCGGGCATCCATGACGATTGGAATGGCGTGGTGTTTTCCGCCTCTCCCCTCGCGGGGTGGAGGCGGAAAAGCGAAGCACCGCTTCACCTGCCGGAGCGCCCTGTGGCATACAGGCCACAGGGTTGGGGCGGGGAGAGGGGGAGAGGAGGGAACGGCCATTGAGCTGAATCGCAGCCGCCCCTGCCCTCTCCCTCGAGGGGAAAGGGAGTCTGGCGGCGCGCGCTGTGGCGTGCTCTTCCCGCCCTCCTCCCGCCCGCTTCCCCCCTCTACCGCGTGCAGGAGTCGCTGCGGCTGACCTGCGGCGCATCGGGCTGGAAACAGAAACGGAGGCCGAGGGTGGCCCGGCGGGCGGCCCGGCGTCAAGCCGGCAGGCTTCAGCCGCGGGCCGGCGTGCGGGGGCCAGACTCCCCGAGAAAACGCTCGGCGAACTGCGCCGCCGGCACCGGCGGGCTGCACAGATAGCCCTGGTAGACATCGCAGCCCCGCTCGGCGAGGAAGGCGCGCTGGGCATCGGTTTCCACGCCTTCGGCGAGCACCTGCAGGCCGAGGTTGCGCGCCAGTTCGATGATGGTGGTGGTGAGTTGGGCATCGCTGTGGTCGTCCGGCAGGTCGCTGATGAAGCTGCGGTCTATCTTCAGCTTGCTTACCGGGAAGCGCTTCAGGTAGGCGAGCGAGGAGTAGCCGGTGCCGAAGTCGTCTATCGCCAGCTGCACGCCCAGGCCCTTGAGCTCGTGCAGGAAGGCGAGCGCCTCGGCGCCACGGTGGATCAGGCCGGATTCGGTGATCTCGATCTCCAGCTTGGCCGCCGGAAAGCCGGTTTCCGCCAGGATGCCGCGCAGGCGCTCGACCACGCCGCCGCGCCTCACCTCCTCCGCCGACAGGTTCACCGCCAGGCGCTCGAAGTCCAGCCCCTGGTCCAGCCATTCCCGCCCCTGGCGGCAGACGCGGCGCTGCACCCAGGTGCCGAGGTCGAAGATGAGGCCGGATTCCTCCAGCAGCGGGATGAACTCCGCCGGGCCGATGTAGGGGCCGCCGTCCGGCTTCAGCCGCACCAGCGCCTCGGCGCCGACGATGCGGCCGCTGGCGACATCCACGAAGGGCTGGTAATACATCTCGAAGCCCTCGCCCTCCAGTGCCCGCCGCAGGCGGGATTCCAGCGACAGGCGGGCGTCGGCGCTGCGGGTGAAGGCCTCCTGGTAGAAGCGGAAGGTGTTGCGGCCGGCGTGCTTGGCCTGGTACATGGCGGCGTCCGCATCCTGGATCAGGCCGGCCGGGCTGTCGCCGTCGTCCGGGTAGATGGAGATGCCGATGCTGGCCTTGATGTAGATCTCGCGCCCGGTGTGCAGCACGAAGGGCTGGTCCAGCGCGGCCAGCAAGTCGCGGGCGATGGCCGCCGCGTCGGCCGCATGGCGCAGCTGGCCGAGCACCAGCACGAACTCGTCGCCGCCGTAGCGACCCAGGGTGTCCTCGCTGCGGTAGCGGCCGGACAAGCGCGCGGCCACCGCCGACAGCAGCTCGTCGCCGGCATCATGGCCCAGCGCGTCGTTGATGTTCTTGAAGCGGTCCAGGTCGATGAACAGCACGCCGACGACATGGCGGTCGCGCCCGGCGGCCTCCATGGCGTGCTGCAGCCGGGCGCCGATGAGCATGCGGTTGGGCAGGTCGGTGAGCGGGTCGTACTGGGCGAGGTGGCTCACCCGTTCCTCGAATTGCCGCAGCTGGCTGATGTCGGTGAACACGCCGACATAATGGCCGACGCCGCCAGCGCCGCCGCGCACTGCGCTGATCGACATCCACTGCGGCGCCACCTCGCCGTTCTTGCGCCGGTTCCACAGCTCGCCCTGCCAGTGGCCCACGCTCTTCAGCGTTGCCCACAGGGTGTGGAAGAAGGCTTCGTCGTGCCGGCCGGAGCGCAGCAGCGCCGGCGTGCGCCCCAGCACTTCGTCCTCGGTGTAGCCGGTGATCTCGGTGAAGGCGCGGTTCACCGAGACGATGCGGGCCTCGGCGTCGGTCACCATCACGCCGTCGCGGGTGCCCTCCAGCGCCGCCGCATGCAACAGGATGCGCTCGTCCTTGCGCCTGGCCTCGGCCTCGCGGGCGAACTGGGTGAGGGCGTAGGAAATGTCGTCGCCCACTTCGCCCAGCAGCGCGGCCTCCTCGTCGCCCGCCGGCTGCGGCGCGGCCGAGAGCAGGCCCATGACGCCAGCGAACTCGCCCTCGCAGTGCAAGGGGATGGCGATGAAGCGGCTGGCCCCCTCCGCCGCCGCCTCGCCGCGCCAGCCCGACTGCGCCGCCGCCAGCGGCTCGGTGAGGAGCTGGCGGCCGTGGGCCGGCGGCTCGCCGTCCTTGCCGTGGCTTGCGTCTTCCTGCGCCGGCGCCTGCCCCGCCGGCGGCATGGTCCAGGCCTCCAGCAAGGCGGGCGCGGCGCCGAACGCCGCCACCGGCTGCAGCCGGCCGCCTTCCGGCACCGCCACCCAGGCGGCGAGGAAGCCGCCGCTGCCCACCGCCACCCTCGTCACCCGCTCGAACAGCGCCGCCCGGTCCGAGGTCAGCACGATGGCGTGATTCACCTGGCTCAGCAGGTTGTAGAGGCGGGAGAGATCGGCCACCCGGCGCTCGGCGGCCCGCCGCTCGGTTACGTCCCAGGACACCCACACCACCCGGCCGGTATCCGCCACCGGCGCCACCCGCGCCTCGAACTGGCGCGGCGCGGCGCCATCCGCCAGCGTGTATTCATGGCTCACCACCCGGCCTTCCGCCAACGCGCGGGCGATGACCCCGGCGAAGGCCGCCGCCTGCTCCGGCGGAAAGAGCTCCTGCAGCCGCATGCCGGTCACCCCTTCGCGTCCGCCTGCCATCACCTTGCCGCTGCCGAACACTTCCAGGTAGCGCCCTTCCGCATCCAGCAGGAAGGCCACCTCCGGCAGCGCGTCGGCGAAGGCGCGCAGCCGCTCCTTGCCCGCCAGCACGTCGTTGAGCGCACGCAGGCGCAGCAGCTCGGCGCGGTAGCGGAACCAGATGAAGCCCAGCGCCAGGCCGCAGACGAGGAAGAGGTTGATGCGGTCCAGCTCGCGCTGGAACTGGCGCCGCGCCTCCATCTCCCGCAGCAGCGCCACCTCCACCCGCATCGCGCTGCTGGCGAAGGGGCCGTGCAGGGCACGCAGGTCCAGCCCGGAGACTTGCTCCGGCGAGGCGATGCGGGATTTCACCCGCTCCGCCATCGTCTGCAGCACCGCCAGGTAATCCGCCACCGCCGCCTTCAACTCCGGCGACGCCGGGTCGCGGGCGCTCATGCCGGCCAGGCGTACATGACCGCTGGCGAGGTCGCGGCCGGCGTGCACCGCCCGCTCCAGCTTGCCCAGCACCAGCTCTGGCGAGCTGGCCGGATCGCCCGCCAGCACCCGCTCGGCGAACAGCTCCGCCTGCACCACCGCCTGCCGCGACAGGGCCAGCCGGTCCAGCGGCACCACGCTTTCGCGCAGGGTGGCATCCCAGCGCATGGCGGACCAGCTCATCATGCCCAGCACCACCAGCACCATGGCCACCGTGGCGACGAGCAGCGGCACGCCGCCGCGCACATAAGGTTCGCTGCCGCCACTGCGGCTGGAAGAGACCTTCATGAGCCGCAGCCTCCATCGCGGCCGGGCAGTTCGGCCTGGCTGAAGCCGAAGCGGGCGATCAGCGTGGCGTGGCGCTCGCTGCCGAGGAAGCCCGCCAGCGCACTGTCTGCGGCGGCGCGCAGGCTGAGGTCATCCGGACGGAAGGCGAAGGCCGGCAGCCCGGCCGCTTCCCGCGACGAAACCACCAGCTCCAGCCCATGATCGCCGGCGCTGGCGAGCGCCCGGCGCAGGGACACGGCCGACAGGGCGAAGGCCTCCGCCGCATGCTGCTGCAGCGCCACCACCGCGCTGTCCGCATCCGGAAAAGCTAGCAGGCGCGCTTCCGGCACCCCCGCCCGCCGGGCCTGCTCGCCCTCCACCGCGCCTGCCACCACCAGCAGCCGCGCCCGCGGATTGGCGGCCACATCCGCATAGCCGGCAAGCTTCAGCGGGTTTCCGGCCTGCACCAGCAGGGCCGGGCAGACATGGGCCGTCGGGCGCGAAAAAGCCACCCTCGTCGCCCGCTCCGGGGTGACGAACAGGCCGCTGGCAATCACGTCGATACGGCCGGCCTCCAGTTCGTGGATCAGGCTGCCGAACTCGGCGTGCTCCCAGATCAGCGGCCCGCCTCCCAGCTCCTCCGCCACCGCCCGCCAGACCTCGGGCGCCTCGCCGGTCACCCTGCCACTGGCATCCAGGTAGGCGAAGGGCGGCTCCAGCGCATAACCGACGCGCAGGGCTTCGCCCGCGCGCCAGCGCTGCAGGGCATCAGGTTCGGCCAGGCCGGCCTGCGCCAGCAGGGCCGCCGCAGTAGCCAGCAGCACGGCGAGCGCCGCAACGAGATGGATCCGCATCAGCATAGCGACCGGGCGCCTAGGCGAAGTGGATGAATCCTGTGGAGTATGGAGGGCGGGCAAAGTGCATACAAGACCGCTCCCCGGGGCCGCGGTCCGGCGAGCCGACTGGCGACCACCGCCGGCCTGCTGCTAACCTGCCTGGAGCGGCCCGCCCTGGCAC
>NZ_WUEI01000142.1 GCF_012911025.1 Azoarcus sp. TTM-91 | reverse complement strand
ACGATCTCGCCGGCCTGCTGGCCCTGCCCAGCCCCTTCCCCACCGAGGCCGGCACCGTGCTGCTGCAGGAGCCGGCCGGCAGCTGCCCGATAGCATTGGGCACCCGCCTGAACGAAGGCAGCTACGGCCGTCCCTTCGTGCTGGAGCAGGACGGCTACCGCTACCTGCACTTCAATCTGCGCTTCCAGCAGAGCGGCATGTGCCTCGCCCGGCCGCAGGCGCTGGACCTGGCCTACACCCGCGGCATGATGGCCTTCCTGCTGTTCGTGCCGCGCCCGCGCGCCATCCTGCAACTGGGCCTGGGCGGCGGTTCGCTGGCCAAGTTCTGCCACCAGCACCTGCCGGCCACCGACATCACCGCGGTGGAGGTGGATGCCGACGTGATCGGCTTCCGCCGCGCCTTCCGCATTCCGCCGGACGATCACCGCTTCCGCATCATCCACGGCGACGGCGCCAGCGTGCTGGCGATGGAGGAACGCCGCCAGGACGTCATCCTGGTGGACGTGTTCGACGAATACGGCGTGCCCGCCTCGCTCGCCAACAGCCACTTCTACGAGACCATCCACCAGCGCCTGTCGGCCAACGGCGTGCTGGTGATGAACATCGCCGGCGACCGCGAGGACTACCGCCTGCATGTGGATCACATGGCCATCGCCTTCGACGACCGGGTGATCGCCATGTCGATCAAGGACGACGGCAACTACCTGCTGTTCGCCTTCAAGAGCCCGGATTTCGACCCGCGCTGGAAATGGATGCCGGCGCAGGCGCGCGAGCTGCAGGCCCGCCTGGGCCTGGATTTCCCGGAGTTCGCCCGCCAGCTGGAGCGCGGCCAGAAGCTGCGGCTGGCGCAGCGGCTGGCGCGTTGAGCAGCCGCCCCCGCGTGGCAGGCGGCGCTCACAGCTTCGCCGCCACCACCTCCGCGATCGCCAGCGCCGCCGTCAGCCCCGGCGACTCGATGCCGAACAGGTTCACCAGCCCGCGCACGCCATGCTCCGCCTCGCCCTGGATGAGGAAATCCGCCGCCGCCTCGCCCGGCCCCGACAGCTTGGGGCGGATGCCGGCGTAGGCCGGCTGCAGCGCGCCGTCCGGCAGGCCCGGCCAGTAACGGCGGATGGCGGCATAGAAGCCGTCGGCGCGGCGCGGATCCACCGTGTAGTCGATGCGCTCCAGCCACTCCACGTCCGGCCCGAACCGCGCCTGGCCACCCAGGTCCAGCGTCAGATGCACGCCCAGCCCGCCCGGCTCCGGCACCGGGTAGATCAGGCGCGAGAACGGCGAGCGCCCCACCAGGCTGTAGTAATTGCCCTTGGCCAAGTGCAGCGGCGGCACCGTCGCCGGGTCCAGGCCGGCCAGCGCGGCGGCGACGCGCTGCGCCTGCAGGCCGGCGCAGTTCACCACCACCCCGGCCTTCACCGCCATCGGCTGCGCGCCGCCCACCTCCAGCAGGATGCCGTCGCCGGCCACCTCGCCGCGCAACACCGGCGAACCCAGCGCCACCGCGCCGCCGGCCGCCTCGCAATCGCCCTGCAAGGCCCGCATGAAGGCGTGGCTGTCGACAATGCCGGTGTCGGCGCAGTGCAAGGCGGCCACGCACTGCAGCGCCGGCTCCGCCGCGCGCGCGGTGGCGGCCGGCATCATCTGCAGGGCTGTCACCCCGTTCGCCCGTCCCGCCGCCAGCAGGCGCTCCAGCGCATCCGCCTGCGCCGCCGCGGTGGCGACGATGAACTTGCCGCAGCGCCGGTGGGCGATGCCGCGCGCCGCGCAGTACTCGTACAACAGCTGCCGCCCACGCACGCACAGCGCCGCCTTCAGCGAGCCGGCGGGGTAATAGATGCCGGCGTGGACGACCTCGCTGTTGCGCGAGCTGGTGACGGTGCCTGGCGCCCGCTCGCTCTCCAGCACCACCGTCTCCAGCCCGCGCTGCGCCAGCGCCCGTGCCACCGCGAGGCCGACCACGCCGGCGCCGATGACGATGCAATCCACTCTTTCCATCCGCCGCAGCCATCCGAAAGACAGACCCCGGACGATAAGCCAGTTCGCCGCTCAGGCGGGAGTCATCCGGCCCGGCGGGCCAGCGCCGCGGTGTTATCCTCGGCCACATCCGCGCCCCACCGCGGGCTCAGACCAAAACCAGAACCCCCAAGGAAAGCAGCAGCATGGACATCGGCCAGATCAGCGAGGCCATACAACGCGACGGCGTCTGGGTCGTCTTCGTCAACGTGCTGCTGCAGCAGCTCGGCCTGCCGGTGCCGGCGGTACCCACGCTGCTGCTGGCCGGCAGCCTGGCGCTGACCTCCGGCCAGGCGGGGCAGATGCTGCTGGCGGCGGTGGCCGCCTCGGTGCTGGCGGACTGGCTGTGGTACCTCGCCGGCCGCAGCTTCGGCTACCGGGTGCTGAACGGCCTGTGCCGGCTGTCCATCAACCCCGGCTCCTGCGTGTCCGAAACCGAGAGCCGCTTCCTGCGCTGGGGGCTGGGCTCGCTGGTGCTGGCCAAGTTCATTCCCGGCTTCTCCACCGTCGCCCCGCCGATTGCCGGCGCGCTGCGCATGCCGCTGCCGGGCTTCATCGCCGCGGTGTCGGCCGGCGCCATGCTGTGGGCCGGCGGCGCGCTGCTGGCCGGCTGGCTGCTGCGCGAGCGGGTGCGGGAGGCCATCGCCACGCTGAACGAGCACGGCGTGCTGGTCGTGGTTGCCCTCGCCGTCGCGGCGGCGGTGTGGCTGGGCTGGAAGCTGTGGCAGAAATACCGCTTCGAGTGCCTGGCCGCCATTCCCCACATCACCCCGGCGGAGCTCATCGACGCCCTGGCCTCGCCGGCGCCGCCGCTGCTGCTGGACCTGCGCGGCGCCACCATGCAGGCGGAAACCGGGCCCATTCCCGGCGCAACGCCGATCTCCCTCGACGAACTCCGCGCGCTGGTGGGCAAGGAGCCCTGGGACCGCGCCATCGTCACCCTGTGCGCCTGCCCGGAAGACGCCAGCGCCATCAAGGCCGCGCGCGAGCTGGGCAAGCTGGGTTACACCTCGGTGCGGCCACTGCGCGGGGGGTACGAAGCCTGGCTAGCCTCCGCCCGGCCGCAGGAGGAACAGGAGGAGATCCAGCCCAGCGGGCAGCCGTGATGCCGGCGGCGCCCGCCCGGCGCCCCGTGCCGCAGCGCGGCGGCCCGGCGGCGGCGAGTTCCGGGATAATGCGCGGCCCGGGAAGCGGCGCCAGGCCACGGCCGCCACCGCTTTCCGCCCCTCCGTCCCTGCCCTGAACCGCGCCCCCACCTCATGTCCGCCCCGGAACAGAACCCCAGCATCCAACGCAAGGTCGTCGTCGCCGCCTGCTTCGGCACCTTCCTCGAGTGGTACGACTTCCTCACCTTCGCCACGCTGGCCATCTACTTCAGCGTGCTGTTCTTCCCGCCGGACGACCCGGTGACCGCGCTGCTCGCCAGCCTGGGCACCTTCGGCATCGGCATGATCGTGCGGCCGCTAGGCGCGGCGCTGTTCGGCTCGCTGGGCGACCGCTACGGCCGCCGCGCCATCTTCCTCGCCACCATCGTGCTGATGGGCGCCTCCACCTTCTGCGTCGGCCTGCTGCCCACCTATGCCAGCATCGGCGTCGCCGCGCCGGTGCTGCTGCTGGTGCTGCGCATGCTGCAGGGGCTGTCGGTGGGCGGCGAGATCGGCGGCGCCGCGGTGTACCTCACCGAACACGCGCCCACCGGCCGGCGCGGCTTCTACACCAGCGTGCTGCAGCTGATGGGCCCGCTGGGCATGATGGCCTCCACGCTGCAGATCGTGGCGCTGCAGGCCTTCCTCAGCGATGCGGAGTTCCGCGACTGGGGCTGGCGGGTGCCCTTCCTGGTTTCCATCCTGCTGCTGGCCATCTCCATCCGCAGCCGGCTCAACCTGCACGAATCGCCGGTGTTCCGCCACCTGCGGGAGAAGAACGCGCTGGCCAAGGCGCCGCTGCGCGAATGCTTCCGCGACCGCCACACCCTGGGCCGCATGACCCTGCTGTTCTTCTGCATCTCTGCCGGCGGCTCGCTGTTGTTCTTCTCCGCCCAGGTCTACACCACCGTGTTCCTGAAGAACGTGGTCAAGCTGGACGCCGCCACCACCAGCCAGCTGGTGCTGGTCGCCACCCTGGCGCTGTTCCCGCTCACCCTGTACGCCGGCCGCCTGTCCGACCGCATCGGCCGCCGGCCGGTGCTGCTGGCCGGGCTCATCCTCGGCGCCATCGCCATCCTGCCCGCCTTCCACGGCCTGCTCACCTATGGCAACCCGGCGCTGGAGCGCTTCAACCGCGAAGTGCCGGTGGTGCTGCAAGGAGTTGACTGCCGCTATGACCCCTTCACCGCCCCGCGCAACGACTGCGAACGCTACCAGGAGCTGTTCGCCCGCCTGGGTGTGGTGCATAGCCGCGCGCCCGGCGAACTGGCGGTGCGGATAGGCGGGCAGCAAGTGGCCGGCTACCAGCCCGCCGCGGTGCAGGCGGCCATGCTCGCCGCCGGCCGGCCAGACGCGGCCGACCCGGCGCAGGTGAACCGCCCCGCCATCGTCGGCCTGCTGCTGGTGCTGGTGGTGGCGCTGGCCTGCATCACCGGACCGCAGACGGCGACGCTGGCCGAACTCTTCCCCGCGCGCACCCGCTATACCGCGGTGGCGCTGCCGCACAACCTCTCCGCCGGCTGGATAGGCGGCCTCTCGCCCTTCATGGTCACCTGGCTCAGCGTGCGTGCCGGCGACACCCTGGCCGGCCTGTGGTACCTGGTCGGCCTGCTGGGGGTAGCCGCCGTCGTCGGCCTGCTGTTCCTGCCGGAAGTGCGCGACCGCGACCTGGAGACCTGAGCGTCTCCGTCTCCGGGCACACCGAATGCATGGCTGCGCGCTGCCGCGGCATGGCGTACAAAGAATGCAGCAAGCGGAACGAACCGCCAGCGCCTGGAGGGCTCTATCGCCATGCCGGCGGAGCGCTCCCGCCCGCCTGCGGGCCTGAAGCGGCCCCGCCCACGGCAACCCGTCGCGCCGAACCGGAGACTGCAATGACATCCGCTCACGACTTGTCGCCCCGACTCACCCGCGCCCAGTTCCTGCGCCTGGCCGCCGGCACCCTCGCCGGCCTCGCGCTGGCCCCGGCGCGCGCCGCCCCGCCCCAGCCCGGTGGCGGCGGCGACCGCCCGGACAAGCTCCTCACCCGCCCCATTCCCGCCACCGGCGAAGCCCTGCCGGTGATCGGCTGCGGCACCTACATCGGTTTCGACGCCGCGCCGGACAGCGACGAATACCAGCGCCTGCCCGGCGTGCTGCAAACCCTGTTCGACGCCGGCGGCTCGGTGCTGGACAGCTCGCCGATGTACGGCCGCGCCGAAGCCACCACCGGCGAACTGCTGGCCGCCGCCGGCAGCCGCAAGCGCGCCTTCATCGCCACCAAGGTGTGGATACGCGGCCGCAGCAACGGCATCCGTCAGATGGAGGAATCCCTGCGCCTGCTGCAGACCCCGCAGCTGGACCTGATGCAGATCCACAACCTGGTGGACTGGCGCGCCCACCTTGCCACCCTGCGCCAGTGGAAGGAGGAACAGCGGGTGCGCTACCTCGGCGTCACCCACTACACCGCCGCCGCCTACCGCGAGCTGGAAGCGGTGATGCGCAACGAGCGCTTCGATTTCGTGCAGATCAACTATTCGCTGGACGCCCGCGAGGCCGAGCAGCGCATCCTGCCGCTGGCAGCCGAGCGCGGCATGGCGGTGCTCATCAACCGCCCCTTCGGCGGCGGCGGCCTGCTGCGCAAGCTGCGCGACCGCCCGCTGCCGCCGTGGGCGGCCGACATCGGCGCCGCCAGCTGGGCACAGCTGCTGCTGAAGTTCGTGCTCGGCCATCCGGCCGTCACCTGCGCCATCCCCGGCACCGGTCGCCCGGAACACATGGAAGACAACGTCGCCGCCGGCATGGGCACCATTCCCGGGCCGGAGTTCTGGCGCCACCATGCGGATCTGATCGAGCTGTAGACAGGCCGCGCTCAGCGCGGCATCCGCTCCCGGTTGAGGGGGAAATCCCGCGTCACCTGGTAATGCTCGGTTTCCTCTCAGGCCAGCCGGCTGACGCCGGCGGCCAGGGCGCCGGCAGGCGACGGGAAAGTCCGGATTCCGCAAGCACGGCCCGGGTATGCCGGGGCACTCGCTCCACCGGGAGCGGCGGCCACCTCAGTCGCTGGCCGCGGCCCGGGCCTGCACCGCGCTGCGCGCCGCGCCCAGCGCCACCACCACCGCGCCCGCCTGCAGCACCGCCACGCCGGCCATCACCAGCGAGAAATGGGCGTGGTCCATCAAGGGCCCGAACACCAGCGGCGACAGCGCCATGCCACCGTCTATGCCGGAATACACCAGGCCGTAGATGCGGCCGTAGGCACCGGAGCCGAAGCGGGACACCGCCGCCCGCCGCACCAGGATGTCGCGCGACGGCCCGGCGATGCCAGTGCAGAAGCCGATCGCCGCCAGCGCCGGCACCGCCGCCCAGGCCGGCAGCGCGCCGGCGGCCAGGGTCACCGCGGTCAGCGCGGAAAAGCCGAGGAAAGCGGCCACCACCCGTTCGTGCGCCGCCACCCGCGCCGCCAGGAAACCGCCGCTGAACACCCCGGCCGCCGAGGCCAGCAGGAACACGGTGATGCCGCTGGCCGCCACCGGCAGGCTGAGGTCGAACAGTGCCTGCAGCAGCGGCGTACCGTAGTTCTGGAAGGCGCCGAAGCCCATGGTGGTGAAGAAGAAGAACAGGAAGCACAACCACACCGCCGGCACGCGGATGAAGTCCAGCGAGCGTGCCTTATCCGGCTGCGCGCGCGCCGCCACCCGCTCCGCCTCGTCCGCCAGCCAGCCGCGGGCGAGGAAGAGGCAGCCGACGCCGGCGAAGGCCACCAGCGCCGCACCCACCGCCGCCGCCCGCCAGCCGGCCACGCTGGCGATGCCGACGATGAACGCCGGCGCCAACGCCCAGCCGATGTTGCCGGACAGGCCGTGGGCGGAGAAGGCATGGCCCAGCCGCTTCTCCGACACCTTGCGGTTGAGCAGGCTGAAGTCCGCCGGGTGGAACACCGCGTTGCCCACGCCGGCCACCGCCGCCGCCACCAGCAGGCCGCCCAGGCCCTGCGACACCGAGATCAACAAGGCCGCCACGCCCAGGCAGGCCACGCCGCCGCTCAGCACCCGGTAGGCGCCGAAGCGGTCCACCGCGAAACCGGCCGCCGCCTGGCCGAAAGCGGAAACCAGGAAGAAGGTGCTGGTGGCCAGGCCGACACGGGTGAAATCCAGGCCGAAGGCCGGAATCAGCCAGGGAAACAGCGCCGGCAGCACCAGCTGGAAGAAGTGGGAAGTGCCATGCACGAAGGCCACCACCGCGATCACGCCGAAATCGTGGCGCGCCGGTGCGGGTTCGGAAGGGGGAAGCGTGAGGGTCTGGGTTGCCATGGAACTGCCGCAAGAAAGGGGTTTGCGGCATCATAGACGGGCCAGAACTGGCAGGAGACAGCCAGTCAGACAATAACTATCGTGATCATGCCACGCACCATCGTCGACCTCCCCGCCCGGCGTCCGCCCACCGCGGCAGACCCTATCGCCGTCGCCATCCGCAAGCCACCGCGCGACTCGGTGATTCCCTACCACTCCCATGCCTGGGGCCAGCTCGCCTTTCCGGTCAGCGGCGCGCTGTGCCTGGACGTGCCTGGCAGCCGCTGGCTGGTGCCGCCCTACCGCGCGGTGTGGGTGCCGCCGGGCATCCCTCACGAGGTGCTGCTGCTGGGCAAGGTGGAGATGCACACGGTGCATGTGGCCGCCGAGTTGGCGCCGCTGCCGGAGGCGCAGTGCACGGTGATCGAGATCGGCCCGCTGGCGCGGGAGCTGATCAGCGCCCTGGCCGCCAACCCGCCGCCCAGCGGCGAGCACCTGCGCCAGATCCAGGCCCTGCTGCTGACCGAGCTGGCCCACGCCCGCACGCTGGACCTGCGCCTGCCGCAGCCGGCCGACCGCCGCCTGCGCGCGCTGTGCGAAGCGCTGATGGACGATCCCGCCGATACCGCACCGCTGGAGGAATGGGCGCAGCGGGTGGGCGCCAGCGCCCGCACCCTGGCGCGGCTGTTCCAGGCCGAGATGGGCATGTCCTTCGGCCTGTGGCGCCAGCAGGTGCGGCTGAACCGCGCCACCGTGCTCGCCGCCCAGGGCCGGCCCTACGCCGAGATCGCCGCCGAGCTCGGCTACGCCAGCCCCAGCGCCTTCTCCGCCATGTTCCGCCGTGCCTACGGCATGTCGCCGCGGCGCTTCTTCGGCGGCCAGCCGGGCTGAGGAAAGCGCGGCCGGTCAGCGGCCCCGGCCCCCGCAGCAGGCTTCCCAAGCGCAGTTCGAGCTAGGAGCCAGGCAGGCATGAAGCGCCATGCCGTGTGAGCGGGGAAGGTGGATACGCCTCCCCCAGGCGCGACATCCTGCGGCAATCGCCTCGGACCATCCCGGCGCGAGCCGGCGCCGCAAGGCGGCACGCCCGTCCCGGGGCACCGCCGGCAGGCCGGGCTTCCCTTGATGGCGGACCGGAACTCAGGCGGCCTGTACCGGTTTGCCGAGCAGGGCCTGCGCCACCGCCTCCGCCACCCGAATGCCATCCACCCCGGCGGAGAGGATGCCGCCGGCGTAGCCCGCACCCTCGCCCGCCGGGAACAGGCCCTTCACGTTCAGGCTCTGGCAGTCGGCGCCGCGGGTGATGCGCAGCGGCGAGGAGGTGCGCGTCTCCACCCCGGTGAGCACCGCGTCGTGCATGGCGAAGCCCTTGATCTGGCGGTCGAAGGCGGGGAAGGCCTCGCGCATGGCGTCGATGGCGTAGCCCGGCAGCGCGGTGGCCAGGCTGCCCAGGCGCACCCCCGGCTTGTAGGAGGGCTCCACGCTGCCCAGCTGCTGCGACGGCCGGCCGGCGATGAAGTCCCCGACCAGCTGGCCGGGCGCCAGGTAATCGCCGCCGCCCAGCTCGTAGGCATGAGACTCCAGCTCGCGCTGCAGCGTGATGCCGGCCAGCGGGCCACTGCCGGGGTAATCCTCCGGCGTGATGCCGACGACGATGCCGGCATTGGCGTTGCGCTCGTTGCGCGAGTACTGGCTCATGCCGTTGGTGACCACCCGCTTGGGCTCGGAGGTGGCCGCCACCACCGTGCCGCCGGGGCACATGCAGAAGCTGTACACCGAGCGGCCGTTCTTCGCGTGGTGCACCAGCTTGTAGTCCGCCGCGCCCAGCAGCGCGTTGCCGGCGTGGCGGCCGAATCGGGCCTTGTCGATCAACGACTGCGGGTGCTCCACCCGGAAGCCGACCGAGAAGGGCTTGGCCTCCATGAACACGCCGCGGGCGTGCAGCATCTCGAAGGTGTCGCGGGCACTGTGGCCCAGCGCCAGCACCACATGGTCGCAGCGCAGTTCGCCGCCGTCGGCCAGGGTCAGGCCGCGCACATGGCCGTTCTCGATCAGCAGGTCGCTCACCCGCTGCTGGAAGCGGATCTCGCCGCCCAGGGCGATGATCTCGGCGCGCATCTGCTCCACCATGCCGACCAGGCGGAAAGTGCCGATGTGCGGCTTGCTGATGTAGAGGATTTCCTCCGGCGCGCCGGCCTTCACGAACTCGGTGAGCACCTTGCGGCCGTAGTGCTTCGGGTCCTTGATCTGGCTGTAGAGCTTGCCGTCGGAGAAGGTGCCGGCGCCGCCCTCGCCGAACTGCACGTTGGATTCCGGGTTCAGCGTGCTCTTGCGCCACAGGCCCCAGGTGTCCTGGGTACGCTCGCGCACCGCCTTGCCGCGCTCCAGCACGATGGGGCGGAAGCCCATCTGCGCCAGCACCAGCGCGGCGAAGATGCCACAGGGGCCGAAGCCGACCACCACCGGCCGGTTGGTGAAGCCTTCCGGCGCCTGGCCGACGAAGTGGTAGCCGGTGTCCGGCGTCGGTCCGATGTCGCGCTCGCCGGCATGGCGGGCCAGCAGCGCCGCCTCGTCGCGCACCGTCACGTCCACCGTGTAGATCAGCGAGGGCGCGTCCTTCTTGCGCACGTCGTAGCTGCGCTTGAACACCAGGAAATCCTGCACGTCGCCGGCGGCCACGCCGAGGCGGCGGGCAATCGCCGCCGGCAGGGCGTCGGCCGGGTGGTCCAGGGGCAGCCTGAGTTCGGTAATACGCAGCATGGGGAAAACATCCGGAAGAGGCGGGAAACGGGAGAAGATCGGCCGGCGCCGCGCGGAAAACCGGCGGGCGACGGAGGGCGGATTTTACGCGATCCGGCCGGCGCACCGGCAGCCGCCGGTTAGAATGCCGCCCACCCGCCGGTTTTCCGCGCGG
>NZ_WUEI01000141.1 GCF_012911025.1 Azoarcus sp. TTM-91 | reverse complement strand
CCAGCAGCGCGCCGGGCGGGCGCGGCGAGGAACCCCAGGTGCGCACCACCGTGGCCAGCAATACCCGCCGGCCTTCGCTCAGCCAGCGCCGGGCCCGCTGCAGCACTTCGAGGTCCAGGCTATCCATGTCGTGTTTTCTCCGTGGGGTACTTCTGTCCAGCTTGTCGCCCCTTTCATGGGGCGGCGGCCGGATCGGTTGTGGCCGGCGGACGCGGGGTCGGGTCCGGTCGATTGCTTGGAACGCTAGCAGGAAGCATTCCCCGGGGATGGCGGTGATGCGTTGGTGGGGATGAGGGACACAGGCGGAAAAAGCCAAGCCCAGCTTCGCCCGCCGGAGCGCCCTGCAGGGTTGAGGGAGAGGGGGAGGCGCTGGGCTGACACTGCCGCCCCTGCGGAGCGCCCACTCTCCCCTGCCCCTTCCTCCTCAGGCCTTCAACTGCTCCCCGATGGGCAGGGCCCGGATGCGCTTGCCGGTCGCCGCATACAGCGCATTCACCAGCGCCGGCGCCAGCGGCGGCACGCCCGGCTCGCCGACGCCGGTGGGCTTCTCCGCCGAGGGCATGATGTGCACCTCCACCTTGGGCATCTCGTTGATGCGCAGCACCGGGTAGTCGTGGAAGTTGGACTGCTCCACCTGGCCATCCTTCAGCGTGATGGCGCCGGTGAGGGCCGCGGCCAGGCCGTAGCCGATGCCGCCTTCCATCTGCGCGCGGATCACGTCCGGATTCACCGCGATGCCGCAGTCGACCGCGCACACCACCCTGTCCACCTTGAAGCTGCCGTCGGCGGCCACCGTCACTTCCACCACCTGGGCGACGTAGCTGTTGAAGGATTCGTGCACCGCCACGCCGCGGCCGCGCTTGCCATCCTTGGCCGCCGGCAGTGGCTTGGCCCAGCCCGCCTTGTCCGCCGCCAGCTTGAGCACGCCGGCGTGGCGCGGGTGGGCGGCGAGCAGCTCCATGCGGTAGGCCACCGGGTCGGCCTTGGCCGCCACCGCCAGCTCGTCCATGAAGACTTCGGTGGCGAAGCCGGTGTGGGTGGAGCCGACCGAGCGCCACCACTGCACCGGCACCTTCAGCTCGGCGCCGGGGGTGTGCAGGTCCACCAGCAGGTTGGGAATGGCGTAGGGCAGGTTGGCGGCGCCTTCCACCGAGGTGGCGTCCACGCCGTCCTTGATCATCATGGGCTCGAAGGGCGAGCCCTTGATGATGGACTGGCCGACGATGCGCTGCTCCCAGGCCAGCGGCTTGCCCTGGCCGTCCAGCGCGGCGCGCAGGCGGTGCAGGTAGAGCGGGCGGTAGAAGCC
Source organism: Azoarcus sp. TTM-91 (assembly GCF_012911025.1). Classification (GTDB taxonomy): domain Bacteria; phylum Pseudomonadota; class Gammaproteobacteria; order Burkholderiales; family Rhodocyclaceae; genus Azoarcus. The sequence continues at coordinate 9,063 of NZ_WUEI01000141.1, read as the reverse complement.
GGCGCGCATGTCGTCTTCCCGCGACCACACCAGCTTCACCGGCGCGCGGCCGTCTATGGCCTTGACGATGTGGGCGGTCTCCAGCAGGTAATCGGACAGCGGATTGGCGCGCCGGCCGAAGCTGCCGCCGGCATACAGCATGTGCAGGGTGACCTGCTCCGGCTTGAGGCCGAACAGCTGGGCGATGTTGGCCTGGTCCACCGTCTGGAACTGCTCGCCGTTCCACACCTCGCAGCCCTCGGCGCTCAGCCGCATCACGCAGTTGATGGGCTCCATGGCGGCATGGGCGAGGTAGGGGAAGTCGTACTCCGCCTCCAGCACCTTGGCGGCCTTGCCGAGTTCGCCGCTGGCGTCGCCATCGCGGCGGGCGACCGCGCCGGAAGTGGCGGCGAGCTTGCGGTAGTCGGCGAACAGCTGCTCGCTGCTGCCGCGCCAGGCCTGGGAGTCGTCCCATTCCACCTGCAGCGCCTCGCGCGCCTTCTTCGCCGTCCAGTAGCTGTCGGCCAGCACCGCGACGCCGGTGGGGATGCGCACCACGTCCGCCACGCCGGGCACGGCGCGCGCCGCCTTGTCGTCCACACTGCGCACCGTGCTGCCGAAGCGCGGCGGGTGGGCCACCACCGCCACCAGCATGCCGGGCAGCTTCACGTCCTGGGTGAATTGCGCCTGGCCGGTGGTCTTGGCCACGCTGTCCTTGCGCGGCGCGCTGCGGCCGATGAGCTTGAAATCCTTGGGGTCCTTCAGCGCGACCTTTTCCGGCACCGGCAGCCGGCCGGCGGCCTCCGCCAGTTCGCCGAAGCCGGCCTTGCGCCCGCTCCTGGCGTGGCTGACGACGCCGTTGGCCACCTGGATCTCTGCCGTCGGCACCTTCCAGCGCTCGGCGGCGGCCTGCACCAGCATGGCGCGGGCGGCGGCGCCGGCCTGGCGCAGCTGCTCGAAGGAGTTGGCGATGGCGGTGCTGCCGCCGGTGCCCTGCGCCGGTCCCCAGAACAGGTTGTTGTAGCGGCCGGCATCCGCCGGCGCGCCTTCCACCACCACCTTCTTCCAGTCGGCGTCCAGTTCTTCGGCGACCAGGGTGGCGAGGCCGGTGTAGGTGCCCTGCCCCATCTCCAGGTGCTTGGAGAGCACGGTGACGGTGCCGTCACTGCCGATGCGGACGAAGGCGTTGGGCGAGAAGCTGCCGGCCGCCTGCGGGCCGCTGCCGGCGATGCCGGGGCCGGCCACGCCCGGCTGCGCGGCCTGCGCCGCCGGCAGCACCAGCGCCAGGGTGAGGCCGGCGCCGCTCTTGAGGAAGTCGCGGCGGGAAACGTTGTGGATGCGGGAATTCATGATCGTGCGCTCCTTACGCCAGGGCCTTGGCGGCTTCGTGGATGGCGGCGCGGATGCGCACGTAGGTCGCACATCGACAAATGTTGCCGCTCATGGCGGCGTCGATGTCGGCATCGGTCGGCTTGGGATTGCCGGCCAGCAGCGCGGTGGCGGACATGATCTGGCCGGACTGGCAGTAGCCGCACTGCACCACGTCCAGCTTCTGCCAGGCCGCCTGCACCGCCTTGCCGGCGCGTTCCATGCCCACGCCCTCGATGGTGGTGATGCGGGCGCCGGCGGCGGCCGACAGCGGGGTGGAGCAGGAGCGGATGGGCGTGCCGTTCAGATGCACCGTACAGGCGCCGCACAGGCCCATGCCGCAGCCGAACTTGGTGCCGGTGAGGTTGAGGTCGTCGCGCAGAGCCCACAGCAGGGGCGTATCGTCCGGCAGCTCGGAGCTGACCTGCTTACCGTTGAGCGTGAAACGGGTCATCGGGCGTCTCCTGGGAGGAAGGGTGGGAGCCAAAGGGAAAAGGGCGCAGGCATGTGGGCGCCATGTTGTTCTTGCATGCCGTGCTGCAGCCTAGACGCTTTGTCTTTTAAGATCGACGTGCCAATGATGGAAGAGCCATGAAGCCAGCCTTAAGAATCGAGCCCGCCCTGCTGCCCGCCCTCGCCGCCTTCGAGTGCGTCGCCCGCCACGCCAGCTTCAGCCGCGCCGCGGCGGAGATGGGCCTCTCGGCCTCGGCGCTGTCCCAGTCCATGCGCACGCTGGAGCAACGCCTGGGCGTGCGGCTGCTGGCACGCACCACTCGCCGCGTCGGCCTCACCGAGGAGGGCGCGCGGGTGCTGGACGGCGTGCGCCGTGGCCTGGCCGAGTTGGGCGGGGCGATAGAAACCCTGGACGAGGTGCGCGACCAGCCCAGCGGCACGGTGCGCATCACCCTGTCGCGGCTGGCCTATGTCCGGCTGTTCGCGCCCCACGTCGCCAGCTTCGCGGAGCGCTATCCGGCGGTGGGCCTGGAGTTCGCGCTGGACGACGGGCTGACCGACATCGTCGCCGAGGGCTTCGACGCCGGCGTGCGCCTGGGCGGCAACATCGAGGCGGACATGGTGGCGGTGCCCATCAGCACGCCGGAGCGACTGGCGACGGTGGCCGCCCCCGCCTACTTCGCCCGCCGCCCGCCGCCGCAGACGCTGGAAGACCTCGCCGCCCACGACTGCAGCCGCTTCCGCTACATCACCAGCGGCCGGGTGGCGCGCTGGTTCTACCAGCGCGAGGGCCGGCCGGTGGAACTGGAGGTGAACGGCCGCTTCGTGGTGAACGACCTGGACGCGGAGCTGGACCTGGCGCGGCGCGGGCTGGTGCTGGCGCAGGTGATCGAATCGATGGCCGCCGAGGACATCCGCAGCGGCCGGCTGGTGACGGTGCTGGAGAGCTACGCGCCCTCGCTGAGCCGCGCCTATCTCTACTTCCCCCGCAGCACCCAGATGCCGCCACGGCTGAGGGTGTTCATCGACCATTTCCTGGCGGCGAACGAGGAAGGGCGGGAGCAGGGGAAGACTGGGGCGGACGAACCTAAAGCGGTGAGCCTTTGAAGCGCTGGGCGGAGCAGGCGCCGGCTTGCTCCCCCTCGCGGGCAGAGGCGGAAAAAGCGAAGCACGGCCTCGCCCGCCGGAGCGCCCTGTGGCATGCAGGTCGCCAGGCCGGGGCGCGGAGCAGAGTCTGGGGGAAAGCTAGGGGACGGGCGGTGCCCCTGGCGGGTCGCCCCCTCTCCCCGGCCTTCCCCCACGACGGGGGAGGGAAAAAGCAGGGGCTGCGGCACGAGTGCGTCATCTGTACCGCCGGAAACGCAGCGGGCCGCAGTATCTACGGCCCGCTGACCTGGCGCGGCCTGTCAGCCCCGCCACCGATCTAAACCGCCTCAGACCGAGACAGCCGACTCCCGCGTCACCCCGGCCAGCGACTCCCGGGTGATCTCGGCAATCGTCTTGGCGCCGGTCAGCGTCATCGCCACCTTCATTTCCTTCTCGAACAGGGTCAGCAGGTTCTCCACGCCGGCCTCACCAGCGGCGGCCAGGGCGTAGACGAAGGCGCGGCCCAGCATCACCGCGTCGGCGCCGAGGGCGATCATGCGCACCACGTCCAGGCCGTTGCGGATGCCGGAGTCGGCGAGGATCTTGAGCTCGCCTTTCACCGCGTCGGCGATGGCCGGCATCGCGCGGGCGCTGGAGAGCACGCCGTCGAGCTGGCGGCCGCCGTGGTTGGAGACGACGATGCCGTCGGCGCCGAAGCGCACCGCGTCGCGGGCATCTTCCGGGTCGAGGATGCCCTTGATCACCATCGGGCCTTCCCAGAATTCGCGTATCCACTCCAGGTCCTTCCACGAGATGGAGGGATCGAAGTTGGCCGCCAGCCAGCCGATGTAGTCGGCCAGGCCGGTGGGGTGGCCGCGGTAGGCTGAGATATTGCCGAGGTCGTGCGGCTTGCCCAGCAGGCCGACGTCCCAGGCCCAGGCGGGGTGGGTCACCGCCTGCAGCATGCGGCGCAGCGGCGCGTTAGGGCCGCTCATGCCGGAGTGGGCGTCGCGGTAGCGGGCGCCGGGGGTGGGCATGTCAACGGTGAACACCAGGGTGGTAACGCCGGCGGCCTTGGCCCGCTCCAGGGCGTTGCGCATGAAGCCGCGATCCTTCAGCACGTAGAGCTGGAACCACATCGGCCGGTCTATGGCCGGCACCACTTCCTCGATGGGGCACACCGACACGGTCGACAGGGTGAAGGGCACGCCCTTCTTCGCCGCCGCCCGCGCCGCCTGCACTTCGCCGCGGCGGGCGTACATGCCGGTGAGGCCGACCGGCGCCAGCGCCACCGGCATCGCCAGCTTCTCGCCGAACAGCTCGGTTTCCAGGCTGAGCTCGGACATGTTGCGCAGGATGCGCTGGCGCAGGGCGATGTCCGCCAGGTCGGAGACGTTGCGCCGCAGCGTGTGCTCGGCGTAGGCGCCGCCATCGATGTAGTGGAACAGGAAGGGCGGCAGCCGGCTTTCGGCGGCGGCGCGGTAGTCGGTGGAAGCGGAAATGATCATGTTCGCTCGCGTTCGGCAGGTGGAAGGCGGGAGGCACGGGCCCGGCGGGCTTCGTCCTCGTCCAGTGTGCGCAAGGAGTCGTGCACGAAAACAAGGTGGGCGTGCGCCGCGGCGCTGGCGCGTTCCGGGTCGCCGGCCAGGATGGCGTCCATCATTTCCCGGTGCTGTGCGGACAGCGGGTTGAAGGTGCGCGGCGACACGTAGAGCTTCTCCCGGCTCTGGGAGATGTTGGTCTGCAGCAGGTCGAACAGGCCGCGCATCACCTGCAGCAGCACCAGGTTGTGCGAGGCCTCGGCGATGGAGAGGTGGAAGGCGGCGTCGGCCACCGCCTCGCCGGCCGGGTCGTTCTTGCCGTGGGCGGCCATCATGGTGTCGAAGGCCTCGCGGATGCGCGCGCGGTCGTCGTCGGTGGCGCGCAGCGCGGCGTGCCAGGCGGTGGCGCCTTCCAGCGCGTAGCGGGTTTCCAGTACGTCGAAACGGTATTCCGGATCGCCCTGGAACAGCGGCAGGAAGGGCTCCAGCGGCCCGACCACCCGCTGGGTGGGCGTGCGCGCCGCCTGCACGAAGGTGCCGCCGCCCACCCGGGCGGCGAGCAGGCCCTGCGCGCTGAGCTGGGCGATGGCCTCGCGCAGGGCGGTGCGCGAAACGCCCAGCTCCAGCGCCAGCGCGCGCTCGGCGGGCAGGCGGTCGCCGGCCTGGAGGCCGCGCTGGGAGATGAGTTGCCGCAGTTCTGCGGCAACCCGGTCGGACAGACGTTCGGAAGTGCGGGTCGTTTTCATCCCGCTATTTTCCGGCAGCCGCCGCGCGGGCGGCTGCACCGCGTGCCCGAAACAACATGGAAGCGCAAGGCCGGCGCATGGCCTCAGGGAATCATCCAGGGCACCACATAGGCCTGCAGCGTGGTGATGATGCCCACCAGCGTGCAGAACACCAGGCTGTGGCGCACGGTGAAGCGGAACAGGTCCGACTCCTTGCCGGCCAGGCCGACCGCCGCGCAGGCGATGGCGATGGACTGCGGCGAGATCATCTTGCCGGTGACGCCGCCGGTGGTGTTGGCCGCCACCAGCAGGATGTCGGAGACGCCGATCTGGTGCGCGGTGTTGGCCTGCAGCGCGGCGAACAGGGCGTTGGCCGAGGTATCCGAACCGGTCAGGAATACGCCCAGCCAGCCGAGGAAGGGCGAGAAGAAGGTGAAGGCGTGGCCGGTGTGCGCCAGGGCCAGCGCCAGCGTGGCGGAGAGGCCGGAGTAGTTGGCGATGAAGGCGAAGGCCAGCACCATGCCGATGGAGTAGATGGGCATGCGCAGCCCGTACACCGTTTCGCCGAAGGTCTTCACCGCTTCCGCCGGACGCATGCGCAGCAGCAGGATGGAGATCAGCGCGGCGAACAGGATGGCGGTGCCGGTGGCGGAGAACCAGTCGAACTTGTACACCGCCTCGTACAGCGTCGGCTTGGCGACGATGGGCGGCATCTTCTGCACCAGCGCGTCCAGCGAGGGCACCGGGAACTTGATGATCCAGCTCTCCAGCGCGCCGCCCTTGGCGAACAGGGCCTTGAACGGCTTCACGCTCCAGATGGTGACCATGGCGGTCAGGATCAGGAAGGGCGACCAGGCCTTGATGATCTGGCCGGCGCTGTAGTGGCTGTGGGCTTCCTGCTGCACCTTGGCGTCCAGGTGCGCGTCGGCATCCTCGAAACGGAAGATGCGCTTGGGCTGCCAGCGCTTCAGGAACAGGGTCAGGCACACCAGCGAGGCCAGCGAGGAGGTGATGTCCGGCAGCTCGGGGCCGATGAAATTGGAAGTGAGGTATTGGACGATGGCGAAGGAGCCGCCGGCCACGATCACCGCCGGCCAGGTTTCCTTCACGCCGCGCCAGCCGTCCATGATGGCCATGATCCAGAACAGCACGATGACTGTCAGGAAGGGCAGCTGGCGGCCCGCCATCTGGCCGATGTGGAAGGCATCCAGCCCGGTCACCTGGCCGGCGACGATGATGGGAATGCCCATCGCGCCGAAGGCCACCGGCGCGGTGTTCACGATCAGGCACAGGCCGGCGGCGTACAGCGGCTTGAAGCCCAGGCCGACCAGCAGTGCGGCGGTGATGGCCACCGGCGCGCCGAAGCCCGCGGCACCTTCCAGGAAGGCGCCGAAGGAGAAGCCCACCATCAGCATCTGCAGGCGCTGATCCTCCGTCACCGAGAGGATGGAGGCGCGGATGATGTCGAACTGGCCGGTTTTCACCGACACCTTGTAGAGGAAAACCGCGCCGATGATGATCCAGGCGATCGGCCACAGGCCGTAGAAGAAGCCGTACACGCCGGAAGCCAGCGCCCGCTCCAGCGGCATGCGGTAGAAAAAGAGCGCCACCAGCAGCGCGATGATCACGGTGATGGTGCCGGCCATCCAGCCCTTCATCCGCAGCACCGCGAGGGCGACGAAGAAGAAGGCGATCGGCAGCAGCGCGATCAGGCTGGACAACCAGAGGTTGCCAGCCGGGTCATAGAGTTGTTCCCAGGCCTGCATTGTTTTCTCACTCCCGTTCATCCTCGGCGGGTACGCCGCCGGGTGTGGACGTCGTCCACTTGATTTATTTTTTGATTGGTCATACCAATTAGCGAATCGGTATAACCAAACGGTGCGGATTAAAACGGGGTTTCCGGGGAAACGTCAATTGGGGCAGACAGATAGAGGCGAAATTTTCCTCTTATTGGTAAGACCAATACCCGAAAAGAATGGAAAACAACCGGGCGAATAACCTTATTTGCAGTGCACCAATCCGCCTCCCTTCTGGCCTCGCGCGACTGTGTTGCATTCCATACAACTCGTTTGACATATATAAGACCTAATACAAGGGAAAGATGTAACAGGCCCGGCAGCCGCACCGGCTGCACCGCACCGCACCGCCCGCGTAGCGGCTGCCGGCAACCGTGGCCTTGGGGCGGCTTCCCCACTGCAATCCTCCCGCCGCCTCCCGACCGGCGGCCTGCGCCCCCACGGCCGGCCCGGCGCCCGAAAAGGGCAGTCGCCGCATACCTCCGAGGGGAGCCGGGGCTGGCGGCCGGCCGGAGGCGGCGGTAGCATCCCTGCCCTTTACGCCCCGGGCCTTCGCATGACTTCCGCACCCGCCCGCGCCTGCGGCATCGACTTCGGCACCTCCAATTCCACCGCCGGCTGGCTGCGCCCCGGCCTGCCCACGCTGCTGCCGCTGGAAGACGGCAAGCCCACCCTGCCCTCGGCGGTGTTCTTCAACGCCGACGAGGACAGCACCCACTACGGCCGCGACGCGCTGGCCGAATACCTGGAAGGCTACGAAGGCCGGCTGATGCGGGCGCTGAAGAGCCTGCTCGGCAGCAGCCTCATCGACGGCCATACCGAGGTGCTGGGCCGCGCCCTCTCCTTCCGCGAGCTGCTCGCCAGCTTCATCGGCGAACTCAAGCGCCGCGCCGAAACCGCCGCCGGCCGCGGCTTCGACCAGGCGGTGTTCGGCCGCCCGGTGCACTTCGTGGACGAGGACGCCGCCGCCGACCGCAAGGCGCAGGACACGCTGGAAGACATCGCCCGCCGCGTCGGCTTCCGCGAAGTCAGCTTCCAGTTCGAACCCATAGGCGCGGCGCTGCACTACGAAGCCTCGCTGACGCGCGAGGAGCTGGTGCTGATCGCCGACATCGGCGGCGGCACCGCCGACTTCTCGCTGGTGCGCCTGTCGCCGGAGCGCGCCCGCCGGGCCGACCGCAGCGACGACCTGCTGGGCAACGCCGGCGTGCACATCGGCGGCACCGACTTCGACCGCGCCCTCAGCCTGGACTGCGTGATGCCGCTGCTGGGCTACCGCGGCCGCATGAAGAACGGCGCCGCCATCCCCTCCAGCATCTACTTCCAGCTCGCCACCTGGCACACCATCAACAGCGCCTACACCCGCCAGACCTGGGCCGACCTGCAGAACATCTACCGCGACGCCGAGGCGCGCGAAGAACTGGACCGCCTCTCCCGCCTGATCAACAACCGCGAAGGCCACTGGCTGGCGCTGCAGGTGGAACAGGCCAAGATCGACCTCTCCGCCGCGCCCAGCGCCACGCTGGAGCTGGGCCGCCTGCAGCCCGGCTTCACCCACGCCATCGACGCCGCCGCCTTCACCGCCGCCACCACCTCGCTGGTGGACCGGGTGGCCGAAACGGTGGCCGCCCTGCTGGCCCAGGCCGGCGTCGCCCGCGACCGGGTGGACACCCTCTACTTCACCGGCGGCGCCAGCGGCGTCGCCCAGCTGCGCGCCCGCATCGCCGCCGAACTGCCGCAGGCGCGCAGCGTGGAAGGCGACCTCTACGGCAGCATCGGCGCCGGCCTGGCGGTGGAAGCGGCGCGGCGTTACGGTTGAGGCAGCGGGCGAAGGGCGCGGAATACTCAGCCTGTGCCGGGCCTGGAGCCGCGGCGGGGCGTAAAGCCCGCGCACAGCCCTGGCCTGGCGAGCACCGTGCAAACGAAACCGGAAAGCGCGATCGCCAGCCCGCAGGCAAACGGATAGCCTCGACGCTGCCGGCCCATGCGCCAGCAAACGGCTCAGGAGAACAGGCCGCTCCCACGCCGGCACCGTGGCCGGCAGCCCGACCGCCGCGCCCTTGAACCAGAACAAACGACAAAAGCCCTCGACATGACCCCAGCCCCGCTCCCCGC
>NZ_WUEI01000140.1 GCF_012911025.1 Azoarcus sp. TTM-91 | reverse complement strand
CGTCACGCCCATACCGCCGACGCGCGTCCGCGCCCCCGGCGGCACCCCGCTGCGCCATGCCTGGAAAAGCCACGCTGGCCGCCGCGCGCAGACTCGCCTTGCGACCACCCGGCACGCCGGTTTCACCGGCATGCCGGCCTGCAGCGCGAACAGAATCAACAAGGAATTCAGATGTCCGCTCAGCCTCGCCCTCTCGCCCTCGCACTCCTGCTGGCCTTCTCCAGCCCGGCGGCCTTCCATGCCGCCACTGCCAGTGCCGCCGAACCCGCCACCGCCCCCGCCGAGGGCGAAACCGGCATCACGCTGGCGCCGGTCACCGTCTCCGCCAGCGCGCTGTCGCTGGGCAGCGACGACATGAGCACGCCGGTGAGCGTGCTGGAAGGCGATGAACTCCTGCGCCGCCGCGAAGCCTCCCTGGGCGAAACGCTGGAGCGCGAACCCGGCATCGCCGCCAGCCACTTCGGCGCCGGCGCCAGCCGCCCGGTGATCCGCGGCATGGACGGCCCGCGGGTGAAGATCCTGTCCGACGGCAGCGAGATCATGGATGCCTCCACCGTCAGCCCGGACCACGCGGTCGCGCTGGAACCCCTGCTCAGCCGCCAGATCGAGGTGCTGCGCGGCCCCTCCGCGCTGGCTTACGGCGGCGGCGCCATCGGCGGCGTGGTCAATGTGCTGGACGACAAGATTCCCACCGAAGTGCCGCAGAACGGCATCGAGGGCAGCGTGGAACTGCGCGGCAACACCGCCGCCAAGGAAGGCGCCGGCGCCTTCGCCATCACCGGCGGCAGCGGCAACTTCGCCATCCACGCTGAAGGCCTGAAGCGGGATGCGCGCGACTACGCCGTCGGCCACGGCTGGTCCGGCGGCGGCCGGGTGGATGGCAGCTACAACGAGACCGAGACCGGCAGCGTCGGCCTGTCCTGGATAGGCGACCGCGGCTACCTCGGCCTGGCCTACACCAGCCAGCGCAACGAGTACGGCCTGCCCGGCCACTCCCACGAACTGGAGGGCTGCCACACCCACGGCGACGAGCTGCACTGCGGCGACCACGACGACGATGATGACGACGACCACGATCATGACCATGAAGAAGGCGGCGTTCCCTACGTCAAGCTGCGCAGCGAGCGCTGGGAGATGCGCGGCGAGCTGCTGGAACCGCTGCCCGGCTTCGCCCGCCTGCGCGTGCGCGCCGGCCATACCGACTACCAGCACGACGAGATCGAGGACGGCGCCGTCGCCACCCGCTTCAAGAACAAGGCCCAGGACGGCCGCTTCGAGCTGGAACACGAGCCGCTGGCCGGCTGGCGCGGCGTGATCGGCGTGCAGGCCTCGCGCCGCGACTTCAGCGCCCAGGGCGAGGAGTCCTACGTCGCGCCGACGCTGACGCGCAAGAACGCCCTCTTCCTCATCGAGGAACGCCGCTTCGGCGACGTCCGCGTGGAAGCCGGCCTGCGCCAGGAATGGCAGGACATCGATGTCGACTCCACCCAGCGCGACCGCAGCCACACCGGCAGCTCCGTTTCCCTGGGCGCGGTGTGGAGCTTCGCCCCGCAGTATTCGCTCGGCCTCAGCCTGTCGCGCGCCCAGCGCCTGCCCACCGCCGAAGAGCTGTACGCCGACGGCCTGCACATGGCCACCCGCACCTACGAGCGCGGCAACCAGGACCTGAAGGCGGAAACCTCGCACAACGTGGACATCACCCTGCGCAAGCAGGGCGGCGACACCACCTTCTCGGTCAGCGCCTATCACAACCGGGTGTCGGACTACATCTTCGCCAACACCCTGGACGAGGTGGAAGGCCTGCAACTCATCGAGTACGCCCAGCGCGACGCGGTGTTCACCGGCATCGAAGGCCAGGTGCGCCAACAGCTGGATCGCACCTACGGCCTGACCCTGTTCGGCGACTATGTGCGCGCCCGCCTCGCCTCCGGCGATGGCGACCGCGACCTGCCGCGCATCCCGGCCCACCGCGTCGGCCTGCGCCTGGACGGCAACTGGAACGTCCTGCGCGGCGAGGCCGAGGTCTATCGCGTCGGCAAGCAGGACAAGGTCGCCGAGTACGAGAGCAGCACGCCCGGCTACACCATGGTCAACCTGGGCGTGAGCTACCAGACCCGCTACGAGCGCTTCCCGGTGCAGCTCTACCTGAAGGCCAACAACCTCACCGACCAGAAGGCCTACAGCCATACCTCCTTCATCAAGGACGCCGCGCCGCTGGCCGGCCGCAACCTCACCGCGGGCGTGCGCCTGTCCTTCTGAACGCGGTGCGCCGGCCGGGTGCGAGGCCCGGCCGGCGGGCTCCGCACCCGACTTTCCCCGGCGCACCCTTTCCAGCTAAAGTCCCGGCTTCGCCTTCCCCCGCCCCCCGTCCGTGCGCCTTTTCCGCCTCGCCAAGATCGCCTCCGTCAGCCTGCGCTTCGGGCTGGACCGCATGCTGCTGGACGTGGATGCGAGCGGGCGGCTGGGCAGGCTGTGGACGCTGGTGTTCTTCTGGCGCCGCTTCGACCAGCCGCGCGCGGTGCGGCTGCGGCTGGCGCTGGAATCGCTGGGCCCCATCTTCGTCAAGTTCGGCCAGATGCTGTCCACCCGGCGCGACCTGCTGCCGCCGGACCTCGCCGACGAGCTCGCCCTGCTGCAGGACCGCGTGCCGCCCTTCCCCACCGCCCAGGCGCTGGCGGTGCTGGAAGGCTTCTACGGCCGGCCGGTGGACATGGTGTTCCGCAACTTCGAACGCACGCCGGTGGCCTCCGCCTCGGTGGCCCAGGTGCACTTCGCAGAACTGCCGGACGGCACCGAGGTGGCGGTGAAGATCCTCCGCCCCGGCATAAACCGCGTCATCGTCAACGACCTGGCGCTGATGGACGTCGCCGCCATGGTGCTGGAAAAGCTGTGGCCGGAGAGCCGGCGGCTGAAGCCGCGCGAGGTCGTCGCCGAGTTCAGCAAGTACCTGCGCGACGAGCTGGACCTGATGCGCGAGGCCGCCAACTGTTCCCAGCTGCGGCGCAACTTCAAGGACTCCTCGCTGCTGCTGGTGCCGGAGGTGTACTGGGACTGGTGCGGCCGCGAGGTGATGGTGATGGAGCGCATGCGCGGCCTGCCGGTGTCGCAGATCGCCGCCCTCACCGCCCAGGGCACCGACCTCAGCGCGCTGTCCCGCGCCGGCGTCGAGATCTTCTTCACCCAGGTGTTCCGCGACGGCTTCTTCCATGCCGACATGCACCCGGGCAACATCTTCGTCCATGCCGACGGCCGCTACATCGCGCTGGACTTCGGCATCATGGGCACCCTCAACGAGGTGGACAAGAACTACCTCGCGCAGAACTTCCTCGCCTTCTTCAAGCGCGACTACAAGCGGGTGGCAATGGCCCACATCGAGGCCGGCTGGGTGCCGGCCAAGACCCGGGTGGATGAATTCGAAGCCGCCATCCGCACCGTCTGCGAGCCCATCTTCGACAAGCCGCTGAAGGACATCTCCTTCGGCAAGACCCTGCTGCGCCTGTTCCAGACCGCACGCCGCTTCGAAATGGAAGTGCAGCCGCAGCTGGTGCTGCTGCAGAAGACCCTGCTCAACATCGAGGGCCTGGGCCGCCAGCTCGATCCGGAGCTGGACCTGTGGAAAACCGCCAAGCCCTTCCTCGAACGCTGGATGCACGAGCAGATGGGCTGGCGCGCGCTGGTGCGCGGCGTCAAGGAAGAAGCCCCCGGCTGGGCCAACACCCTGCCGCAACTGCCGCGTCTGGTGCACCACGCCCTGGCCGAATCCACCCGCCTGCAAGCCGAGCAGAACCGCCAGTTCGACCGCCTCTACGCCCGCCAGCGCCGCCACGGCCGGCTGCTGGCCCTCGTCGGGCTGCTCGCCGCCGCGCTGCTGGCGCTGGAACTGCACCGCCTGTTCGGCTGAGCCCTGCCGGGCCAGCGCGAGCCGCGCATCAGGGTCTTCCGCAGGCGCGACCACGCGCCTGAACGTTTGCCAGCCCCCCGGATCGAACCGGCAAGCGCACCCCACGAAGGCCGCGCGACCGCACCGTTCATCCGCCGCAACCGCGGCGCACAGGGAGGCCAGCCATGACCATTCCCATCCCGCTTCCGCCGGGCCCCCACGCCAGGCTGCGCATTATCGGCGCCGCCTCCGCCCTGGGCACCCCGCTGCCCGGCACCGCCGCCGGACCGGAGGCGCTGCGCGCCACGCCCTTCCTGCAGCGCCTCGCCGAAGCCGGCATCGCCGCCGAATGGGTGGAGACCTTGAAGCCGCGGCTGGTACCGCCGCCCAGCGCCGCCATGGCCGAACGCCTGGCCGCCAACGGCGAGTTCATGGTCCGCCTGGCCGACCGCATCGCCGCCCTGGAACCGGACACCTTCCCGCTGATCATCGGTGGCGACCACGCCATCGCCGTCGGCACCTGGCGCGGCATCGCCCGCCGCCAGGGCCATGCCCCCGGCCTTGTCTGGGTGGACGCCCACCTCGACAGCCACACCGAAACCAGCACCCACTCCGGCAACATCCACGGCATGCCGCTGGCCGCGCTGATCGGCGAAGGCCCGCCGGCGCTGGTGGACGTACCCGGCCCGCTGCTGGACCCGGCGCGCATCTGCATCATCGGCGCGCGCGACTGGGAGAGCGAGGAATACGAGCGCCTCACCCGCCTGGGCGTGCGCATCTTCGACATGGCCGATGTGCGCCGCCGCGGCTTCGGCACCCTGTTCGCCGAGGCGCTGCGCATTGCCCGCGGCAAGCCGGGCGAGGAAGGCGGCTTCGGCGTCAGCATCGACCTCGACGCCCTGGACCCGCTCGCGGTGCCGGCGGTCACCTGCCCCACCGCCGACGGCATCGCCCCGCAGGCCCTGGCGGATGCCCTGCTCACCCTGCGCAGCTGCGGCGACTTCGTCGGCCTGGAAATCGTCGAGTACAGCCCGCAGCTGGACACCGATGGCAGCAGCGCGCGCTGGACCGCCGAGTTCGCCGCCGCCGCCCTCGGCCCCGCCACCTACTGGCTGCGCGCCAAGGAGCGCAACTTCGGCGCCCGCAACTACGCGCCGCTGCCGGTGGTGTTCCACCGCGGCGAAGGCGTGTGGCTGTGGGACGTGGAAGGCCGCCGCTACCTGGACATGATGAGCGCCTACTCGGCGGTCAGCTTCGGCCACGCCCACCCGCGCCTGCTGCGCGCCCTCACCGACCAGGCGCAGCGCCTCAGCCTCACCTCCCGCGCCTACTCCAACGACCGCCTGCCGCTGCTGCTAGAGCGGCTGTGCGTGCTGTTCGGCTACGAGCGCGCGCTGCCGATGAACACCGGCGCCGAGGCGGTGGAAACGGCGATCAAGGTCGCACGCAAATGGGCCTACCGCATCAAGGGCGTACCGGACGACATGGCCGAGATCATCGCCTGCGACAACAACTTCCACGGCCGCAGCACCACCATCGTCGGCCTCTCCTCCGAGCCGCAGTACCGCGACGGCTTCGGTCCCTTCCCGCCCGGCCTGAAGCGGGTGCCGTACGGCGACGCGGATGCGCTGGAACGGGCGATCACGCCCCACACCGCCGCCTTCCTGGTCGAGCCGATCCAGGGCGAGGGCGGCATCGTGCTGCCGCCGCCGGGCTACCTCGCCCGCTGCGCCGAGCTGTGCCGCCGCCACGACGTGCTGCTGATCGCCGACGAGGTACAGACCGGCCTGGGCCGCAGCGGCCGCCTGCTCGCCTGCGACCACGACGGCGTGCGGCCGGACGGCGTCATCCTCGGCAAGGCGCTGGGCGGCGGCCTGCTGCCGGTGTCCGCCTTCCTCGCCGACGAGCGGGTGATGCAGGTGCTGAACCCCGGCGACCACGGCTCCACCTTCGGCGGCAACCCGCTGGGCGCCGCGGTGGCGTTGGCGGTACTGGACCTGCTGGAGGAGGAAAACCTGATCGCCCATGCCGCCCAGCTCGGCAACCGCTGGCTGGACAGCCTGCGCCGGCTGCGCAGTCCGCTGGTGAAGGAGATCCGCGGCCGCGGCCTGTTCATCGGCATCGAACTGGCCGACCACGCGCCGCCCGCCCTCACCGCCGCCGAGCTGCTGCTGGCCCGCGGCGTGCTCACCAAGGACACCCACCACCGGGTGCTGCGCTTCGCTCCGCCGCTGGTGGTGCAGCAAGCCGAACTGGACTGGACCACCGAAGTGCTGAAGGAGGTGCTGGAGCTGGAAGCACCGGCCCTGGCGACGAACTGAGGGGCGCCGCTGTCGGGGCCGCGGGAACGCCCGCGGCCCGCGCCGCCGCAGCACGGCAAGCGGCACGACCTCCATCATTGAACCTGCAAGCAATTGGATCCCCAGCCGCCGTCCGGGCTGAGCCTGTCGAAGGGCATTGCGGGGAACGGGCGTTGGCAGACTCAACCCGAATGGCTGTCGTGTATTCAATTGCCTGGTTTGCAGCTGCCGTGTTAACAAGAGAATAGAGAGGCGCGAGCGACATCTCCTGTTTGATTGCCGGAGCGCCCCCGCCTTGGCCCGCCAGCGGAAACCATCCGCCCGAGTCGCCCGGCTTCGCTCAGAACCCGCTCATGTCGGACCAGCCTGTGCCCAGGCATCTGCTTGCCGGCTCGATGAGCACAAGGCCGCCGCCCTTGCACCCGGCTGAGCCACTACCTTCGACAGGCTGACACCGCTTTCACCCTGGACCCAGCCTGCCGGCCCTTGAAAGTCCGTCGCACCAAAGCGGTGCCGGCACCAGCCGCAAACCCGCGCCGGCACTGGCGGCCAGCGATTTTCACGATCTGGTGAAAAACGCTTTTCCCCCGCCCCCACCAACGTTATATTCCGGCCTTGCGGCCGCGCAGCATCGCTGCGCCGGGCAAGGACGGCGGCCCCACATACCCCGTCTTCCCTCCGCGACTGGATTTCGGGCGGCCTCCCGGGCGGAGGCCGCCCTTTTTGCAACCCGGCTTAGCGGAAAGCGCCCTCCATGCTGATCGCCTTCGTGATCCTCTATCTCCTGGTCTCCATCGGCATCGGCCTGTATGCCGCGACCCGGGTCAAGAACTCCACCGACTACGTGGCCGCCGGCCGCCACCTGCCGCTGTACATCGTCACCGCCACGGTGTTCGCCACCTGGTTCGGCTCCGAGACGGTGCTGGGCATCTCCGCCACCTTCATCGACGAAGGCCTGCGCGGGCTGTGGTCCGACCCCTTCGGCGCCTCGCTGTGCCTGATCCTGGTGGGCCTGTTCTTCGCCCGCCCGCTGTACCGCATGAACCTGCTGACGCTGGGCGACTACTACCGCACCCGCTACGGCCGCACGGTGGAACTGCTGTGCTCCATCGCCATCGTCATCTCCTACCTCGGCTGGGTGTCGGCGCAGATCACCGCCCTCGGCCTGGTGTTCAACATCCTCTCCGACGGCGCCATCTCCAGCGAGGCCGGCATGCTGATCGGCGCCGGCGTGGTGCTGCTCTACACCCTGTTCGGCGGCATGTGGTCGGTGGCGCTGACCGACTTCCTGCAGATGACCATCATCATCATCGGCCTGGCCTACATCGCCTGGGTGGTGGGCGACATGGCCGGCGGCGTCGGCACCGTGGTGGCCCATGCCAACGAGGCCGGCAAGCTCAACTTCCTGCCGGCGCTGGACCCGAAGGACGTCATCGCCTTCGCCGCCGGCATCCTCACCATGGGCTTCGGCTCCATCCCGCAGCAGGACGTGTTCCAGCGCATCAACTCCGCCCGCGACGAGAAGACCGCGGTGCGCGGCACCCTGCTGGGCGGCTCCGGCTACTTCCTGTTCGCCTTCATCCCGCTGTTCATCGCCTACTCGGCCACGCTGATCGACCCGGCGCTGGTGGCCCACTACCAGGAAAGCGACAGCCAGCAGATCCTGCCGCAGCTCATCCTGCAGCACACCCCGCTGTTCGCCCAGGTGATGTTCTTTGGCGCGCTGCTGTCGGCCATCATGAGCACCGCCTCCGGCACGCTGCTGGCGCCCTCGGTGACCTTCTCCGAGAACATCCTGCGCAGCACCTTCCGCGGCATGAACGACCGCCAGTTCCTCTGGATGACACGGGTGGTGGTGGTGGTGTTCGCGGTGCTGGTGACCTGGTACGCGATGCGCACCGACGAGAGCATCCACGCCATGGTGGAGAACGCCTACAAGGTGACGCTGGCCACCGCCTTCGTGCCGCTGGCCTTCGGCCTGTACTGGAAGCGCGCCAGCACCCAGGGGGCGCTGGCCTCCATCCTGTTCGGCCTGGTGGTGTGGCTGGGGCTGGAAACCGTGGCACCGGAGGCGGATATTCCCCCGCATTTCGCCGGCATGCTGGCCGGCATCGTCGGCATGCTGGCTGGCTCGCTGCTGCCGCAGACGCTGGTGCGCCAGAGCCATGGCCACAGCGCCCACCTGGATCTGGGCCGCCAGGAGTCGCGCTGAGGGCGGCCAGCCTGCCGCACCCCCGGAGGGCGCGCCGCCGAAAGGCGCGCCACAAGCCTTCACCGCCCGGCCGGGGCTCCCGCGCCGGGCGGTGCGCTTTCAGGGCGTGACGAACCAGCCGGCTCAGCCGCGCAGCGCATCCACCAGCTGGCGGGCATAGGCCGGCAGCGCCTCATAGGAACGCACCGCGATCTGCAGCCGGCGCTCCGCCCAGTCGTCCGCCAGCGGCACCACCGCCAGCCGGCCAGGTTCGCCGAAGCGCTGCGCCGCCGAGCGCGGCACCACCGCCACGCCCACGCCGCACTGGGCGAAGCGGCACACCGCGTCGAAGCTGCGGCTACCCACCCGCAGCTGCAGGCGGCGGCCCAGCGCGCTGGCCTTCTCTTCCAGGAAAGCCTGGATGGCAGCCTCGCCGTCCAGGCCGACGAAATCCTCGTCCAGCAACTGCTCGAAGCGGATTTCCGCCGCGCCGGCATGGGCGTGGTCGGCAGCCATCACCGCCACCAGCCTGTCGTTGCGGAAGGGGAACAGCTCCAGCCGCGGCGCCTCCAGCGTGGCGGCGTAGATGCCGATGTCGGCGCGGCCCTCCGCCACCCGCCGCAGCACCTCCACCGACAGCCCCTCCTCGATGCGCACGTCCACCTGGCGGTTGCGCGCCAGGTACTCGCCTATGCACTCCGGCAGGAAACCCTGCATGGCGTTGGTGTTGGCCGCCAGCCGCACCAGGCCGCGGAAGCCGCGCGCATGCTCCTGCAGCTCGGCGTTCAGCACCTGGATGTCGTAGAGCCAGGCGCGGGCGTGGCGCAGGAAGACCGCCCCCGCCGGCGTGGTCGCCACACCCTGCTTGCCGCGCGTGAACAGCGCGCTGCCGGTCTGCGCCTCCAGCCGGGCGATGCGCTTGCTCACCGCCGCCAGCGCGAGGTGACAGTGGCGGCCAGCGGCAGTGAGCGAGCCCTGTTCGGCGGCAGCGACGAAGACCTTCAGGTCGGCGAGATCGAAGTGCATGGGGCGGCCTCCCTTCGCAAAGCGCGAAGGCTAGCGCGAAAAATCGCCGATCAACAGCCGGCCGCCGCTGGCCTAAGCTGCAGGTTCTCCCCCTGAGGAAGACGAGATGCACGACGAGGACATGGACGCCGCGCTGGACGAAGCCCACCTGCGCCAGTGGCTGGGACGGGAGGAAGAAACCGAAGACGAGGTGACCGCCTTCCCGCCGCGCGCGCTGAAAGCCACCCTGGAGGCGCCCTATGCCGGCAAGTGCGGCCCCGGCGAGCCGCTGCCGCCGCTGTGGCACTGGCTCTACTTCCTGCCGCTGCACGCCCACTCCGCGCTGGGCGAGGATGGCCACGCGCGCAAGGGCGGCTTCCTGCCGCCGGTGCCGCTGCCACGGCGCATGTGGGCAGGCGGCCGCTTCGACTTCGTCGAGCCCTTGCGCGTTGGCGAGCGCATCCGCAAGCGCTCCACCATCACCGCTATCGACCTCAAGCACGGCCGCAGCGGCGCGCTGGCCTTCATCACCGTGCGCCACGAGATTTCCGCCAACGGCGCGCCACGGCTGGTGGAGGAGCACGACATCGTCTACCGCGAAGCGCCACGGCCGGACGCGCCGGCCCTCGCCCCCACGCCCGCGCCCCAGGGCCCCTGGCAGCGCCGCATCACGCCGGACGACGTGCTGCTGTTCCGCTACTCCGCGCTGACCTTCAATGGTCACCGCATCCACTACGACCGCCGCTACGTCACCGGAGTGGAGGGCTATCCCGGCCTGGTGGTGCACGGCCCGCTGATCGCCACCCTGCTGCTGGACCTGCTGCAACGGGAACAGCCCGGCGCGCGCCTGTCCGGCTTCCGGTTCCGCGCGCTGCGGCCGACTTTCGACACCGCGCCTTTCTTCGTCCACGGCGAGCCAGCAGCGGATGGCAGAACGGTGCGGCTGTGGGCAAGCGATGCCGAGGGCTGGCTGACGATGGATGCGACAGCGACGCTGGCCTGAGGGTGGGCGGGATGGAGGTATCGCCATCCCGCCCTGCATGCCATATGGCTGACGAGGTTTTACTCACCTCTTCGTTCGCGGGAGAGGGGCTGAGGGAGAGGGGGAGTGGGCTTGTATTGCCGCTAACGCCCCTTGCGGGGCACCCCCTCTCCCCAAC
>NZ_WUEI01000013.1 GCF_012911025.1 Azoarcus sp. TTM-91 | reverse complement strand
GGCGCTTCCAGCGGGGGGGCTTCAGCTGCGGGTGGTTCCGGTAAACGTCTTACCAGCGCGACGCCGCCCTGGCGGAAGAGCTGCTCGTAGCCTTCGGCCGGCACGCGATCGAAGCGGGTGATGGCCATCTCGCCGGGCTTGGGTTCGCGGGAGGGCGTTACCGCCTGCCGATAGACGCTGAAGCTGGGGGCGTCGATCTTCCACGCCACCACATTGCCTTCGTGGCTGCGCGCGACGGCGGCGGCGGCCTTCACCGGCCCTTGCAGCACTTGCCCGATCCAGGGGCTCACCACGCTGGCGAGCAGCAGCACCTGCAACGTGGCCCCCAGCAGCAACTTGTTCCACAGAGGGATGCGGGTGCGCAGGCAGATCGCCAGCCATAGCGCCAGGGCGCCCAGGGTAGCCGCGTAATAGCCGATGCCGGCGGCGCTCAGCGCCTCACCGAGCTGGGCGCGGTAATAGGCGTTGCCAGCCTCGCCCTGCGACAGCGTCTGCAGGATCAGCGGGAAGGCGGCGAACAGCACGAGAGCCACCAGCGGCGCGATCAGGTGCGGCCATTTGCGCCGCAGGCCGTCGCGGTGGGCGGCGATCAGCAGGAACAGCGGCGTCGAGCCGTAGAGCACGTAGTGCGGCAGCTTGGTGCCGGAGAGGGAGAAGAACACCACCACGAAGCCGGCCCACAGCCACAGGAAGCGGCGCACGCCGGTGCCGGCGTCGCTGCGCAGGTGGCGCAGGCTGGCCAGCAGCGGGCCGGTCCAGGGCAGCATCAGCAGCGGCACCGCGAATACGTAGTAGAAAAGGCTGCCGGCGTGGCCTTCCAGCGTGCCGGTGAAGCGCTCCACGTTGTGCTTGAGGATGAAGCCGTCGATGAAATTCTGGCCGTGGATGATGAGCGCCGCCGCATACCAAGGCACCACCAGCACAGCCAGGATGATCCAGCCCTGCGGGTCGAACACCGAGCGCAGCCAGCGCTTCCATTCCAGCTTGCTGGCGCAGTAGAGGAAGGTGACCGCGCCCGGCACGATGAGGGCGATCGGCCCCTTGGTGAGCACGCCCAGGCCGATCCAGACATAGCTGCGCAGCAGCGGCGCGCGGCGGCCGCTTTCCAGGTGGCGCCAGGCGTCGAACAGCGACAGCGCGAGCAGCATGTTGAGCAGCGCGTCTGCCGTGGCGGCGCGGCCGATGGCGAAGGGGCCGATGGCGGTGGCGGCCACCGCCAGCGCGGCAATGGCTGCGTCCGGGCCGAAGCGCTCGCGGGCGAAATGCCAGGCGGCGTAGCTCCACACCGCGGCGCACACCGCCGAAGGCAGGCGGAAGGCCCACTCGGAGGCACCGAAGATCAGGTAGCCGATGGCCTGCAGCCAGTACACCAGGATGGGCTTGTCGAAGCGGTGCTCGCCGTTCAGGTAGGTCGACAGGAAGTCGCCGCGCTCGAACATCTCCCGGGTGGCCTCGGAGAAAGCGCCTTCATCCACATCGAACAGCGGCGTGCTGCCGAGGAAGAGGAAGTAGCTCACCAACGGCAACAGGAAGACGAGCGCGGTGATGAGGCGCTGCTGCGCGCCCTGCGGCACCGGATTCATTGCGCCACCGGCTGGCGCCAGCCTTCGTCCACCGACAGCTCGGCATTCGGCCGGGCGAGGTAGGCGCGGGTGTTGCCGGATTCGTAGTAGACGCGGGCTAGCAGTTCGGCCAGCACGCCGGAAGTCACCATCTGCACGCCGGCGATCAGCAGGAAGAAGCCGGCGAACAGCAGGGGCCGGGTGCCGATGGATTCACCCAGGAAAACCTTCAGCGCCCCCAGATAGCAAAGGATGGCGCTGCCCAGCGCGCCCAGGCCGATGCCGATGCCGCCGAAGAAGTGGCCGGGGCGGGTACGGTAGCGCATGAAGAAGTAAACGAAGATCAGGTCCAGTACCACCCGGAAGGTGCGCGAGATGCCGTACTTGGACTGGCCGAAGACGCGGGCGTGGTGGGTCACCACTTCCTGCGCGATGCGCCGCGGCGTGGTCACCGTCGCCAGCCAGGCGGGGATGAAGCGGTGCATTTCGCCGTACAGGCGCACGTTCTTGATCGCGCTGCCGCGGAACACCTTCAGGCTGCAGCCATAGTCCTTCAGATGCACGCCGGTGAGGCGGGCGATCAGGCGGTTGGCGATGCGCGAAGGGATCTTGCGCAGCAGCAGGCCGTCCTGGCGGTCCTTGCGCCAGCCGGCGACCAGGTCCAGATCCTCGGTCAGCAGGCGGTTCACCATGCGCGGGATGTCGATGGGGTCGTTCTGCAGGTCGCCGTCCATGGTCACGATCACCGTGCCGCGGGCTGCATCCAGGCCGGCCTGCATGGCCGCTGTCTGCTTGAAGTTGCGCATCAGCTCGATGATGCGCACATGCGGCCCGTAGAGTTCGGCGCAGCGCGCCAGTTCGGCCGGCGTGGAGTCGGAACTGCCGTCATCCACCAGCACCACTTCCCAGGGCCAGGGGTAAGGGCCGAGGGCGAGATGGATGCGTTCGAGCAGCGGTTCGACGTTCTCCGCCTCGTTGTACATCGGCACTACCACGGACAAGGTGTGCTTGGGCAGGCCAGCCGGAATCTGCGGCTCGGCGGCAGGGAGCGGGGATAGGCTCATGGGTTCGAAGCGGTCTCGCAAGAAGTATTCGGGGGATTCCGCGGCGCGGAGTCCGGAGCGTCGTTGTCGTCGGACGGGGCCTGTCGGCCCGGGCCTGCGTTGGGGAACAGCCAGGCGATGGCGCCGGCGCTGACCGCGCAGGCGATGACGAAGAGGTGCAGGGCAAGTGCCGCGCGCAAGCCGTCGGCGAAGCCGATGCCGGTGCTCGCCAGCGCTGCGGCGGCGCCCGCCTCGTAGGTGCCGAAGCCGGCCACGCCCTGTATCGGCAGGATGGCGGCCAGCTCCGCGCCCAGCGCGCCGGCCACGCCCTGCGCCGGCGCGGCCGCCAGCAGGGCGCCCAGCAGCCAGGCCTGGGCGGCGAGTTTCACCGACCAGTTGGCGATGGTCCATAGCCAGCCGTAGCGGGCGTGGCGGGTGGATTCGGCGAAGGCGTCGCGCAGCTTGCCCAGCTTGCTGGCGAAGGCGCCGCCTTCCGCCCAGCCATGCGGCCGCCGCGCCCAGCGCGGCAGCGCCCAGGCGAACACCAGCAGGCCGCCACAGGCGAGCACCCGCAGCGCCAGCGGCACGCCCGGCCACATTGCCGCCGCCACCATGCCGACCACCAGCGCATCCTGCAGCCGGAACCAGAACAGCGAAGCCACCGCGCGCGGCAGCGGGGTGGCGAAACTGCGGCGCAGCAGCAGCGGAAAAGCCGCCTCGCCGCCGCGGAAGGGCACCACGTTCACCATGGCGTTGTGGATGAGCACGATGCGCAGACAGGCGCCGAAGCGGCCGCCGGCGTCATGGCGGAATTCGTCGTACACCCGCAGTGCCCGCAGCAGGTAGCTGCAGAACATGCCGGCCACGGTCAGCGCGACCACGTCCGGCGTGAGGCGGGTGAAGGCAGCGCCCACCTCGCGCCAGCGCGCGTCGGCGAGCAGCCAGGCGAGCAGGGCGATGCTGACCGCGAGGGCGAGCAGGCGGCTGGCTTTCACGTTGCCTTGCTCACCGTGCGTGGATGCAGCCAGGCCCAGCCGGCGCCCAACAGGCCGCAAGCCACCAGCAGGTATTGCGACCACATCCCCTCGGGATAGCCGAGATCCTCGATGGCCAGCGCCAGCGCCAGGATGAAGAGCAGCACCGCGGTGATGCGCAGCCCGCGCGCATGCTCCCAGAAGCGCCAGCGGTCCGCCCACCAGGTGCCCAGCGCGGCGCACAGCCAGCCGCCGGCGGCGCCGGCGAAAACGTCCAGCGGCCAGTGGGCGCCGACGGCGAGGCGGGAGAAGCCCACCAGCGCGGCCAGCGCCAGCGCCACCCAGCCCACCCAGCGGCGCTCGCCCGCGGTGGCACAGAAGGTGAAGACGCCTGCGAGGACGAAGGCGGTGGTGGTGTGGCCGGAGGGGAAGGAATTGGTGCGCAGCGGCAGCCCGATCACGGTGATCGCATCCACGCCCAGCACCGCGGCTGGCCGGGGCTCGGCGAAGATCGCCTTCAGGCCTTGCGCATAGAGGATGGCCGCCGGGGCGGCCAGCACCGCCGACGCCACCCAGCGGGGACGCCACAGCAACACCGGCCCCAGCATGGAAAAGGCACCCAGCGTGGCGCCGAAATTGGTGATGCCGGCCCACAGCGCCGCCGGCAGCAGGTACTGCGCCGCCGCGTTGGTGATGACGAACCAGTCCTCATTGTGCCCGCCGAAGAACACGTACAAGGCCAGGGCGCCGGAGAGGATCGACGGAAGGAAGATCCAGGCCGCGGACGGCAGGGTGGACGGGCGGGGAGGGGAATTCGGTACGGTCATCGGCCAGCGGGTCGGTGCAAACGCGTGATTTTATCCGATTGCTCCGCTTTGCCGGTTTTCGGTGGCCGGGCGGAGGTGTTGCCGGCGAACGGTGCCGGGGGCTCGGGTATAATCCGCCGTTTCGATCCGCCGCACGCCCCGGCGTTCCCTTCCCTGTCGGCGGACCTCAATTTCCCCTCCATTTCCCATCGAAATGACCGAAATCCTCAAGCTGCGTGGCGCTCCGGCGCTGTCTTCATCCCGTCTGGAGCGCCTGTCCCGGCGTTTCGCCGCTACCCTGCCCAAGTTTAAGAGCGTGGCGGCCGAGCACTGGTACTTCGTCGAGTTGTCCGCGCCGCTGACGGCGGAAGAGCTGGACCGCTTGGTCGACCTGCTGGATGCGCGCCCGGCGGGCAACGCGCCGGAGGGCAGCCTGCTGCTGGTGGTGCCGCGCCTGGGCACCATCTCGCCCTGGTCGTCCAAGGCCAGCGACATCGTCCGCCAGTGTGGTTTCGGCAAGATTGTGCGGGTGGAGCGGGGCACCGCCTACACCGTGGCCGGCAAGGATCTGGACGAGGCGCGCCGCGCCCTGGCGCTGCCGCTGGTGCATGACCGCATGACCGAATCGGTGCTGGCGGACGTGAATCAGGCCGAGGCGCTGTTCCACCACTACGAACCGCAGCCGCTGAGTTCGGTGGATATCCTCGGCGGCGGCCGCGCTGCGCTGGAGAAGGCCAACGGCGAGCTGGGCCTGGCCCTGTCGGAGGACGAAGTGGATTACCTGGTGGAGAACTTCGGCCGTATCGGCCGCAATCCCAGCGACGTCGAACTGATGATGTTCGCCCAGGCGAACTCGGAGCATTGCCGCCACAAGATCTTCAACGCCGACTGGGTGATCGATGCCCGGCCGATGGAGAAGAGCCTGTTCGGCATGATCAAGGACACCCACAAGGCGCATCCGCAGGGCACCGTGGTGGCTTACTCCGACAACGCCTCGGTGATCGAGGGTGCGGTGGTGCCGAGGCTGTACCCGGATGCCGACGGTGCTTTCCGCTACCACGAGGAAGAAACCCACATCCTCGCCAAGGTGGAAACCCATAACCACCCTACCGCGATCTCGCCCTTCCCCGGCGCTTCCACCGGCGCCGGCGGCGAGATCCGCGACGAAGGCGCCACCGGCCGCGGTTCGCGGCCCAAGGCGGGACTGGCCGGCTTCTCGGTGTCCAACCTCAACCTGCCGGATGCGGTGCAGCCCTGGGAGCGGCCCTACGGCAAGCCGGAGCGCATCGCCTCCGCGCTGGACATCATGATCGAAGGCCCGTTGGGCGCCGCCGCCTTCAACAATGAGTTCGGCCGTCCCAACCTGGCGGGCTACTTCCGTACCTTCGAGCAGGAAGTGCAGGGCGAGGTGCGCGGCTACCACAAGCCCATCATGATCGCCGGCGGCGTCGGCAACATCCAGGCGCAGCAGGCGGACAAGCCGAAGTTCCCGCCGGGCACGCTGCTGATCCAGCTCGGCGGCCCGGGCATGCTCATCGGCCTGGGCGGCGGCGCCGCCTCGTCCATGGCCACCGGCACCAACACTGCCGATCTGGATTTCGCCTCGGTGCAGCGCGGCAACCCGGAGATCCAGCGCCGCTGCCAGGAGGTGATCGACGCCTGCTGGCAGCGCGGCGGTGCCAACCCCATCATCGCCATCCATGACGTCGGCGCCGGGGGCCTCTCCAACGCCATGCCGGAGCTGGCCGACCACGCCGGCCTGGGCGCGCACTTCGAGCTGCGCGAGGTGCACATCGAAGAGCCGGGCATGAGCCCGCGCGAAATCTGGAGCAACGAGTCGCAGGAGCGCTACGTGCTGGCGGTGGCGCCGGCCGATCTCGATGTGTTCCGCGCCATCTGCGAACGCGAGCGCTGCCCCTTCGCGGTACTGGGCGAAGCCACCGCCGACGGCCAGCTCACCGTTTCCGACCGCCACTTCGGCAACAAGCCGGTGGACATGGAGATGCAGGTGCTGCTCGGCAAGCCGCCGAAGATGACCCGCAACGTCTCCCGCCGCGCTGTTTACCTGCCGCCCTTCGACGTCGCCGGCCTGGACCTCAAGGACGCCGCGCTGCGTGTGCTGCGCAACCCCACGGTGGCGAGCAAGCGCTTCCTGATCACCATCGGCGACCGCTCGGTCGGCGGCCTCACCGCGCGCGACCAGATGGTAGGCCCCTGGCAGGTGCCGGTGGCGGACGTCGCCGTCACCGCCATGAGTTTCCACGGCTACCGCGGCGAAGCCTTCGCCATGGGCGAGCGCACCCCGCTGGCGCTGTTGGACGCGCCGGCTTCCGGCCGCATGGCCATCGGCGAGGCGGTGACCAACATCGCCGCCGCCGACATCGCCGAACTGGGCGAGGTCAAGCTCTCCGCCAACTGGATGGCCGCCGCCGGCCACCGCGGCGAGGACGCCAAGCTGTTCGACACGGTCAAGGCGGTTTCCGAGTTCTGCGTCGCCGCCGGCCTCTCCATCCCGGTTGGCAAGGATTCGCTGTCCATGCGCACCGCCTGGAACGAAGGCGGCGAGGACAAGCAGGTGGTGGCGCCGATGTCGCTGATCGCCACCGCCTTCGCGCCGGTCGCCGACATCCGCAACACCCTGACGCCGCAGCTGCAGCTCACTGAAGGCGTGGCCACCGAACTGCTGCTGATCGACCTCGGCAAGGGCGCCAACCGCCTCGGCGGCTCGGTGCTGGCCCAGGTGTACAACTCGGTCGGTGAGCATGCGCCGGATGTGGCGCCGGCCGAGCTGGCCGCCTTCTTCACCGCGGTGCAGCGCCTGCGTAGCGAGGGCCTGATCCTGGCCTACCACGACCGTTCCGACGGCGGCCTGTTCGCCGCGGTATGCGAGATGGCCTTCGCCTCCAGGTGTGGCCTGTCGCTGGTGCTGGACACCGTCTGCTACGACCCCTACATGAACGATGTGGATGGCCTGGAGAAGAAGCCGGACACCCTCAAGGGCCGTTTCGACGACCGCCTGGTCGGCGGCCTGTTCGCCGAGGAACTGGGCGCGGTGGTGCAGATCCGCCGCGACGACCGTGCCCGCATCACCACGTTGCTGCGCGAAGCCGGCCTGGCCTACCACTTCATCGGCGAGCCCAACGACAAGGACGAAGTGCGCTTCTGGCGCAGCGCCAAGCTGGTGCTGTCCGCCTCGCGTGTCGAGCTGCTGCAGGCCTGGTCCGATACCAGCTACCGCATCGCCGCGCTGCGCGACGATGCCGACTGCGCCCGCGAGGAGTTCGATGCGCTGGCCGACGCCGCCGACCCCGGCCTGTCGGTCAGCCTGAGCTTCGACGTCACCGAGGATGTGGCCGCGCCCTTCATCGCCAGCGGCGTGCGGCCCAAGGTCGCGGTGCTGCGGGAGCAGGGCGTGAATTCCCAGTTCGAGATGGCGGCTGCCTTCGAGCGCGCCGGTTTCGAGCCGGTGGATGTACACATGTCCGACCTGCAGTCCGGCCGTCGCAGCCTGGAACAGTTCCACGGCCTCGCGGCCTGCGGCGGCTTCTCCTACGGCGACGTGCTCGGCGCCGGCCAGGGCTGGGCCAAGTCCATCCTCTTCAACCCGGCGCTGCGCGCTCAGTTCGAGGCCTTCTTCGGCCGCGGCGACACCTTCGCGCTGGGCGTCTGCAACGGCTGCCAGATGATGGCCCACCTCGCGCCCATCATCCCCGGCGCCCAGGCCTGGCCGACCTTCCACCGCAACCGCAGCGAGCAGTTCGAGGCCCGCTTCGTCATGGCGGAAGTGCTGGAAAGTCCGTCCATCCTGCTCGCCGGCATGGCCGGCAGCCGCATGCCGGTGGTGGTCAGCCACGGCGAGGGCAGGGCGGTGTTCGCGCCCGGCGCCGATCCGGCCCAGGCCATCGCCGCGCTGCGCTATGTGGACAATGCCGGCAACCCGACCGAGCGCTATCCGGCCAACCCCAACGGCTCCGCCGGCGGGCAGACCGGCTTCACCACGCCGGACGGCCGCTTCACCATCATGATGCCGCACCCGGAGCGCACCGCCCGCACGCTGCAGATGTCTTGGGCGCCGCAGGAACTGCGCGAGGCCAGCCCGGACGCTTCGCCCTGGCTGCGCCTGTTCCGCAACGCCCGCCGCTGGCTGGGCTGATTGCCGGTTTCCGGACGCAACCGTGAATGATCGGGGCCGAAAGGCCCCGATTATTTTCGGGGTATGGATGGGCGAGCGTGCCGCTGCCCGCTAGAATGACGGACGTTTCCCTCTCGCTGCTACCGTCTTGCCTTCCTTGCTCCGTCTTTCTGCCTGCAGGCAACGCTTCGTAAGCTGGCTCGCCTTCGCCGCGATCCTGCTGGCTGCGCTGGCGCCTGCGGTCAATGCGGCGTTGGCGGAGGGTGGCGGCACCATCGACATCTGCACTGCTGCCGGCGTGGTCCATCTGCCGGGTGAGGTCCTGCCCGGCGAGCCGGCCAAGGCGCTGGCGGGCGGTGAACATTGCCCTTACTGCGTACACAAGGCCGCCTTCGACGCGCTGCCGGCTGCTCCCTGGCTGCCGGCAGCACCGCCGGCCGATGCCGGCTTCGAGCGGAGCCAGGCACCAATTCCCCAGGTTTCCTCTTCTGCCTGGCCTACCGCCAGGCCGCGCGCGCCGCCCGCCCTGGGCTGAGCGCCGCCCGCCGTACCGCCACCGGTCCAGGCCCTGGTCGGTGCGCAGCCTGTTTTCCCCTTGCTGTTTCCGTTGGCTGTCCTGCTTTCTACCCGAGCGCGGGGAGGGCTGGCGGCCATGCTGGATCCATCGCCGGCTTTGCCCGGCATCCGTCCTGCGGCGCTGCGCCTTCCGCCGCCCTCGGGCGTTTTCACTGTCGAGGAGTTCCACCATGAAGAAGTTGATGCTTGCCCTGCTGCTTGCCGCCTCAGTGCCTGCCGCCCATGCGCAGGTCCAGATCGAGTCGCCCTGGGTACGTGCCACCGTGGCCGCGCAAAAGGCTTCCGGGGCATTCTTCCGCATCACCGCCGCCAACGATTCCAGACTGGTGAAGGTGAGCTCGCCGGTGGCCAATGTCACCGAGATCCACGAGATGAAGACCGAGGACGGCGTGATGAAGATGCGCCAGATCGACGCGCTGGCGCTGCCCGCCGGCCAGGCGGTGGAGCTGAAGCCGGGCGGCTACCATGTGATGCTGATGGGGTTGAAAGACCAGATCAAGGAAGGCGACACGGTGCCGCTGAGCCTGGTGGTGGAGGGCAAGGACGGCAAGCGTGAAACGGTGGAAGTGCAGGCGCCGGCGCGGTCGCTGACCGCGGGCGCTGCGGCCCCGGCCGCGCCGGCCCACGAAGGCATGGCGCACGAGCACAAGCACTGAACCCCGCCTGAGCCGTCGCTCCCGCAACATTGAGCCTCGCCATGCGCCGCCTGCTGCGCCACCGCGTCTGCCTCGCCTGGATCGTCATCGTCGCGATCCTGGGCGCGGTGTTGCCGCGTGCGCTGCCGATGGCGGAAACCCTGGCGATGGCGGACATCTGCGGCGCCGGCCACTTTGCCTCCTCGCCGGTGGGTGAGGTGGCGGTGGACGACGGCCATGGGCATTGTCCGCTGTGCCGCTGGGAGCCCCAGGCCTGGATGCCGCCGCCGGCGGAACTGCCGCCCGCCCGCGCAATCCTGCCGCCAGCACGCCCGGCGCTGCCGGAACGGGCCGGCCCGCCGCCACGCCCGCCGCTCTTCTCCGCCGTACCCCGCGGCCCGCCCGCGTTTTCCTGACCCGCCAGCCCGTCCAGCGCGCCCCGCAGCAGCGGATGCCACGCCTTCCTCCCTGATCCCAGGCGGAAGGCGGAGCGCCCCCAGGGGGCAGCCCGCTTCGCGCCGCGCCCTGGCAAGGGGAGAAGGCGCGATACCCGTCCCGCTTCATCCGGACCGTGCTGGATCCGGCTCTCGAGCAGCCCCGACGCCGCTGGCCCCCGCCACGCGGTGCGGACCCTCCTGTCCGGCCTCCGCATGCCGCCGGCAGGAATACAAGGAAAACGAGGAATCACGATGTCGCCGAAACTCCGCCAGCTGCCGCTGGCGCTTGCTCTTTGCTTCGCTTTGCCCCTGCCCGTCCTTGCCGCCGAGGCGCAGTTGCATGAACACTCTGAACTCCCCGCAGGAGAGGACACCGCGCTGGGCGCGGTCGTGGTCACCGCGCCCACCATGGACGCGCCGCTTACCGTCGTCACCGACCCCAAGGCGCCACGCCAGCCTATCCCCGCCCACGATGGTGCCGACTTCCTCAAGAGCATCCCCGGCTTCTCGGTGATCCGCAAAGGCGGCACCGACGGCGATCCGCTGCTGCGCGGCATGTCCGGCTCCCGGTTGGGCATCCTGCTGGACGGCCAGGAGATCTACGGCGGCTGCGGCGGCCGCATGGATCCGCCGACCGCCTATGTCTATCCCGAGAGCTACGACCGCGTCACCGTGCTCAAGGGGCCGCAGAGCGTGATCTACGGCGCCGGTATGTCGGCTGGCGTGGTGTTGTTCGAGCGCGATGCGCCGCGCTTCGACAAGGCGGCGTGGGAAGCCTACGGCAGCCTCACCTTGGGCAGCTTCGGTCGTAACGATCAGGTGCTGGATGTCACCGGCGGGGCGCCAGGCTTCTATGTGCGGGCCGGTGCAACCCGCTCGCACACCGATGACTACAAGGATGGCGACGGCAACAAGGTGCATTCCAGCTACACCCGCTGGAGCAGCACCGCGGCGCTGGGATGGACGCCAGACGAGCAGACGCTGCTCGAGCTCTCGTTCGCCCGCAGCAATGGCGAGGCAGCCTACGCGGACCGGAGCATGGATGGTTCCCGCTTCGCGCGTGACAACGTGGCGCTGAAGTTCAGCAAGAGCAAGGTGTCGCCCCTGGTGGACGAGGTGTTCGCCCAGGCTTACTACAACTATGTCGATCATGTGATGGACAACTACAGCCTGCGCGACCAGCTGAACGCCAACGGTTTTTCGGCGATGAACCCGGACCGTATCACCACCGGCGCCCGGGTCGGCGTGAGCCTGACACCCACCGAACCGCTGCGGCTCACCCTGGGGCTGGACGCCAAGCAGGACGTGCATCGCACCCGCAACGCCATGGGGCGCGCCAGCGCGGATGCCGCCGATGACTACTATCGCAGCCTGCCGTACGAGGAGGACATGCGCTTCCGCCAGTTCGGCGTCTTCGGCGAAGGCAGCTACAGCCTGGACGAAGCGGGCCGCATCGTCGCCGGCCTGCGTGTGGACGAACACTCGGCCAAGGATTCCAGGCGCTGCGTGGCCGGCATGTACATGGGAGGCATGTGCATGGGCGCGCCGGTAAACCACACCCGGGGTGAAACCGACCGCGCCACCTTGACCAGCGGCTTCGTGCGCTACGAAGGCAGCACCGCGCTGGGCACCTACTACGCCGGGCTGGGGCACGCGGAGCGCTTCCCGGATTACTGGGAACGCCTGCTGCGGGACGAGGACACGCTGAACAGCGCCTTCCTCACCGTGAAGCCGGAGAAGACCACGCAGCTGGACGTGGGGCTCAACTGGCACGCGGGGGCGTGGAGCGGGGCGCTGTCCGGCTACTACGGCAAGGTGCAGGACTACATCCTGATGACCTGGATCGCGCCCACCCGGGTGCGCAACATCGACGCCACCGTCGTCGGCCTGGAGGCCGATGTCAGCTGGCGCTTCACCCGCAACTGGAAGACCACCGCCACCCTGGCCTGGGTGCGTGGAGAGAACGACACCGACGATACCGCACTGGCCCAGCAGCCCCCTCTGGAAGCCCGCCTGGCGCTGGACTACGACAATGGCACTTACTCGGCCGGCGGCCTGCTGAGGATGGTGGCGGACCAGAACCGCTACGACATCGGCTCCGGCAACATCGTCATGAACGGCCAGGACATCGGCCGTTCGCCCGGCTTTGCGGTGTTTTCGATCAACGCCGGCTGGCGGCCCGCCAAGGACGCCCAGTTGACGGCGGGCATCGATAACCTCTTCGACCGCAGCTACTCGGAGCACCTGTCGCGCACCGGCAGCGCTTTGCCGGGCTTCGTCGTGCCGGTCAATACCCGTATCCAGGAGCCGGGCCGTACTGTCTGGGTCAAATTCCAGCTGGCGCTGAAGTAGTTCTTCCGTAATAGACGAAAGCGGGCTTCCAATCCTGTCGCATCGCCGGAAGCCCGCTATCCATAGGGAAAACTACGATAGACGAGGTCTAAAGTAACCGTGACAATACCGTGGTTATAGAGATGTCCGCGCATGGTTCCAGCGTTGCCCGGGAAGCCCAGGCTTCCGGTTTTTCCCCTCAGGCGGGAAACCACGGGCGCAGGGCCGGCGTGAAGGCACCGTAACCATTCGCCCCCGACCCTGCCGTGCCTACCCTGTCAGTCCGCTTCCGCCGTTTCCTGTTGCACGCTGCGTTGTTCGCCGCGCTGCTGCATGGCTTTTCGGCCACCGCCAGCTATCTGCTGGCCGCGGTGAATGGCACCAAGGTCATCGAAGTCTGTTCCTCCTTCGGCCTGAAAAAGGTCGTGGTGGGGGAAACCGGCGAGCCGGTCAATCCGGCCGACGGCATGGGCAAGCCCTATTGCGACTTCTGCGCCGCCGGCTTCATGGGCGTCGCCCTGCCTGCCTTGCGTCCGCTGCCGGTGCTCACCCGCGTGCTCGCCAGCGCCAGCCAGCGCGAGCCGGAGCGGGTGCTGCGCTTCAAGCGCATGTGGGTGGAGCAATCCCCGCGCGCGCCTCCGGTGCCCGCCTGATTTCCCTTTTTCTCCCTGTGCCATCCCGCGCGGATGGCAGGTGCGGACCGCCGGCTGCGCGGTTCCGCTGATGACGCACGCGCCGGCCTTGATCCGCCCGCCGGCGGCGGCTGGCCGTCGTCCGTCCATGCCTGGCCATCTCCGGGCAGGGCGGCGCTGTGCCCGTGCGTTGCGTGCGTGCCTCGCGGCACGCCTGCCAAGGAATACTGAAAACAATGAGCGAAGCCGTTGTAGACCTGTCGCGACTACAGTTCGCGATCACGGCGCTGTACCACTTCCTGTTCGTTCCATTGACGCTGGGCATGTCCTTCATGCTCGCCATCATGGAAACCACCTATGTCATGACCGGCAAGGAAATCTACCGGGACATGACCAAGTTCTGGGGCAAGCTGTTCGCCATCAACTTCGCGCTGGGCGTCACCACCGGCCTGACGATGGAGTTCCAGTTCGGTACCAACTGGTCCTATTACTCCCACTACGTCGGCGACATCTTCGGCGCGCCGCTGGCGATCGAGGGCCTGGTGGCCTTCTTCCTGGAATCGACCTTCGTCGGCCTGTTCTTCTTCGGCTGGGACCGCCTGTCCAAGGTCGGCCACCTCACCGTCACCTACCTCACCGCCATCGGTTCCAACCTGTCGGCGCTGCTCATCCTCATTGCCAACGGCTGGATGCAGAACCCGGTGGGCGCCGAGTTCAACCCGGTGACCATGCGGATGGAGATGACCAGCTTCTTCGAGCTGCTGTTCAACCCGGTGGCGCAGGCCAAGTTCGTGCACACCATCAGCGCCGGTTACGTCACCGCCGCCGGCTTCGTGCTCGGCATCAGCGCCTGGTACCTGCTGAAGGGCAAGGACGTGGCCTTCGCCCGCCGCTCCTTCCGCATCGCTGCCTCCTTCGGCCTGGCCTCCACCCTGTCGGTGATCGTGCTCGGCGACGAGTCGGGCTACCACGCGGCGGAAACCCAGCAGGCCAAGATGGCGGCCATGGAAGGCATGTGGGAAACCGCGCCGGCGCCCGCCGGGCTGACCCTGTTCGGCATCCCGGACGAAGCCACCCGTACCACCCTGGCCGAGATCCACGTGCCCTGGGTGCTGGGCCTGATCGGCACCCGCTCCATCGACAAGACGGTGCCCGGCATCGCCGAGATCGAGGAGAGGAACGCGGAGCGCGTCACTAACGGCATCCTGGCGGTGCAGGCGCTGGAAGCGCTGCGCAAGGACAAGGGCAACCCGGAGCTGCTGGCCAACTTCAACGAGGTGAAGCAGGACCTGGGCTACGGCTTGCTGCTGAAGAAATACACCGAGGACGTCAGCCTGGCCACGCCGGAGATGATCAAGGCTGCCGCTAGCGACACCATCCCGCCGGTGGCGCCGCTGTTCTTCGGTTTCCGCATCATGGTGGCGCTGGGCGTGTCCTTCCTCGCCCTGTTCGCGCTGTCCTTCTACCACGCCGCGCGCAACACCTTCGAGCAGCAGCGCTGGCTGCTGAAGTGGGCGCTGTACGGTCTGCCGCTGCCGTGGATCGCCTGCGAAATGGGCTGGCTGGTGGCAGAGTTCGGCCGTCAGCCCTGGACCATAGACGGCGTGCTGCCCACCTTCCTGTCCACCTCCACGCTGACCTCCGGCGAGCTGATCCTCTCCATCGCCGGCTTCGTCACGCTCTACACCGTGCTGCTGATCGCCGAGATGTACCTGATGTTCAAGTACGCCCGCCTCGGTCCTTCCAGCCTGGGTACCGGCAGGTACCACCGCGAAACGCCGCCGCAGGCCGGTGGCGCCGCGCTGATGGCGGCCCCGGCCGCGCCGCACGATTCCAAGGGAGTGCAGTAAATCATGATCGACTACGAGATCCTCAAGCTCATCTGGTGGGGCCTGCTCGGCGTGCTGCTGCTGGGCTTCGCCATCATGGACGGCCACGACATGGGCGTGGGTGCGCTGCTGCCCTTCGTCGGCAAGACGGATGAAGAGCGCCGGGTGATGATCAACACCGTCGGCCCGCACTGGGACGGCAACCAGGTGTGGTTCATCACCGCCGGCGGCGCCCTGTTCGCCGCCTGGCCGCTGGTGTATGCCACCGCCTTCTCCGGTTTCTACTGGGCCATGCTGGCGGTGCTGTGGGCGCTGTTCTTCCGCCCGGTGGGCTTCGACTACCGCAGCAAGCTGCCCAACCCGGCCTGGCGTGGCGCCTGGGACTGGGGCATCTTCATCGGCAGCGCGGTGCCGGCGCTGGTGTTCGGCGTGGCCTTCGGCAACGTGCTGCAGGGCGTGCCCTTCCACTTCGACGACACCATGCGCGCCTACTACACCGGCAGTTTCTGGGCGCTGTTCAACCCCTTCGCCCTGGTGGCGGGCGTGGTCAGCCTGGCGATGCTGGTGGCGCACGGCGCCAACTTCCTGGTGCTGCGCACGGTCGGCACGGTGCAGGGCCGGGCGCGCGCCGCATCCATGATCGCCACCGTGGTGATGATGGCCGCCTTCGCCATCGCCGGCCTGATGGTGGGAGAGCTGCCCGGCTATGTGATCACCTCGGTGATCGATCATGGCGCGGTGCTCAGCCCGCTGGACAAGACGGTGGTGATGCAGAAGGGCGCGCTGCTGGCCAACTACGCCGCCCAGCCGGCGCTGTGGGTGTTCCCGCTGCTGGGCTTCGCCGGCGGCGTGCTCAGCCTGCTGTTCGTTGCGCTGCGCCGCGGCGGCCTGGCCTTCGTCGCCACCGCCATCGCCGAACTGGGCATCATCTTCACCGCCGGTGCCTCGCTGTTCCCCTTCGTCATGCCCTCCAGCTCGGACCCGAGAAGCAGCCTGACGCTGTGGGACTGCGTTTCCAGCCATCGCACGCTGGGCATCATGTTCTGGGTAGCGCTGGTGATGACGCCCGTCATCGTCGCCTACACCAGCTGGGCCTACCGGGTGATGCGCGGCAAGGTCACGGTGGAACACATCCAGGCCAACAGCCGCAGCGCGTACTGATCACGCCAAGCGGCACCGACTGACAGAATCCAAGGAGAAAATCATGTGGTATTTCAGCTGGATACTCGGCACCGCCATGGCCATCCTCTTCGCGGTGGTGAACGCCATGTGGCTGGAGTCGCAGGAAGAGCGCGACCGCAACGCCAGCGGCGACGCCTGAGCGGGCAAGCCTTGCCGGCGCCCGCGGGCGCCGGGGCGTGATGCATGGACAGCGGCAGCGACATGAGCGAAGCGGAACGCAGCGCCGACAGGCGCGGCCAGGACGCGGCCGCCCTGCGCTGGCTGCGCCTCCAGGCGCGCGGTGCCGGCGCCTGGGGTGCCGCGGCCGTGCTCGGCGGCGGCCTGCAGGTGCTGGCCGCCATCGCCCAGGCCGGCGTGCTCGCCTGGATGTTGCACATGCTGATCGTCGAAGGCGGCAATCCCTTCGCGCAGCCGGCGGCCTGGTGGGCGCTGCCCGCATGCCTGCTGGCGCGCGCGCTGACCGGCGTGCTGAAGGAAGAGGCAGGGCAGCGCGCTTCCGAACGCATACGCGGCAGGCTGCGCGAGGCCTTGCTGGATCGCCTGCATCATCTCGGCCCGGCCTGGCGCGAACGGCGCCAGGCCGGCGCCCTCGCCGACCTGCTGCTGGAGCAGGTGGAGGCGGTGGAGGGCTACTACGCCCGCTATCGCCCGCAACAATGGCTGGCGCTGCTCGCGCCGCTGTTCATCCTTGCCG
Source organism: Azoarcus sp. TTM-91 (assembly GCF_012911025.1). Classification (GTDB taxonomy): domain Bacteria; phylum Pseudomonadota; class Gammaproteobacteria; order Burkholderiales; family Rhodocyclaceae; genus Azoarcus. Next base: position 57,627 of record NZ_WUEI01000013.1, on the reverse strand, counting down.
CCGTGTTGCCGCAGAGCTGGGCCGCGGCCGGCATCCTCTTTCTTACCGCGCCGCTGATTCCGCTGTTCATGGTGCTGGTCGGCTGGGGCGCCCGCGCCCGCCAGACCCGCCAGTTGCTGGCCTTGCAGCGGATGAGCGGCCATTTCCTCGACTTGCTGCGCGGCCTGCCGACGCTGCGCCTGCTGGACGCCCATGAGCGCCAGGCGCAGGAAGTGGCGCGCATCGGCGAGGACTTCCGCCAGCGCACCATGAGCGTGCTGCGGCTGGCCTTCCTCTCCGGCACGGTGCTGGAGTTCTTCGCCTCGGTGGCCATCGCGCTCACCGCGGTCTATCTGGGTTTCAGCCTGCTGGGCTACCTGGATTTCGGTTTCTACGGCGCCGCGCCGGAGCTGCGGCTGGCCTTTTTCATCCTGCTGTTGGCGCCGGAGTTCTACCAGCCACTGCGCGATCTCGGCACCCATTACCACGCCCGCGCCGAAGCCCTGGCCGCCGCTGGCCAGTTGCAGGCCATGCTGGATGCGCCTTCGCCGCAGCCGGCCGGCGGCAAGCGGACGCTGCCGCCGGGCGCGCCCGCGCTGCGCCTGTCCGGCCTGATGTTCGCTCACCGCGAAGGCGAGCCGGTGCTGCAGGGCTGCGAACTGGAACTGGCGGCCGGCGAGGCGGTCGCCATCGTCGGCCCCAGCGGCGGCGGCAAGACCACGCTGCTGCGCCTGCTGCTTGGCCAGTTGCAGCCGCAGGCCGGCGAACTGGTGGCCAGCGACGTCCCCTTTACAGAGCTGGACCTGCAGCACTGGCGCGAACGCATAGGCTGGATGAGCCAGCATCCGCGCCTGCTCGCCGGCAGCCTGGCCGACAACCTGCGGCTGGCGCGGCAGGGCGCGGATGCGGCGGCCATGATCGAGGCGCTGCACTTCGCCGGCCTGGGCGACTGGCTGGCGACGCTGCCGCAGGGGCTGGACACCGTGCTGGGCGAGGGCGGCCGCCAGCTCTCCGGCGGCCAGCTGCGGCGGCTGGCGCTGGCGCGGGTGCGCCTGCGGCCGGCCGATCTGCTGCTGCTGGACGAGCCCACCGCCAGCCTGGACCACGACACTGAAGCGCTGGTGGTGGAGCGCCTGGCCGAACTGCGCCGCAACCGCACGGTGCTGTTGCTGAGCCACAGACGGGCGCCGCTGCGGCTGGCCGACCGGGTGCTGCGGCTGGATGGCGGCCGCCTGCAGCCGGCAAGCCCGGCTGAGTTCGAAGGGGAGGGCGGCTGATGGCCGGCTGGCGCGAACTCCGCCTGCTGCTGGGCTACGCCGGCCGCCTCGCCGGCGCCGGCCCGTGGCTGTTCGGCGCGCTCCTGCTTGCCTGCGCGACGCTGGCCGGCAGCCTGGGCTTGCTGGGCCTGTCCGGCTGGTTCCTGTCCGCCACCGCCATCGCCGGCCTGACGCCAGCCACCGCCCAGGCCTTCAACTTCTTCCTGCCCGGCGCCGGCGTGCGCTTCTTCGCCCTGCTGCGCACCGCCAGCCGCTGGGGCGAGCGGGTGGTGAGCCACGAGGCCACCTTCCGCCTGATCGCCGGGCTGCGGCTGTGGCTGTACCGGCGGCTGGCCCGGCTGTCGCCATCGCAGCTCGGCCGTCACCACGGCAGCGATCTGCTGAACGCGCTGGTGCGGGATGTGGACGCGTTGGACAACCTTTACCCCCGCCTGCTGCTGCCGCTGGCGGCGGCGCTGCTCGCCTTTGCCTTGCTGGCGCTGCTGTTCGGCCAGATGGCGCCGGTGCTGGCCTGGCTGCCGCTGGGGCTGATGGCCTTCGCGCTGTTCGTGCTGCCGCTGGCTGGCTGGCTGGCGGGTCGCAGGCCGGCCAGCGCGCTGGTGGCCGGTCGCGCCGGGCTGAGGCGGGAACTGCTGGATTGCGTGGACGGTCTGGAAGACCTCGCCCTGCACCAGCCGGCCTGGCAGGTGCGGCGGGCGGCGGCGCTCGCCAGCAGCCAGCACTGGCTGAGGCAGCAGCGCAGCCTGCAGCGGCGCGGCGCCTGGCTGCGCGCGGCCACCGTACTGCTCACCGGCATGGCGGCCTGGGCGGCATTGCTGCTGATCGCGCAAGGCGAAGGCCCGGCGGCCCCTGGTCCCTGGCTGGCGGCGGTGGTGCTGGTGCTGCTGGGCACGCACGAAGCCCTGCAGGCGCTGCCCGGCGCCTGCCTGGAATTGCCCGGTACCGCGGCGGCCGCGGCACGGCTGGAAGGGCTGGCTGGGCAGACGCCGCGTCCGGCCTTCGCCGAAGCCGGCGCACAGCCGGCGGACAACCGCCTGACGGTGAGCGGGCTGGCCTTCGCCTGGCCAGATCAGCCGCCGCTGTTCGACGGGCTGGTGCTGACGGTGGAGGAGGGCGAGCACATCGCGCTGCTGGGGCCCAGCGGCGGCGGTAAATCCACGCTGGTGCAGCTGCTGGCGGGGCTGGAAGAGGCGGATGCCGGCGAGATCCGGCTGGGCGGCGTCGAGCTGTCCGCGCTGGACGAATCCACGCTGCGCGCCCGCCTCAGTTGCGCCGGTCAGTTCCCCTGGGCGCAGGCTGCGACGCTGGCGGACAACCTGCGGCTGGCCGCACCGGATGCGGATGCCGAACGGATGATGGCGGTGCTGCGGCTGGTCGGGCTGGCGGACACCATCTCCACCTGGCGCGATGGCCTGGAAACCTGGGTGGAGGAGGGCGGCGCCAGCCTCTCCGGCGGCCAGCGCCGCCGCCTCGGCCTGGCGCGCGCCTTGCTGCGCGAGGCGCCCATCACCCTGCTGGACGAACCGACCGAGGGCCTGGACCCGGCCGCCGAAGCCGCGCTGATCGCCGCGGTACGTCAGCATCTGCGCGGCCGCACGCTGGTCTGGGTGACGCATCGCCCGGCCGGCCTCGCCGCCTTCGACCGCGTGCTGCGGCTGGAGCAGGGGCGCCTGGCCGAGTTGTCGCCGGCGGCTGTCCGGGCCCTGGACTAGGCGGTGCGCAGCGGCAGCAGCCGCCGCGTCTGCCACAGCATTGCCGCCATCAGCAGGCCGAAAGCCGCGCAGAAGCAGACCACCGCGACATCCAGGCCGACGCGGTCGGCGAGGAAGCCCACGCCCAGGATGGGAACGATGGTGCCGATATAGCCCACGGTGAAGAAGGAGGCGAGGATGCCGGAGCGCTCACCGCCGCCGGCGCTGGCATTGGCGATGTTCAGCGCCGCCATGAAGGCGAGGCCGTGGCCCAGGCCGCCGATCAGGTCGCTGGAAATGAACAGCGCCCCGGAGCGGTAATGCAGCGCCGCCGCCAGCAGCACCACACTGACCGCCAGCAGCGCCAGGCCGCCCCGCATGCTGGCCGGCGCGCTCAGCCTGCGGCCAAGCAACTGCGCGCTGGCCGAACAGAACAGGATGAGCGCGATGGCCGCGCCGCTCACTGCCGAGCCGTGCCAGGGCAGCAGGCCGGCGATGAAAGAGGGCGACAGCGAGGCGTAGAGGCTGAACAGGGCGAAGGCGGAGAAGGCGCCCATCGCCGCCAGTGCGAAGCGCGGCCGTGCCGCCACCGCTGGCAGCATGAAGCGCGGCTGCAGCGACAGCCGACCGCCGGCGCGCGGCCGCGTCTCCATCTTCAACAGCGCATGCAGCACCAGCGCCACCAGCACGATCACCAGCAGATAGGGGGTGACCAGCGGATGCGGCGCGAACTGGGCCAGCACGCCGGCGACCAGGGGGCCGAGGCCGAAGCCGAGGATGCTCACGGTGGAAGCCACCAGCGTCGCCCGTCGCGGCTGGCCGGCCGGCTCCAGTTCCACCAGCCCGGCGGTGGCCGAGGTGGTGATGAGGCCGGAGGCGACGCCGATGACGATGCGCCCGGCCAGCAGCCAGCCTGCATCCGGGGCGACGGCGGAGAGCGCGATGCCGATGAAGATGCCGGCCATCGCGGTGCGCAGCACCTTCACTGGACCGATGTGATCCGGCAGGCGGCCGAGGAACAGGAAGGCTGCCAGCACGCCACCCATGTAGGCGACGTAGATGATGGTGATCATGCTCGCCGACAACTGCCAGGCGGCCTGGTAGAGCGGATAGAGCGGGCTGGCGAGGGCGGTGCTCATGGTGCCGACGCACAGCGCGGAGGCCACCCACAGGAAGGGGCGCCAGGATAGTGGGGGAGTGGAGGACACGGGGCCTGCCGTTATCGCGCGCCGGGACAGGGAGGCCGGGCGCAGCTTGTTTTAAAATGACTGAGTGGTCATTCTAGATTCGCTCGTGGAGGAGACGCAATGGCAGTGAAACGAGGAGCCGGGCAGGCCGGGGCGGAGGACGCAACGCCAGCCGGGCAGGCGCCACAAGCCCGCCGCCCGCTGCGCCGTGGCCAGCGCGGCCCCAGCCCGGACAAGACCGCGCGCCGCCGCGACGGCATCGTGCGCGCCGCCATGGCTGCTTTCATGGAGCATGGCTTCGCCGATGCCACCATGGCGGATGTGGCGCAGCGCGCCGGCGTCGCCAAGGGCACGCCCTACCGCTATTTCCCCACCAAAGAGGCGCTGTTCGAGGGCGTGGTGCAGGAGGTGATCGGCAAGGCCCTGTTCGGCGCCGGAAAGGAAACCCGGCTCGCGGGCGAGAGGGTGGGCGCCTATCTGCGGCGCACGCTGCTGCCGGCCATGCGCGAAATCGAGCTTGCCGGCCGGGCTGCGGTAGCGCGGTTGGTGATCGCCGAGGGCGCGCGCTTTCCGGCGCTGGTCGAGGTCTATCGCCGCGAAGCCTACGAGCCCCTGCTGAGGCGCATCGAAGCCCTGGGGCGGGAGGCGGTGGCCGAGGGCGAATTGCGCAGCGACGCGCTGGTTCGCTTCCCCCACATCCTGGTCGGTCCCCTGTGGCTGGGCATGCTGCACAACGGCCTGTTCCGGCAGGCTGGCGTGCTGGACATCGGCGAGATGTTCGCCGCCGAGCTGGACCTGATCTTCGGCCCGCCGCCTGAATCACCTCCAACCCATGTCGGGTAAAACAGTCGCCGAGGCAGGCCGGATGCGACTTTCGGCTGGTGTCCCATATTTGCAAACAGGCGTTACGCTGCATTGCAAAACGGCGAGGGTTGAGCCTAGTCTTTCGGCCGATGCGCTCCGGCGCCGCCCCTCCCCGACGTCCATCCCCCGAATTGCCATGAAACCCGCTTTTGCTTATCGCAGCCTGCGGCTGCTGTCCCCATTCCTGCTGTTGTGCCTGACCGCGCCTGCGCTGGCCGACGAAGTGGTGCTCACCAACGGCGACCGCCTTACCGGCACCGTGCTCAACAAGACGCCCGAAGGCCTGGTGCTGCAGACCACCTACGCCGGCAAGGTCAAGATCGACTGGCGCATGGTGGAAACGCTGAAGACGGATGCGCCGGTCACGGTGTTGATGCGGCGCGACGAAGGCTCGCTGGAAACCAAGCTGGAGCCTTCCGAGCCCGGCACGGTGAAGCTCACCGAGGCGCCGGAAGTGCCGCCGCTGAAGCTGGACCGCATCGCCTATCTCAACCCCACTCCCAGCCAGTCGGGAGAAGGCACCGAGTACAAGGGCCGGCTCAATGTGGCGGGCAGCGCCAACAGCGGCAACAGCGATACCCGCCAGGTGATCGCCGAGGCCCAGCTGGAGGGTGTGGCCAAGGAGTCGCGCTTCATGACGAGGCTGCGCGGCGAGCAACGCAACGAGGGCGGCAACGACACCGCCAACAACTGGCTGGCTAGCGGCGACAAGGACTGGTTCATCGACAAGCGGCGCTTCGTCTATGGCCGTACCTCCTTCGAGCGCGACCATTTCCGCGACCTGCGCGGGCGCTACGCCCTGGGGGCCGGCTATGGCTTGCAGCTGGTGGAGACGGACGACACCAACCTGTCGGTCAAGGGTGGTCTGGATTACGTGCGCGAGCTGCGCTACGAGGACGAGAGCCAGGCCTATCCCGCCTTCGGTTGGGGCATACGTTACCGGCACTGGTTGATCGGCCGCTCGGCGGAGTTCTTCCATGAGCAGGACGGCTACATGAATACCGAGGACACCAAGGACGTCACCCTGCGCACCCGTACCGGCCTGCGGCTTCCCATCGTCGACCGCCTGAGTGCCCAGGTACAGGCGCTGCTGGACTGGGAAGGCAAACCGGCAGATGACCGCAAGGCCACTGATATCAGCCTGCAGGTGGGCCTGGGCTACGAGTGGTGAGCTTGCGCAGGCGGAAATGAAAAAGCCCGGCTGGACGCCGGGCTTTTCCGTTGGGCTGCAGGCCGCGTGAAACTGGCCGCTGCGGGGGCGTTACATGCCCTGGTAGATCGGCCCTTCACCGCCCTGGGGCACCACCCAGTTGATGTTCTGGGTCGGATCCTTGATGTCGCAGGTCTTGCAGTGCACGCAGTTCTGGGCGTTGATCTGCAGGCGGGGCGCGTTGTTCTCGCCGTCCCTCACAATCTCATATACGCCGGCGGGGCAATAGCGCTGCTCCGGGGCGTCGTACTTCGCCAGGTTCACCGCGATCGGCACCGCCGCATCCTTGAGCTGCAGGTGACAGGGCTGCTCTTCCTCATGGTTGGTGTTCGAGAGGAAGACCGAGGACAGGCGGTCGAAGGTCAGCACGCCGTCCGGCTTGGGATAGTCGATGCGGGCGCTTTCGGCCGCCGGCTTCAACGTGGTGTGGTCGGCGGTGTTGGACAGCGTCCAGGGCACCTTGCCGCCAAAGAGCTTCTGGTCGATGCCGAACAGCAGCGAGCCGAGCCACACGCCCTTCTTCATGTAGGGCTTGAAGTTGCGCGTCTTGTACAACTCGTCGTACAGCCAGGAGCTGCGGAAGGCGGCGGGGAAGGCGGTCAGCGCGTCGCGCTGGCGCTCGGCGCCCAGCGCCTCGAAGGCCGCTTCAGCAGCCAGCATGCCGGACTTGATCGCCGCATGGCTGCCCTTGATGCGGGCGGCGTTGAGGAAGCCGGCGTCGTCGCCGATCAGCGCGCCGCCAGGGAACACCAGCCGCGGCTGGCTCTGCAGGCCGCCGGCGGCGATGGCGCGCGCGCCGTAGGCCAGGCGCTTGCCGCCTTCCAGATACTTTCGGATATCCGGATGGGTCTTGTAGCGCTGGAATTCCTCGAAGGGCGACAGGAAGGGATTGCTGTAGTTGAGGCCGACCACGTAGCCGACCGCGACCAGGTTGTCTTCCAGGTGATAGACGAAGCCACCGCCATAGGTGTCGGCCGGTAGCGGCCAGCCAGCGGTGTGCACCACCAGGCCAGGGCGATGGCGCTCGGCGGGTACCTCCCACAACTCTTTCAGGCCGATGCCGTAGGTCTGCGGATCGACGCCGTCGCGCAGGGAGAATTTCGTCTCCAGCTGTTTGCCCAGATGGCCACGACAGCCTTCGGCGAACAGGGTGTACTTGGCGTGCAGCTCCATGCCCGGCTGGTAGTTGGGGCCTTGCTCGCCCTCGCGGGTGAGGCCCATGTCGCCGGTGGCCACGCCCTTCACCGCACCGTTCTCGTCGTAGAGGATCTCGGCGCCGGCGAAGCCGGGGTAGATCTCCACGCCCAGCGCCTCGGCCTGCTCGCCCAGCCACTTGGCGACGTTGCCCAGGCGGACGATGTAGTTGCCGTGATTGACGAAACAGTCCGGCAGCAGGTTGTTGGGCACCTGCCGGCCGCCGGTTTCATTGAGGAAGATGACCTTGTCCTCGGTGACGGCGGTGTTCAGCGGCGCGCCGCGCTCCTTCCAGTCGGGGAAGAGTTCGGTGAGCGCCCGCGGGTCCATCACCGCGCCGGAGAGAATATGGGCGCCGATCTCGGCCCCTTTCTCGATCAGGCACACCGAGATGTCCCGGTCCTTCTCCGCGGCCAGTTGCTTGAGCCGGATCGCCGAGGCTAGCCCCGCGGGGCCACCTCCGACGATCAGGACGTCAAACTCCATGGATTCGCGTTCCATTCTATTCTCCTAATATTTGCGCTCTTCGGCGTCTCTCGGCGGGGGCCAGCAGGGGAAGCGACCGTCCCCTGGGCTGCGCGCGCGGGCTTCCGCTCGGCGGATTTGACATACGGTACCGTATGTTACAGTAGGTCGCACAAACAAACCAACAGAGGATAAAGGCCGTGGAGACCGACCGCAAATATCTGTTTACCACTCGGATTCCGGTGCGCTGGGGAGACATGGATTTCTATGGCCATGTAAACAACACCGTCTATTTCCGCTTCTTCGAGCAGGCACGGGTCGAGTGGATAGAAGGCGAGGGCTTCCGCGTCGGCCCGGACGTGCCCACCGGGGCGGTGATCATCAATGCCGATTGCACTTTCCTGCTGCCGGTGAACTACCCCGCCACCGTGCTGGTGAAGATGTACGCCGGCCAGCCCGGCCGCAGCAGCGTGATGACCTGGTACGAACTCTATGTGGAAGGCGACGAGCGCCTGTACGCCACCGGCTCGTCCAAAGTGGTGTGGATGGATACCCGCACTGGCAAATCCGTGCCCTTGCCGGATACACTGCGCGCGAGGTTTTATTAAGCATTAACAAATAAATTAGACAATAAGGAGGAGACCCCCATGAGCACCGCCGCAGAGCGGCCCCTGTGGACGCCGTCCCGGGAGCGCATACAACAGGCCACCCTCACCGCCTTCCGGCTGGAAGCGGAGAAACGCTGGCAGATCGATCTGCTGGACTATGCGGCGCTGTACGCCTGGTCCGTCGCCAGACCGGAACAGTTCTGGGTGAGCGTGTGGGAGGACGGCGGTGTCATTGGCGAACGCGGCGAGGTGGCGCTGGAAGATGGCCACCGCATGCCGGGTGCGCGCTGGTTTCCCCAGGCGCGCCTGAACTTCGCCCAGAACCTGCTGCGCTCGCGGGACGCCGGCGATGCACTGGTGTTCTGGGGAGAGGACAGGGTCAAGGACAGGCTCAGCCACGGTGAGCTTTACCGTCGGGTAGCGCGCTTCGCTGCCGCGCTGCGGGAGCAGGGCGTAGGCAAGGGCGACCGCGTTGCCGCCTACATGCCCAACATGCCGGAAACGGTGATCGCGATGCTGGCGGCGGCCAGCCTGGGCGCCATCTTCACCTCGGCCTCGCCGGACTTCGGCGTGCAGGGCGTGCTGGACCGCTTCGGCCAGACCGAGCCCAAGGTGCTGCTGGCCTGCGACGGCTATCACTACAACGGCAAGGTGGTGGACTGCCTGGGCAAGTTGGCGGAGATCGTGCCGCAACTGCCGTCGCTGCGGCGGGTGGTGGTGGTGCCTTACGTGCAGGCAAAGCACGCCTTGCAGGGCATTCCGCATGCACTGTGGCTGGCGGACTTCGTCGCGCCTCATCAGAGCGTGACCGAGATTGCCTTCGAGCCGCTGCCTTTCGATCACCCGCTTTACATCATGTATTCCTCCGGCACCACCGGCGTGCCGAAATGCATCGTCCATTGCGCCGGCGGCGCGCTGCTGCAGCACCTGAAGGAGCACCGCCTGCACAGCGACGTGAAGCCCGGTGACCGGGTGTTCTATTTCACCACCTGCGGCTGGATGATGTGGAACTGGCTGGTTTCCGGCCTGGCCGCAGGCGCCACGCTGATGCTCTATGACGGCTCGCCCTTCGCCGCCGGCAACCGGATCCTGTTCGACTACGCCGACGCTGAAGGGATGACCCACTTCGGCACCTCGGCGAAGTTCATCGACGCCGCCGCCAAGTTCGGCCTCAAGCCGCGAGAGACGCACCGCCTGGATACGCTGCGGGCGCTGATGAGCACCGGCAGCCCGCTGGTGCCCGAGGGTTTCGACTACGTGTATCGCGACATCAAGTCCGATATCCAACTCTCCTCCATCTCCGGCGGTACTGACATCCTGTCCTGCTTCGTACTCGGCAATCCGGTGCTGCCGGTGTGGCGTGGCGAAATCCAGTGCCGCGGCCTGGGCCTGGCGGTGGACGTGTGGGACGACGAAGGCCGCCCTGTGCGGGAAGAGAAGGGCGAGTTGGTGTGCACGCAGCCCTTTCCGGCGATGCCGGTCGGTTTCTGGAAGGACGACGACGGCAGCAAGTACCGCGCGGCCTACTTCGAACGCTTCGAAGGCGTCTGGTGCCACGGCGACTTCTGCGAGATCACCGCGCATGACGGCCTGATCATCTACGGCCGCTCGGACGCGACGTTGAATCCTGGCGGGGTGCGCATAGGCACCGCCGAGATCTACCGCCAGGTGGAGAAGCTGCATGAGGTGGTCGAGGCCATCGTCATCGGCCAGGACTGGCCGCCGCAGCAACCCAGCGACGTACGGGTAGTGTTGTTCGTGAAGCTGCGCGAGGGCCTGGCACTGGACGAAGCGCTGGCCGACCGCATCAAGCGCACCATCCGCGACAACACCACGCCGCGGCATGTGCCGGCCAAGGTGCTGCAGGTAGCGGACATTCCGCGCACCAAGAGCGGCAAGATCGTGGAACTGGCGGTGCGCAACGTAGTGCACGAACGCCCGGTGAAGAACCAGGAAGCGCTGGCCAACCCGGAGGCGCTTGCCTTTTTCCAGGGCCGCCCCGAGCTGCAGGACTGACATTCAGCGTGCGCGCAGGACGGAGGCGCTCAGCCCCGCCTGCGACCGCACCGGAGACCGAGCATGCTGATGAAGCACGAAAACTCGACCCTGCTGGTGATAGATGTGCAACAGAAGCTGGCGCCGGTGCTGGAAGGCAGCACCCAGTTGGTGGCCAACTGCGTGTGGCTCGCCGAAGTGGCCGCCCGGGTGGGCGTGCCGGTGGTGGTCACCGAGCATTTCCCCGACAAACTGGGTCCGACCCTGCCAGAGGTGAAGGCGGCGACCGCCGGTGCCCCTTGCCTGTCCAAGACGCATTTCTCCGCGGCGGGCGAGAGCGTGCTGCGTGGCACCGAGATAGAACGCCGGCGGCAGGTGGTGGTATGCGGCGCCGAGGCTCATGTCTGCGTGTTGCAAACGGTGCTGGAGCTGCGCTGGGCGGGCAAGGAGGTGTTCGTCGTCGCCGAGGCCACCGGCTCGCGCCGCAGCGCCGACCGCGAGTTGGCTTTCGCCCGCATGCGCGCCCATGGCATCGACATCGTGTCGCGCGAAATGGTGGCCTTCGAGTGGCTGCAGCGCGGCGGCACCGAACTGTTCCGCGCAGTCAGCCGCGATTTCATCCGCTGAGGCGGCTTGCGGGGCGCCTGCGGACGGCAGGCGCGGAAACTGTGCGTACTGGTTCCGGCAGGCCGCCGGTTTTCGGACGCGGGAGGGCGCAGCGGGGAGGGGCCGGCTTCCGGGCGTAGCGGCACTTCGGTTATCATCGCGCTTTCCCGCAGCACAATTCCCATGACCAAATACGTCTTCGTTACCGGCGGTGTCGTGTCCTCTTTGGGCAAAGGCATCGCGGCGGCCTCGCTCGGGGCCATCCTGGAGTCCCGCGGCATCAAGGTGACTCACCTCAAGCTGGACCCCTACATCAACGTCGATCCGGGCACCATGAGCCCGTTCCAGCACGGCGAAGTCTTCGTTACCGAAGATGGCGCCGAGACCGACCTGGACCTTGGCCACTACGAGCGCTTCACCAGCGCCAAGATGAGCAAGCGCAACAACTTCACCACCGGCCAGATCTACGAGGCGGTGATCAAGAAGGAAAGGCGCGGCGAGTATCTCGGCAAGACGGTGCAGGTTATCCCGCACATTACCGACGAGATCAAGACCTACGTGAAGCGCGGCGCCGAAGGCGCGGACGTCGCCATCGTCGAAGTGGGCGGCACGGTGGGCGACATCGAGTCCCTGCCTTTCCTGGAAGCCATCCGCCAGATGGGCATCGAGGAAGGCCGCAACGGCACCTGCTTCATCCACCTCACCCTGCTGCCCTACATCCCGACCGCGGGGGAGCTGAAGACCAAGCCGACGCAGCACTCGGTGAAGGAACTGCGCGAGATCGGCATCCAGCCGGACATCCTGCTGTGCCGTGCCGACCGCAACATTCCGGCCGACGAGCGCCGCAAGATCGCGCTGTTCTGCAACGTGATGCCGGAAGCGGTAATCGAGTGCCTGGACGCGGACTCCATCTACAAGATACCCGGCCAGTTGCACGACCAGATGCTGGACGAGATCGTCTGCCACAAGCTGGGCATCCTCGCCCGCGCTGCCGACCTGTCGGTGTGGGAGAACCTGATCCGCGCACTGGAAAACCCCAAGGCCTCGGTCGAGATCGCCTTCGTCGGCAAGTACGTGGATCTCACCGAATCCTACAAGTCGCTCATCGAGGCGCTGAACCACGCTGGGATGCACACCGAGAGCAAGGTGAACATCCACTACCTCGACTCCGAGGATATCGAGCGTGACGGCTGCGCGGTGCTGGCGAAGATGGACGCCATCCTGGTGCCCGGCGGCTTCGGCAAGCGCGGCACCGAGGGCAAGATCGCCGCCATCCGCTATGCCCGGGAGAACAAGGTTCCCTACCTGGGCATCTGTCTGGGCATGCAGCTGGCGGTGGTCGAGTTCGCGCGCGACGTCGCTGGCATGGAAGGCGCGCATTCCACCGAGTTCGAACCGGACTCGCCGAGCCCGGTCATCGGCCTCATCACCGAATGGCAGGATCGCAGTGGCAAGGTCGAAAAGCGCAGCGAGGATTCCGACCTCGGCGGCACCATGCGCCTGGGGGGGCAGGTCTGCCGCCTGGCAGAGGGTTCGCTCGCCCGCCAGATCTACGGCGCGCCGGAGATCATGGAACGCCATCGCCACCGCTACGAGGTGAACAACACCCTGCTCTCCAAGCTGGAAGAGAAGGGGCTGATCGTCTCCGGCCGCGCGCCGGGAACCGATCTGTGCGAGATGGTCGAGCTGCCTGCGGACGTCCATCCCTGGTTCGTCGGCTGCCAGTTCCACCCGGAATTCACCTCCAACCCGCGCAAGGGACACCCGCTTTTCACCGCTTACGTGCGTGCGGCGCTGGCGCGCAAGGGCTGAAGGAGCAAGCATGGAACTCTGCGGCTTCGAGGTCGGCCTTGACCGGCCTTTCTTCCTCATCGCCGGCCCCTGCGTGATCGAGTCGCGCGAGATGGCCTTCGACACCGCTGGCGCGCTGAAGGAGATCTGCGCCGAGGTGGACGTGCCCTTCATCTACAAGTCGTCCTACGACAAGGCCAACCGCAGTTCCGGCAAGTCCTTCCGCGGGCTGGGCATGGACAAGGGCCTGGAGATCCTGGCTGACGTACGTGCGGCCCTGGGCGTGCCGGTGCTGACCGACGTGCATGCCATCGATGAGATCGAGGCGGTGGCGGCGACGGTGGACGTGCTGCAGACGCCGGCCTTCCTCTGCCGCCAGACTGATTTCATCCAGGCCGTCGCGACTTGCGGCAAGCCGGTGAACATCAAGAAGGGCCAGTTCCTCGCACCCGGCGACATGAAGAACGTCGTGGACAAGGCCAAGGAAGCCAATGGCGGTGCGGACACCATCATGGTCTGCGAGCGGGGCGTTTCCTTCGGTTACAACAACCTGGTCTCCGACATGCGCAGTCTTGCGATCATGCGCGACACCGGATGCCCGGTGGTGTTCGATGCCACGCATTCGGTGCAGTTGCCCGGCGGGCAGGGCACCGCCTCCGGCGGCCAGCGCGAGTTCGTGCCGGTGTTGGCGCGTGCGGCGGTGGCGGTGGGCGTGGCCGGGCTGTTCATGGAAACCCATCCCGATCCGGCGAAGGCCCTTTCCGACGGTCCGAACGCCTGGCCCTTGCCGAAGATGAAGGCGCTGCTCACCACGCTCAAGCAGCTCGATGCACTGGTGAAAACCGGCGATCTGCTGGAGCGCGGCGCTTGACCGAGGCGGCCCGGCGCCCGGCCTACATCGTCGTCGATGGCCGCATCCATGATGCGGCAGCCATGGCGCGCTACCGCGAGTTGGCCACCGTGGCGGTCGAGCAGTATGGCGGCCGTTATCTCGTGCGCGGCGGTGCCTGTGAAACGCTGGAAGGCGAGTGGTCGCCGGAGCGGGTGGTGATCGTCGCCTTCCCGTCCATGGCGGCGGCGCGCCGCTTCTACGAGTCGCCCGAGTACGGCGCCGCCCGCGCGGCCCGGCAAGGTGCGGCCGAGTTCGAAATGCTGCTGGTCGAAGGCCTTTGAGGCCAGGCTGGTGCTTGTACCGATCCAGAACCGTAACCGAAACAGGAAGAACCATGAGTGCAATCGTTGATGTGATCGCCCGCGAGATCCTCGATTCCCGCGGCAATCCCACCGTCGAAGCCGACGTGCTGCTCGAGTCCGGTGTCATGGGCCGCGCGGCGGTGCCGTCCGGCGCCTCCACCGGCTCCCGCGAAGCCATCGAACTGCGCGACGGCGAAGCCGGCCGCTATCTCGGCAAGGGCGTGCTGCGCGCCGTCGAGAACGTGAACACCGAGATATCCGAAGCCATCATCGGCCTGGACGCCGAAGAGCAGGCCTTCATCGACCATACCCTGATCGAGCTGGACGGCACCGACAACAAATCCCGCATCGGCGCCAACGCCACGCTGGCGGTGTCCATGGCGGTGGCCAAGGCCGCTGCCGAAGAAGCCGGCCTGCCGCTGTACCGCTACTTCGGCGGCTCCGGCCCGATGGCGATGCCGGTGCCGATGATGAACGTCATCAACGGCGGTGAGCATGCCAACAACAGCCTGGACATCCAGGAATGCATGATCATGCCGGTGAGCATGACCAGCTTCCGCGAAGCCCTGCGCTGCGGCGCCGAGATCTTCCACCACCTGAAGAAGATCACCGACAAGAAGGGCTACCCGACCACCGTCGGCGACGAAGGCGGCTTCGCCCCCAACGTCTCCGGTACCGAAGAGGCGCTTAACCTGATCCAGGAAGCCATCTCCGCCGCTGGCTACGAGCCGGGCCGTGACGTGCTGTTGGCGCTGGACTGCGCTTCCAGCGAGTTCTACAAGAACGGCAGCTACGTGCTCGCCGGCGAAGGCCTGACCCTGAGTGCCGACGGCTTCTCCGACTACCTGGCGACACTGGCGGACAAATTCCCCATCGTCTCCATTGAAGACGGCATGGCTGAAGGCGACTGGGCTGGCTGGAAGCTGCTGACCGACAAGCTGGGCAAGAAGGTGCAGTTGGTGGGGGACGACCTCTTCGTCACCAACACCCGCATCCTGGAGCAGGGTATCGAGCAGGGCATCGCCAACTCCATCCTGATCAAGATCAACCAGATCGGCACCCTGTCCGAGACGTTCGCCGCGGTCGAAATGGCCAAGCGCGCCGGCTACACTGCGGTGATTTCCCACCGCTCGGGTGAAACCGAGGACTCGACCATCGCCGATATCGCGGTCGGCCTGAACGCGATGCAGATCAAGACCGGCTCCCTGTCCCGTTCCGACCGCATCGCTAAGTACAACCAGCTGCTGCGCATCGAAGAGGATCTGGGCGATACCGCCAGCTACCCGGGCAAGCGCGCTTTCTACAACCTGCGCGCTCGCTAAGCGCTCAGCCCGGCGCATTTGCCGAAAACAGGGGGCCGACGGATAATCCGCCGGCCCTTTTCATCGCCCTGTACGTCTCTTCGCAAAGCCCTTACATGCGCTGGCCAGTCATCATCCTTCTCCTGCTCGTCGTCGTGCTGCAGTACCCGCTGTGGCTGGGCAAGGGCGGTTGGCTGCGGGTGTGGGACGTGGATCGCCAAGTGCAGGCCCAGCGCGAGGAAAATTTCCGCCTGGAACAGCGCAATGCCAGCCTGGAGGCGGAGGTGCGCGACCTCAAGTCCGGCAACGAGGCGATCGAGGAACTCGCGCGCTTCGAACTGGGCATGACCAAGCCGGGCGAAACCTTCGTGCAGGTGCCCCAGAAACACTGAACCGCGCCCTGGGCGCGGTTCCTTGGGTGCAAGCAGGCAGCAACCTCCTGCTTCAGAGCAGCTCGGTGATCAGTTCCCGTTGCTCCAGTTCGCCTTCGAAAGCCATCATCTCCATCCCCAGCGCGTCCCGGGCAGACACCATCCCGATGGGGCGGCCGTTGTCCACCACCGGCACGTGACGAAAGCCGCCGTCGTACATCAGGTGCATTGCATGCCCCAGCGGCTTGTCGCCGGTGATGGTCTGCGGCGCCACTGTCATTACTTCGTGCAGCTGGGTGAGGTCGGGGTTGAGCCCTTCGGCGACGACCCGGGTCAGGAGGTCGCGCTCGGTGAAGATCCCGGTCAACTGGTCATGCTCGACGATCATGATCGCGCCCACCCGGGCTCTCGTCATCTGCCGCACCGCCTCGCGTACCGGCAGGGTTGCGGTGGCAGTCAGTATCTTCTGGCCTTGAACCACCTCGCTAATCTTGCGCATTGGCATCACCTTTCCTCCTCCAGAAAACGCCTTATGGGCATTTCACACTAGATAGGGGAGGCGAGCGGCGCAAGGTGGGGCTGGCCCCATCAGTTCGCGGCGAGCAAGCTGCGGACGCCGTCCAGACGAGGAGAGAAGTAGGGATTGTCCATGCGCTCGATGCGCACTGCGCCCCGGCTGGAGGGCGCATGGATGAAGCGGCCGTTGCCGATGTAGATGCCCATGTGGGAATGCGGACGCTTCTGGGTGTTGAAGAACACCAGATCGCCCGGCTGTAGTTCGCTCACCTGGATGGGCCGGGTGCGTTGGGCGATCTGCAGCGCGTTGTGGGGCAGGCGTTTGCCGCTCACCTGCTCGACGATGTAGCTCACCATGCCGCTGCAATCCAGCCCCGCTTCAGGGTTGCGGCCGCCGAAACGGTAGCCGGTGTCCAGCAGACCCATGGCGAAGATCACCATCTCTTGCGTCTGTGCATCATCCTCCAGCGCGAAATAGTCGCGTGCGGGAGCGCTGGTGCTCGGCGTTGATGGTGCTGAAGGGGGCGCCGTTGAAGGGGCCGGAGGAGGCAGGCTGCTGCAACCGGCAACCAGGCCTAGGACAAGCAGGGCCGCCAGGCGCGAAGAGGCGGAGAGGGGAGAGCCGGGACGGCGGTAGGAGGCGCCTATTGCACCTGCAGCTGTGCGGCAGAAAGCGGCGGAACGGGGTGGCAGAAGGCTTTGCAAGGTGCGAGCGGCAGAAATCGGCATGCCCGAAAGATAGGGCATGCCTGTTCAGGCGTCCAGCTGGAAGGTGACCGGCCCATGATTGATCAGGCCAACGAACATCTCGGCGCCGAAGCGACCGGTCTCTACCACAGGATGCAGACCACGCAGGCGGGCGACCAGCGCATCGAACAGCGCTCTGGCTTCTTCGGGTGGCGCGGCGGTGGAGAAACTGGGGCGCGTGCCACTGCGGGTATCCGCCGCCAAGGTGAATTGGGGCACCAGCAGCAGGCCGCCGGCGATGTCGCGCAGGCCGAGGTTCATACGTCCGCTGTCGTCCGGGAACACCCGGTAGCCGAGCAGGCGTTCCGCCAGCCGTTCCATGTTGCGCGGACCGTCGCCTTTCTCGACCCCTATCAGCGCGAGCAGACCCGGGCCGATGCGGCCCACTGTCTGCCGGCCCACCCCACTATCAGCGGCGATATCGACATGGGCCTCGAGCACGCGCTGGATCAGCGCGATCACAAGCTGGCGCCATCCCTGCGGCAGTCCTTGCTTTCCGGCAGCCCGGGCCGTTGCAGGCTGGCAACGCTGCCGTGGCTGGAAAACACCGTCTGGCCGTCGGTGTACTTGAGGCCATCCGCAGTCGGTGCCGCGGTGAGGGCGAATATGCCGGCACCGGTGCGCAGGCGGATGTGGCGTGAGTGGGTTTCCACCGAGAAGCGCTCGCCGTTGGCGCAGCTGTAGCTTGCGACCTGGGCGCTGTCGCGGGTCCAGGCCGTACCGGCCAGGCTGCCGGCGCCGATGATGAGGGCGATGCTGAATGTACGCAGACGATTCTTGAAAAGCATGGATGACGATGATCAGTCGATGAGTTCGATGGTGCCGTTGATGGTGACGCTGACTTCGCTTTCGCCGCCTTCCAGCGGCGCTGGCGCGGAGTCCATCATCACCGAGGAGGCCTGCATGCGGGCGTAGACCTGGGGAGGCCGGAAGCCGCCGTCGGAAATATTCAGATGGCGTATGGTGTAGCGCTTGCCCATTGCCGAGGAGACCAGGCCGGCGCGCTGTTCGAAGGCGCGGATGGCATCGGTGGTGGCTTCATCCGCTGCCTTGCGGCGGGTCTCCGGCGCGGGCTGCATGGACATCTGGGCGACTGCCAGGCTGCCCTGGAGCTTGCCGATCAGCTCCGACATCTGGCCGACGTTGCGCGTTTCCAGGCGCAGGTCGGAGCGCATGCGCCAGCCTTCGATCTTGCTGCCGTTCTTGCCGTAGACCGGCGACGTGGAAGTGCCGGCCGACTGCACTTTGACATCGCCATAAGCACGGGCGCTTGCCAGCGCGGAAGCGATGGCGCGGTTAACCTGCTGCGCCAGCGCGGCGGGGTCGCTGCCGGATTGCTCTACGTAGAGTTGGGCCACGGCGAGATCGTTGCTGGCGGGCCGGCTGGCCTCGGCGGAAAAATCCACGGTACGGGCCTTTTCCTCGGCGGCGAGGGCCGGCGAGGAAAAGGCGAGGGCGGCAAGTGCGGCGACGAGCGTGGCGGCGGACAGGTGGCGGGCGACGGTCATGGCGTTGGCAAGATGGCGCGGTGGAGATGGCCGAGACTTATACCCCATCAGTCACAGGCGCGGGAGAGCTGAGGTGTAAGGACCTGTATGGGTGTGGGATGCGGCCTCGCCTGCCGGCGGGCCGCATCAGCGCGGCCGGTTCCGTAAGCCATCCACTTCCACCGGGTGGAGTTCCACCTCGTAGCGACGGGCGTTGGTCACGTAATGCTTGGCATTGGCCTTCAGATAGGCGATGTCCTGGTCCGACAGCTCGCGGATGATGCGCCCGGGAGACCCCACGACCAGCGAACGGTCGGGGATGACCTTGCCCTCCGGGATCAAGGCATTGGCGCCGATGATGCAGTTGCGGCCGATCACCGCATTGTTCAGCACCACCGCGTTGATGCCGATCAGCGTCTCGTCGCCTATCGTGCAGCCATGCAGCATGACCTTGTGGCCGACGGTGACGTCCTTGCCGATGGTGAGCGGCACGCCTTCGTCGTTGTGCAGGACGGAGCCATCCTGGATGTTGGTGCCATCGCCGATCACGATGGGATCGTGATCGCCGCGGATCACCACGTTGTACCAGATATTCACATCACGACCGGCCTCCACATTGCCGATCACGGTCGCATTGTGCGCGACCCAGCAGCCTTCGCCGAAGCGGGGCACGACATCGCCCAAGGCATAGATACTCATTGTTTTCTCTCGCTGTCTCGTCGGCGCAGGCGCCAGCGCGGGGGCGGGAATCATAGCAAGTGCCGGTCCGGCCGTGGGCTGCGCGTCTCCCAGGGGCGGGATTGTCACGATTTTGGCGCTTTTCTCCAAATCTCCCGGTGCATTTGCCGGTCGCACTCGCTGCCCGCGGGCGGTGGTAGCATTCTCCGCCCGCGCTTTTCAACCATTCCCAATGCTCAGCTACCGCCACGCCTTCCATGCCGGCAATCATGCCGATGTGCTCAAGCACTACCTGCTCGTCGAATTGCTAGCGTATTACTCCAGGAAGGACAAACCGTGGTGGTACATCGACACCCACGCTGGTGCGGGCTGTTATGCACTGGATAGCGAACAGGCGGCCAAGAATGCCGAGTTCGATGGCGGCATCGCCAGGTTGTGGAACGACAGGGAAAACCTGCCCGAGCCGCTGCAGGCCTATGTCGCTGCGGTGGCGCAGTTCAACCCTCATGGCCGGCTGCTGTTCTACCCTGGCTCGCCGGCGTTGGCGATGACCCAGGCGCGGGAGCAGGACAGGTTGCGCCTGTTCGAGATGCATCCCACCGACGTGGAACTGCTGCAGCAGACCTTTGCCCGCGAGACCGATCAGGTGCTGGTGCGCCGCTCGGACGGCTTTGCCGGATTGCGCGGCCTGCTGCCGCCGCCGTCGCGCCGGGCGGTCGTCCTCATCGACCCGCCCTACGAGGTCAAGGAGGACTACCGGCGGGTGGTCGACACGCTCAAGGATGCGATGAAGCGTTTTGCCTCAGGTACTTACGTGGTCTGGTATCCGCTGCTGGCACGGCCGGAGGCGCGGCAACTGCCCGAACGCCTGGCGGAGTTGGGGGCCGAGAGCTGGCTGGACGTGCGGTTGGCAGTGAAAGGCCCCTCTGCAGACGGCTTCGGCATGTTCGGCAGCGGCCTCTTCGTCATCAATCCGCCCTGGGTGCTGCCGGAACGGCTGGAAGTGGTGATGCCCTGGCTGGTGAAGGCGCTGGGCGAGGACGATGACGCCGGCTTCGACCTGGAGCATCACATCGAATGAGCGCACCGGCCCACGCACCGGCGGACGACAGCTTGCTGATGCTGCAGGCCCGCCTGCGCGAGTTTGCGGAAGCGCGGGACTGGACGCAGTTCCACACGCCGAAGAATCTGGCCATGGCGCTTGCCGGCGAAGCGGGCGAGGTGCTGGAGCACTTCCAGTGGTTGACGGCAGAGGAGTCCGCCGCGCCCGACCCGGCCCGGCGCGAGGCGGTGGCGCTGGAACTCGCGGACGTATTGATGTACCTGGTGCGCCTGGCCGATGTGCTGGAGGTCGACCTGGCCGCAGCGGCCGCCCGCAAGCTGGCGATCAACGAGGGGCGCTACCCGGTGGACAAGGCCCGTGGCCGGGCCGACAAGTACGACGCGCTCTAAGGCCGGCCCGCTGACTGCCCTCGCCGGGCCGCTCGGCGCGCTCCAAGCGCTTTTTGCGTTTTGGCGGCTGTCACTTTTCTGAAACAATACGCGGCTCTTTGATCTGCTGAAGGAATCGCGTGGAACTGCAACATATCAGTGAGATCGAGCGCGCCACCCAGCGTGGCCGCGGCGAACTCCTGCGGCTCGGCATGGGCCTCGTCTTCCTCGTTCTGGTCATGCTCTACGCGATCATGCAGGGCGTGGGCGAGGGCGGCATGATTGTGGTGGCCGCGGCCATCATCGGTGGTTACATGGCGCTCAACATCGGTGCCAACGACGTCGCCAACAACGTCGGCCCTGCGGTCGGTTCCAAGGCGCTTTCCATGCTCTGGGCGCTGGTGATTGCCGCGGTGTTCGAGGCCGCTGGCGCACTGATCGCAGGTGGAGAGGTGGTGAGCACCATCAGCAGCGGCATCGTCGATCCCGCTGCGCTGCAGGATCGGCAAACCTTCATCTGGGTGATGCTGGCGGCGCTGCTGGCCGGCGCGCTTTGGCTGAACATCGCCACCGCGATCGGCGCACCGGTTTCCACCACGCATTCCATCGTCGGCGCGGTGCTGGGAGCGGGGGTGGCCGCCGCCGGGTTCGATGTGGTGGACTGGTCGTCCCTGGGCAACATCGTCGCCAGCTGGGTGATCTCGCCGGTGCTCGGCGGCATCTTCGCCGCTGCCTTTCTCTACCTGATCAAGCGCAGCATCACCTACCAGCCCGACATGGCGGAGGCGGCGCGGCGGGCGGTGCCGTGGATTGTCGCGGCCATGGCCTGGACCTTTTCCACCTATCTGCTCCTGAAAGGCCTGAACAAGGTCTGGGCGGTGAGCTTCGGCAGCGCGGTGTTCTATGGATTCATCCTGGCGCTGGCGGTGTTGATCGTGGTGCGTCGGCGGCTCTCCCGCAGCGACAGGCTGATTGCCAATACCAAGGATGGCGTGAACAGCCTGTTCACCCTGCCGCTGGTATTCGCCGCCGCCTTGCTGAGCTTCGCCCATGGCTCCAATGACGTGGCTAATGCGGTCGGCCCGCTGGCGGCCATCGTCGATGCGGTCCGCCACGGCGGCGAGGTGGCGGAGGCAGCCCAGATTCCCCTCTGGGTCATGGTGGTGGGCGCGATCGGCATTTCGCTGGGACTGGCGCTGTATGGTCCCAAGCTGATCCGCACGGTGGGCTCCGAGATCACTGAACTGGACCAGATGCGTGCCTTCTGCATCGCCATGGCAGCTACCATCACCGTGATCGTCGCCAGCCAGTTCGGCCTGCCGGTGAGTTCGACTCACATCGCGGTGGGCGGCGTGTTCGGCGTCGGCTTCCTGCGCGAGTACCTGAAGAGCAACTACGCGCGCCGGGTGGCGGAGATCAAGGCCCATCACCCGGAGGCGGACCAGGCCGAGATAGACGCTTTCCTGATCCGTTTCGATGCTGCCGCCATCGAGCAGAAAGGCGAGATGCTGCGTGATCTGAAAAAGCGCCAGAAGCGCAAGATGGACCCGGCGCATTTCTCCAAGGGCGAGCGCAAGCGCCTGCGCAAGGTCTATCGCCAGGAACTGGTGAAGCGCTCCCAGATCATCCGCATCGCTGCCGCCTGGGTCGTGACGGTGCCGGCGTCCGCCTTGATGGCGGCCATGCTGTTCTTCATGATTCGGGGCATGTTCGTCGCCTGAAGGCTGAGCAGCAATGGATTTTCCCGAAGTGTTTGCCTTGGCGCTGCTGTGCCTGCTGGCCTGGTTCTGGCTGGATAGCCTGAAAGCCAGGGAAGCGGGCGTGGCTGCCGCTGGCCAGGCTTGTCAGCGCGAAGGGCTGCAGCTGCTGGACGAAACGGTTGCCGGGCGCGGCCTGCGGCTTGTCCGCAACGAGGAAGGGCGCATGGCGCTGCAGCGGGTGTTCGAGTTCGAATACTCTGAATCCGGCTATGACCGCTTCCGTGGCTCCGTCACCCTGCTGGGGCGCGAAGTGGTGATGCTGGAGCTGAGCGCCCACCGCGGCCTGCGCTTGGTGCAGTAGGCCTCGCCGGCGAGCGGTGCCTCAGAGCATGCGGCGATCCACCGCGCGCAGGAATTCGTTGCGCAGTTGATCCGATTCGGTAAACACGCCGGAATAGGCCTGGGTGACGACGCGTTCGTCGCCGCGCCTGTCCTCGCCCAGCAGCAGGCACAGTTGCTCCGCTTCGATGACGCAGGCCGCGCCCTGCGCCCTGCCGTGGTGCATCAGCGCGTCGGCGATGTCGCGTGTCATCCATTCCTGGTAGGTGAAGCGGTGGCCGATGGCGTCCACCAGGCGGGCGATGCGGCCGAAGCCATGCAGCCGGCCGCCGGGCAGGTAGGCTACATGGGCGACGCCGCGGAAGGGCACCAGGTGATGCGGGCAGACGCCGTGGATGGCGATGCCGCGTACCACCACCATGTCGCGTCGCTCATCCTCGAAGCCGTCGCCGAGCGCTTCCGCCGGGTCCAGGTCGTAGCCGCCCAGCAGGCGGCGTTGCCACAGCTCCCTGACACGCTGGGCAGTTCGGCCCGTATGGGCGCTGTCCGGCGCCACGCCGCAGGCGGCCAGCAGGTCGCCCACTGCGCGTTCGAAGGCTATCGGGTCGAAGCTGCCCTGGCGGGGAATACCGATGCCGGCCGGCGGCGGCGCGGCGGCGTGGTCATGGTCGTGATCGTGTCTGGAATTCATGTTGTGGCTCGACTCTCTGTCCTGTTACGGTCGATCATACGCCGATGCTTGGCCACGCCCGACGAAGCGAGGCGAAAACCGGCATGCGTTCTGCTTGTCCATAACGGCACCAGCGGCCCGCTGCCGGGCCTGAACCAAGGATTGCGACGGAGGCTTGGATGGCACCCAGCGAGTTTTGCATTCCCCTGGCCGATGCACGCCAGATCTATCGCGTCGAGGATGTGGACAAGGCGCTGGAGCAGAACGCGCCCGCCCGCAACGAAGCGCTCTCCGCTTTCTACGGCCGGATGAAGGATGCGGGCGGCACCCGCTATGTGGTCAAGCCCAGCCGGGCGGATGCGCTGTCATCCCTGTACGAGCGCTGCCCCAACTTCGGCGAGGTCATCGACGATGTACGCAAGTCGTTGGCGCTGGCCGTGTCCGGCAACGAACCGGTGTCCTTCGCGCCCATGCTGTTGCTGGGCGAGCCGGGCATCGGCAAGACGCACTTCGCCCGGGCGCTGTCCGAGCAACTCGGCACTGGCTACCACTTCGTCTCCATGAGTTCGCTGACCGCCGGCTGGATACTCTCCGGCGCCTCGGCGCAGTGGAACCATGCCAAGCCGGGCAAGGTGGCGCAGGCGCTGGTGGGCGGCGAGGTGGCGAACCCGGTGATGGTGCTGGACGAGGTGGACAAGGCGGGCGGCGACAGCCGCTACGACCCGCTGGGACCGTTGTACGAACTGTTCGAGCACGACACCGCGCGCCGCTTTCGCGATGAGTATGTGGATGTCGAGATCGACGCCTCGCACATCCTGTGGGTGACTACTGCCAACGATGAGCGCAGCATCCCCGAGCCCATCCTCAACCGCATGAACGTCTATGCGGTGCCGCGGCCGGATGCGGACGAGTCCTTCGCCATCGCCTGCCGGCTGTATCGCGACATCGTCGCCGCCCATGACTGGGGCTTCCCGGAGGAGCCGCCGGTCGCGGTGATGGAGGTGCTGGCCGCCCTTCCGCCGCGCGAGCAGCGGCGTGCGCTGATGTCCGCCTTCGGGGCGGCCAAGCTGGCCGGGCGGGACGAGCTGAAACCGGAGGATTTCGACGGCGGTCGCGCCAAGGGCAAGCGCAAGATTGGTTTCTGAGCGCGGGCTGCGGGTGCGCGGCTCAGGCGATGAACACTGGATCGGCGAACACCAGGGTGCCGTCCTTGCGCATCATCAAGTTGTTGGCATTGAGCAGGTCCGGCAGCACTTGGTACTCCTCGACGAAGTCGGACAGCGCCTGCAGCGCCTCCTTCACGCCTTCATCCAGTTCCAGCGGGCTGACGGTGAGGTGATGCAGCGCGATGCGGCCCATGTCGGCACCCAGCCGGTTCCACTGTTCGCAGGCGGCCCAGTAGAAGCCGGACAGCCTCGCCGCCAGCTCGCCGGCGGGTGAGTCGCCGTCCAGCGGGTAGAGGCGTTCCATCTCCATCAGGTGGAAGGGATGGCCGGAGCGGGCGCGGCCGACGATGCCGTGGTCGGCATAGACGATGGGGAAGTGCTTGCCGCGCGGGCGGTCGTCTGCGGTGTAGAGGAAGTAGTCGGCGGGCGAGCTGACGAGCTTGTACACCCGCTCGCCATCGCCCTTGTCCAGCACGATGGAATACTCGCCGCGGCCGATCTCGGCTTTGCCGTCCAGCAGCGGATGCGGCGGAACCGGGTCGTCCAGGGTCAGGACTTCACGCCCGAAGCGGGCGCGGGCAGCGGCGAGCTCGTCCATCTCAGGCGGCCTCAACCCATGATGTTGTAGCCGGCATCCACGAAATGCACGCCGCCGGAAACCAGCTTGCCGGCATCGGAGACGAGGAAGGCGGTGAGCGCGCCGATGTCTTCCGGCGTCACCAGGCGGTGCATGGGCGAGCGTTCCACCGCGGCGGCCATCAGGCCATCGAAGCCGGCGATGCCGGAGGCGGCACGGGTCATCAGCGGGCCGGGGGAGACGGCATTGACACGGATGTTCTTGGCGCCCAGCTCAGCAGCCAGGTAGCGGGTGGCGGCCTCCAGCGCGGCCTTGCACAGGCCCATCACGCCGTAGTTGGGGATGACCTTCTCCGAGCCGAGGTAGGTCATGGTCACCAGCGCCCCGCCGCCGGCCTTCTCCAGCAGCGGTTCGGCCTTGCGGGCGAGGCGGATGAAGGAGTGGGTGGAGACATCCATTGCCAGCGCGAAGCCATCCGGCGAGGTATCCACTACCCGGCCGTGCAGGTCGTCGCGCTTGGCGAAGGCCATGCTGTGCAGGGCGAAATCCAGCTTGCCATAGCGCGCCTCGATCTCGGCGAAGGCAGTGTCCATGGTCTCGGGCTGGGTGACGTCCAGCAGGAACACGTCCTTGATGCCGAGGCGGTGGACCACAGGCTCGATGAAAGCGCGGGTCTTCTCGTTCTGGTAGGTGACGATCAGGGTGGCACCGGCTTGCGCGCACGCTTCGGCCACGCCGGTGGAGATCGACTTTTCGTTGGCGATGCCGGTAATCAGGCCGACCTTGCCTTCGAGGTTGATGATGGGGGCCATGGACAATCCTCCGAGTGCGATAGGGAGTGGGATGAAGTGGCTTTGAATGGCCGTTGGCTGCAGAACGATGCCGGCGTATTTGACCATGCCAGGCTTGCGGATAACTGACCATCCCTGAATGCGGTCGCTGGAGCGCTTCGGGCGGCAGGCTTTGAAGTATATTCCGCATCGCAACATCATTGAACCGCGGCGGACAGCCCTTGTTCCCGCAGCAGAGAACAGCCGATGACCCGTAGCTCGTACATATTCATGGACTTCGATGGCGTGACCCACCCCTGGGGAGAGGTCGAGGACTTCCGCTGCCTGCCGCTCATCGAGTCGGTGTTGCGGGAATTCGATGAAGCGCGGGTGGTGATCGCCTCCGACTGGCGGATGCTGTTCTCCCTGTCCAAGCTGGTGCTGCGCTTCTCGGAGGACATCCGGCCGCGCATCGCCGGCGCCACGCCGCACATCCTGCCGAAGAAGGGCGCCGACCTGCACGGCATGCGCGAGCGCGAGGCGATGGCCTGGCTGTCGCAGCATGAGGCGGATGTGGATAGCGCGCCCTGGTGTGCGCTGGACGATGCCCCGGGCAACTGGCTTACCCGTTCCCGGTTGGTGCTCACCGACTTCAAACGCGGCTTCATCGAGGAAGATGCCGAGGCCCTGAGACGCATGCTCAACGGTTTCCGCAACGGCGTGCCGCCCGTAGCGCGCCCCCGCTCCGGACTGGACTGGGGCTGAGCGGCTCCGCCTGCTGGCGCAAGGTGGGCTTAGGGAATGCCTGGCTTCCCTGCCGGTTTTGCTCGAGTGAGCTTGCACGAGGACAGGCGCAACTGCCGGCCTCGCCATCCCGCGGCCGGCAGCGCTTGTTCCTGGCCCGGAAGGTTGGATGCGATGCCTGGCGCGGCCGGCGCTCAAGCTTCGGCCGTTTCGGCCGGACAGCATTCAATGGTGTTGCGGCCATTGGCCTTGGCGCGATAAAGGGCGGCGTCGGCACGGCGGTACAGCGCTTCGATGTCGGTTTCCTCGCCGGGCGGTGCGATGGCGACGCCCACCGATACGGTGAGATGGCCGAACTCGCTCTCCGGGAAGGCATGGGCGGCAGCGGCCACCGCTTCGCGCAACTCTTGCGCCAGATGTTCGATGGCCGGACCGCTCGCGGCCTCGCAGGTAACCGCAAACTCCTCACCGCCGACGCGATAGGCCAGATCCGCGCCTCGGCGTAGCCGCCGGGCCACGCTGGTGGCGACGATGTTGAGGGCGGTGTCTCCGGCCTGGTGGCCATGGTTGTCGTTGAAGCGCTTGAAGTGATCCACATCGAACAGGATTAGGCCAAAGTGCTTGCCGTCGCGATGTGCCCGCCGTAGCGCCGGAGCAGCCACGGCGTCGAAGAAGCGGCGATTGTGCAGCCCGGTAAGTCCGTCGCGGATGGACAGGGTGGCGATCTTGCGCAGCATGTGGGCCAGGCACACCAGCAGCACCACGCTGCCGCACAGCAGGACGGTGACCAAGGCAAAGGGCAGGGCCTGGCGGATGGCGTTGCGCCGCAGCTGTTGCCTCGGCGCCACCAACTGCAGGGTCCACGGCGCTGCGTCCAGCTTTTGCCGAAGGAGCAGGAATTCACCCTCCACCTGCCTGCTTGCCGCTCCGTTTCCGCCAAGCAGTTGCAGGTGCGCGGGATCGCCGGCGAGGTAAATGCCGTCCTCGGTCGTCAGCAGCAGCTTGGCGCCCTTGAGGTCGTGGTCGTCCAGCAGGTGGATCAACCTGGAAATGGCGAGGTCGGCCACTACCGCGCCGACCACGCGCCCGCCGTCGCGCACCGGCGTACCGACGCCGACGACGAGGCCGCGGCTGTCTTCGTCCTGGTGCGGTAGGGTCCAGAACACCGACTGGCCAGATGCCTCGGCGGTTTCGTAATACCGGCGGGTGCGTTCCAGATCCGGTGGCCGCGCTTCGGACACCGGCAGGACATAGGAGAAGTTCCGCCCGGAGGTGTAGCTGACCCGCAAGGTGTCCGAGTCCCGGCGGATCACGGTACGGAAAAGAGGCGTCAGCGCCAGCGCCATCGCCATCTCCCGCGCGGCGGCAGATTGCGCCCCAGGGGCGGCGCCCCGCCCGGCAAGGTGGCCGAGCTCTTCGCCGCGGTAGCCGGACAGCTCCGCCAGCAGATAGCCGCCAGACGTGCTGGAAAGCGCGCTGGCCGGATTCACCGTCAGCTGGGCGTGCCCATCCAGGTACTGCTCGGCGGTGAGGCGCATCGCGCTCAGGCTATAGGCGCGCAGCGTCAGGTTGTGGTCGAGGACGGTGGCGGCGCGTATCGCTGCCTGGGCGAGTTCTTCTTCCTGGCGGCGGAGATCGCCGAGATAGAGCAGCCAGGTGACCATGGCGGCGAAGATGACGGCGAGCATGCCGAGTACGCAGAGACTGGGGACGAGGCGGGAAGGGCCGATGCCCAGCTGGGCGGAGGTTGCGGCATACGTGGGCATGAGGACTCCGAGGGGGCACGTCATTCTGAATGAGTGGAATGACATGCTGTCTGGATGGATTGCCCGCGGCGGGCAATGGCGCGGTTTGCCATTCGCGGACGGCGGGCGGCACAATGGCGCCCCTTTCCCCCATCCTCCCGTGCCGGATGAATACCGCCGTCAATACTCCGCTTCCCGAAGACCATCTCGCCCACCTTGCCGGCGCCGACGCCCAGCGGCAGGCCGCCCACATGGCTCAGGACGCCTTTGGCCGCTGTTTCCGCCACAGCGTGGGGGAGGAGGAGGGCGGAGAGGGGGACCTCGCTAGCGCGCTGGGTAACTGGGCCCGCGCTGGTGACGGCGAGGACGGCCGGGCGCTGCGGCTGGCTATGCTGCTTTCGGGCATGGACCAGTGGGGCCTGGCCTGGACCGAAGCCTTCGGCCTCGCTGCGATCCCGGGCCTGTCAAGACTCATCGGCGATCTGCGCACTGCCTTGCCGCCGGAGGAGGAGGCGCGCTTCCTGCGGCAGTACGACGCGCTGGCGAGGGAGGAGGGCAATGGCATCGACTTCAAGGTCGAACTGCGCCGCGGCATCCATCTGGCGCTGTGGCACTCGGCGATCGCCGCCGAGGAGCGCGACGAAGCCATGCGCCTCACCGCCAGCCTGGGCGGCCTGCTGCTCGGATTGACGCGGGCCATGCCGGCGGTTGGTTGGCGGCTGGTGGCGGATGCGCTGGCCCACATCCAGATCCGCTGCCTGGCCGATGGGCTGGCCAGTGACGGCATTGGCCAGGAGGCTACCCAGGCCTTGTTCGCCGCTCTGTCGCGTGAGCTGCCGGCGGATGTGCGCGATGCCGTCATGGCCCATGCAGGCCGTGCCGCGGTAGCCTGGCAGCAGTCGCGCCGGCCACACTGAAACGGGCGCGGCCCTGGCCGGCCGCTGGCGTAGAATCAACGCCTTTTCCGGCCCTTGCGGCCCGCGGACGTCCCATGGCCCTCAAGGCAACCATTTTCAAGGCGGACATGCAGATTGCGGACATGGATCGCAATCACTACGCCGACTACTCACTCACCCTGGCCCGCCACCCCTCCGAGACTGACGAGCGGATGATGGTGCGGTTGCTGGCTTTTGCCCTGTTCGCCGATCCGGCCCTCGCCTTTGGCAAAGGGCTTTGCGTCGACGACGAGCCCGACCTGTGGCGCAAGGATCTCACCGGCGCCGTCGAATGCTGGATAGACGTCGGCCAGCGGGACGAGAAATGGATACGCAAGGCCTGCGGCCGCGCCGACGAGGTGGTGGTGCTGAGCTACGGCCGGGCGGCCGACATCTGGTGGAACGGCGTGCGCAGCAAACTGGCGCGCCAGGACAACCTGCGCGTCTACAACCTGGCGCCGGAGACGGCGCCGGCACTGACCCGCCTCACCGAACGCAGCATGCGCCTGCAATTCACCATCCAGGATGGCGCGGTGCTGGTCACCGATGGCCGGGAAACGGTGGAAGTCCATCCCGAGATCCTGATGGCGCCTGTGGCCTGAGCGAAGGGGCGCAGGCGTGAATTTCCTTGCTCATGCTTACCTGGCCGGTCCAGCGGATGCGGACCGGGTGGGCGGGGTGATAGGGGATTTCGTCAAGGGCCGGCTGGATCCGCCGCCGGCGGGTTACTCCGCCGAGTTGCTCGCCGGCGTAGCCCTGCACCGGCGCATAGACAGCTACGCCGATGCCCATCCGGCCTTTCGTCGTAGCCGGGAGCGCGTCAGCCCGGCGCGGCGTCGGGTGGCCGGCATCATGGTCGACATGTTCTACGACCATTTCCTGGCATTGCGCTGGCCCTCCTTCAGCGCTCAGCCCCTGGAGGCGTTCGCCGCAGACAGCTATCGGCTGCTGAACGAGCAGACCGCCGGTCTGCCGCTGCCGCCGGTGTTCTTCGGCATGCTGCGGCACATGGTGGCGGAGGACTGGTTCAGCGCCTACCGCCAGCCGGCCCGCATCGCCCGCGCGCTGGACGGCATGGCGGAGCACCGCCTGCGCCAGCCTAATCCGCTGGCCGGCGCTGGCGAAGAGCTGCTGGCCCACTATGCCGGCTTCGAGGCGGACTGCCTCGCCTTCCTCGCCGACGCGGCGGTTTTCACCGCCGGGCTGCGGACCGCCCGCTGAAGGCCGTCCGCCGCGCTGTTCAGCGCTTCACTGGCCGGTCAGCACGTCCGGTACCGCGCCCCACAGTGCGGCGATGCCCAGACAGGCGAAGATCAGCGCGGCCACCGCGTGGACGAGACGGGTCGGCAGCCGCTTGGCGGCGGCATCTCCCAGCAGCACCGCGGGAACGTTGGCGATCATCATGCCCAGGGTGGTGCCCACGACGACGGCGGCCAGCGAGTCGAAGCGCGCGGCCAGCGCCACGGTGGCGAACTGGGTCTTGTCGCCCATCTCGGCGAGGAAGAAGGCGATCAGGGTGGCGCCGAAGATGCCGAAGCGCGGGGCGGCACGCTTGGTTTCGTCCTCGTCGAGTTTGTCCGGGATCAGCATCCACACCGCCATGGCGATGAAGGAGATGCCGAGTATCCAGCGCATCACATCCGGCCCCAGGCGGGCGGACAGCCAAGCGCCGACTGCGCCAGCCAGTGCGTGATTCACCAACGTGGCGACGAAGATGCCGAGGATGATAGGAAGCGGCCGCTTGAAACGGGCGGCGAGGAACAGCGAGAGGAGTTGGGTCTTGTCGCCGATTTCGGCCAGGGCGACGATGCCGGTGGAGATCAGGAGCGCTTCCATGAGTTTCCCTGGGCCGGAACGAACACCGATGACTGCACGGCTTCCCCGGCCCAATGCGGAGGCTGCGCAGTCAAAGGTCTCGCCAAGCTCGGGAACCGATCGCGCCATGCCTGGAAGGCAAGTCTGTTGACGCGATCCCCTCTCCATCCGGAGGGCGGCTACTCCCCAATGACGGCGCGAATTCTAGCGAGCCGCGCGCACTTCGGCAACCGCGCCTGCGATATCGCTTTCGCTGCAGGTGGCAGGTGGGGCGGCGAGCTGACTGACCGGCGGGCGCTTTTCCCGATCGAGCAGGGGCGTGCCTCTCCGTGCCTTGCGGGGCGGCCGAGTCGGGGGAGCACTATGAAGAAGGTATTAAGCCGCCAGAGCCCGCTTTTCGGCGCGCTCGGCCGCGGCGCGTTCTGCGGCGAGGATGCTGCGGCTGTCCAGATCACGTATCGGCACCGAGCAATCGCTCGGAACCAGTCCCGCGACCTGCAGTTGCAGATAGCGGGTGCAGCTCACCCGTAAAAAGGAGGTGAAGTTGGCGCGGTCGCCCAGCGTGCCGGCGGCGGCCAGTTCCTCGTGCAGGCGGGAGACCAGCCGTGGCACGGTGAGGCCATCGCGGGCGCCTATCTCCTCCAGCGCCTGCCAGTAGATGTTCTCCAGCCGTATGCTGGTGGCGACGCCGCCGAGGCGGATGGAGCGGACGCGGGAGGCGTAGAGCTGGGGGCGGGCACCGGTGAACAGCTGGCACATGACAGGCTCCGGACGGCGGCGGGCGATGCCGCATTCTAGGCGTGCCCGCCGGCGTATGCATCCCGCGGCCGCAGCCCCGGTGGTGCCATGGGCGGCGGGGGAAGCGCGCGTCCTCAGTGGCTGATGCGGGTGCCCAGCAGCGCGAGGAACTGCGACAGCCAGGCGGGGTGAGCCGGCCAGGCGGGCGCGCTTACCAGGTTACCGTCGGTGACCGCCTGATCGACCGGAATGTCCGCGTACTTGCCGCCGGCCAATTCGACCTCGGCCCGGCAGGCCGGATAGGCGGAGCAGCGCCGGCCTTCCAGCACCCGGGCGCCGGCCAGCAGCTGGGCACCATGGCAGACGGCTGCCACTGGCTTGTTGGCGCTGAAGAAGTGGCGCACTGCGGCCAACACTTGCTCGTTCAGCCGCAGGTACTCCGGCCCGCGGCCGCCGGGGATGACCAGCGCGTCGTAGTCCTCCGCGCGTACCTCGGCGAAGCTGGCGTTGAGGGTGAAATTGTGGCCACGCTTCTCGGAGTAGGTCTGGTCACCCTCGAAGTCGTGGATGGCGGTGGCGATGTGCTCTCCCGATTTCTTGCCGGGGCAGACCGCATGCACGGTGTGGCCCACCGCGAGCAGGGTCTGGAAGGGCACCATGGTTTCGTAGTCTTCGCAGTAGTCGCCACAGATCATCAAAATCTTCTTGGCCATGATCGTCTCCTCGCTGGCAGCCCCGGACGGGGCCGGTGGGCGAAGTCTGCGGCAGGGCGGAAGAGGCCGGGTAGTACCGGGTTGCGACAGCCGGCGCGGGCTATCAGGCGGCGGCGCGCAGTTCATGCAGCAGGAAATCGCGGATCAGCGTGGCGCTGGTCTCCGGGTCTTCCTGCATGAAGCAGTGGCCGCCGGGCACTTCCTGCTCCTGGATGGACGGATTCTGGGCAGCCCAGCGGCTGATGGCTTTGGCGGCGAAGGGGTAGCTGCGGTCGCCGCGCAGCACCAGGGTCGGGGTGTGTACCCGCTCCAGCGAGGCCCACAAGCGGCGCGGATAGGAGCCGAACACCTCTGCTTCGCGAGCCGGCTTGCACTTGAGTTCGACGCCGCCCTCCACATCCTTCAGCGCATGGTTCACATAGGCCCACAGCGCTTCCTCGCGCCAGCCCTTGAACATGCCGCGCTCGTGCAGGGCGCGGAAGGCGGTTTCCCGGTCCGGCCAGTGGGCGCGGCGCTTGCGGGCGCGCTGGGCCAGGGTGTTGCGGGCATAGAGGCCGACCACGTCCGATAGCGCCATCAGGCCGATCATGGCCGGGGTGAACAGCACCGGGTCCAGCAGCACCGCGCGTTTGCAGCGGTTGGGGTGACGCGACAGCATCAGGCCGGTAAGCACCGCGCCGAAACTGTGGCCAACTGCGTAGACCGGCACGTCGCCGAACAAGCCGGCTTTGGAGCGCCAGGCTTCCAGGCAGAGGTCGGCGGTGCGGTTCCAGCCGTGGAAGCGGCCGCCGTGGTCGCTGTTGCCGTGGCCCTGCACATCGCTGAGGAAGAGGTCGAAGTCCGGCGCCAGCAACTCGAGCATGGGCTGGTAAGTGCGGCTGCAGTAGCCGTTGCCGTGCACAAAGTGGAGCACCGGCTTGCCGGAGGGAACAGAGTGCTCACCGCGCAGGGTGAAGCCGGCGGAGCAGGAGTGGTACCAGGGCTGCAGCTGCATGATTGCTGAGGGAGCAAGGAGCGAAGCCCCGAGTTTAGCGATTCTGGCGGGAATGGTGCACTGCGCAACCGCGCTCCGCCGGCGCGGTCATTCAGGCCACACCGGCTCCTCGTCCATCAGCGCGATCTGTTCCCGCAGTTCCAGGACGCGCTCTTGCCAGTAGCGCTGGGTATTGAACCAGGGAAAGGCGGCGGGGAAGGCGGGGTCATTCCAGCGCCGCGCCAGCCAGGCGGAGTAGTGCAGCAGACGCAGGGTGCGCAAGGCTTCCACCAGGTAGAGCTCGCGGTCGTCGAAGTCGCGGAAGTCCTCGTAGCCTTCCAGGATGTCGCCCAACTGCAGCGCCATTTCGCTGCGTTCGCCGGAAAGCAGCATCCATAGATCCTGCACCGCAGGGCCGTTGCGGCTGTCATCGAAGTCCACGAACTGCGGCCCACCTTCAGGGCGGTTGCCGTCGCCCGGCTGCCACAGCACGTTGCCCATGTGGCAGTCGCCGTGCAGCCGCAGGCTGGCGACGTCGCCGGCACGCTCGTAGGCACGGCGCACGCCGTCCAGTGCCTGGTCCACCGTGCTGCGCCAGGCGGGCAGCAGGTCGGGCGGGATGAAGTCGTGGGCGAGCAGCCAGTCGCGCGGTTCGGTGCCGAAGCTGTCGATGTCCAGCGCAGGCCGTTGCTGGTAGTGCTGCAAGCCGCCGACGGCATGGATGCGCCCGAGGAAGCGCCCCAGCCACTCCAGCGTCGCCGGGTCGGACAGCTCGGGCGCGCGGCCGGAGAGCCGGGGGAAGAGGGCGAAGCGCATGCCTTCATGCTGGTGCAGCGTGCGGCCATCGATCAGCAGCGGTGCGGCGACCGGGATTTCGCGTTCGGCGAGTTCGGCGCTGAAGGCGTGTTCCTCCAGGATGGCTTCGTCGCTCCAGCGCGCCGGGCGGTAGAACTTCGCCACCACCGCTGCCGCGTCCTCCAGGCCGACCTGGTAGACGCGGTTCTCGTAGCTGTTGAGGGCGAGTTGGCGGCCATCGGTGAGCAGGCCGACGGATTCGATCGCATCCAGCACGAAATCCGGCGTGAGTACGGCGAAGGGGGCGTGCTCGGTCATTGCTGGCGTGTTCCCTGGGGTTCAGTGCGACTCGGCGGCGAAGCCATAGCTCCGCAGCGAGCTCGCCACGCCTTCAGCCAGCCGGCGGTAGCCTTCGGCGTTAGGGTGTATCGGGTCGGCGCGCAGCGCTGGATCGGACAATACCTGGGAGAAGATGGATTCGATCAGCGGCACTTTTTCCTGTTCAGCGAGTTGCCTGAACAATTCGGCATCCGTCAGGCTGCCGGCCGCGGCGGCCAGTGGTGAGGCAGCGGGAACCGCGATCAGCACCGGCGTCGCGCCAGCGGCCCGCACCGCCTGGATCAAGGTACGTAGATCCTCGGCCACTTCTGCATGCGGGCGACGGCGCAGGAAGTCGTTGCCGCCAAGCTCGATCAGCACCAGCCGTGGCTGGTGGCTGTCGAGATCGCCTGCGATGCGCTGCTTGGCGGTCTGCGCCATGTCGCCCGGAATGCCGGCGTTGATGACCTGCCAGCCGGTGAGCGTTGCCAGGTGGCTGGGGTAATCCTCGCCAGGACTGGCACCGGTGCCCCAGGTGACGCTGTCGCCGAAGGCCATCACCGCGGTACCCGGCGGCAGTGCCTCGAAACGCGGCGCTTCCTTGCCGCAGGCGATCAGCAGCAGGCAGGCGGCAAGCGCCAGCAGGCGACGCAGCATCAGTACTTTTCCCGACGCTTGGTCGGCTTGCCAGCCGGCGGCGGACCGGAGCGGCGCGGCGTGCGCTGGCCATCGCCACCTTCGCGCGGCGCTTGCGGTTTGTCCTTCCATTGCGGGAAGGGTTTGCCGCGGGCGGCGTCGCGCTCGGCCGGCTTGCCGCCTTCACGCGGCGGCCGGCGGGCCGGCTCGGCGGCGGCTTCGGCCGCGCTCAGCTGGCGGATCTGCAGCTGGCACTGGCGCACGCGGGTGCGCTTCAGCACGGCCAGCAACTCGCCCGGCAGGCCGGCGGGCAGTTCCACCGTGCTGTAGTCGTCGAACAGGTGGATCTGCCCGATGAAACGGCCTTCGATGCCGCCCTCGTTGGCAATGGCACCGACGATTTCCTTCGGGCTGGCACCATGGCTGCGGCCGACCTCGATTCGGTAGCGCACCAGTGAGCCTTCGGAGAAGGCGCGGCGGCGGGCGAGGATTT
This sequence comes from Azoarcus sp. TTM-91, assembly GCF_012911025.1. Classification (GTDB taxonomy): domain Bacteria; phylum Pseudomonadota; class Gammaproteobacteria; order Burkholderiales; family Rhodocyclaceae; genus Azoarcus. The sequence continues at coordinate 21,908 of NZ_WUEI01000013.1, read as the reverse complement.
CGTCGCGATTCGGGCGCGGCGCGCGTTCGCGGGCAACGCCGGTGGTGAAGTGCTCGGCGCGCGGGCCGCGGCCCCCGCTTTCCTGCGAGGCGGTGGCAACCTCCCAGCCGCGGCCGCTTTCCTCGATCTGCAGTGGGCGTTCGCGCTGGGCGAGGAAGGCGAGGGCGGCGGCGATCTCATGGATGGCGATGCCTTCCTCGTCCGCCAGGCGATTCACCACGTCCATGAAGAAGCCGAGATCCTCTTCCTGAACCGTTGCCAGGATCTGCTGTTTGAACTGGCTGACGCGCAGGTTGGACACCGCCTCCCGGCTGGGCAGGGCAATGGGCTCGATCGGCTGGCGGGTGGCGCGCTCGATCGCCTTCAGCATGCGGGTTTCGCGCGGCGCGACGAACAGGATGGCGGTGCCCTCACGGCCCGCGCGGCCGGTGCGGCCGATGCGGTGCACATAAGCCTCGGTGTCGTAGGGAATGTCGTAGTTTATGACGTGGCTGACGCGCGGCACGTCGATGCCGCGGGCGGCGACGTCGGTGGCGATGACGATGTCCAGCGCGCCGCTCTTCAACTGCTCGATGACGCGTTCCCGCAGGCCCTGGGTCATGTCGCCGTTGAGTGCGGACACCGCGTAGCCGCGTGCGGCCAGTTTCTCGGCCAGTTCCTCGGTGGCAATCTTGGTGCGGACGAAGACGATGGCGGCGTCCAGCGTGGCTTCGGAGTCCAGGATGCGGGTGAGCGCGTCCAGCTTGTCCACGCCGCGCACCTGCCAGTAGCGCTGCTGGATGCGGGACACGGTGGCGGTGGCCGCCCGGATCTTCACTTCCTGCGGCTCGCGCAGGTGGCGGTGGGCGACTTCGCGGATGGCCGCCGGCATGGTTGCGGAGAACAAGGCCGTCTGACGACCTTCCGGCGTGTGGTCCAGGATCCATTCGACATCGTCGATGAAGCCCATGCGCAACATCTCGTCGGCTTCGTCCAGCACCAGCGCCCGCAAGCTGTCCAGTTTGAGGCTTTCGCGTTCCAGGTGATCCATGACCCGGCCCGGCGTGCCGACGATGACCTGGGCGCCACGGGAGAGCTGGCGCAGTTGCACCACCATGCTCTGGCCGCCGTAGAGCGGCAGCACATGGAAGTCCGGCAGGCGGGCGGCGTACTTCTGGAAGGCTTCAGCCACCTGGATCGCCAGTTCCCGTGTCGGTGTCAGCACCAGCACTTGCGGGCGACGGTCGGCCAGATCCAGGCGAGCCAGCATCGGCAGCGCGAAGGCGGCCGTCTTGCCGGTGCCGGTCTGAGCCTCGCCGAGGAGGTCGGCGCCCGCCAGCAGATGCGGGATACAAGCGGCCTGGACGGGCGAGGGGGTTTCGTAGCCGACATCCGCCAGGGCCTGCAGCAGGGCGGGCGGGAGGTCGAGCTCATCGAAGCGGGAAATGGTATCGGTCATGACGGCGGCTTCTTGCAGTACAGCGGCAACAAAAACAAAAACGCGGCCGGAGGCCGCGTTTTGAGTATCAGCTTGAGGCGCTGATTACAGCGGGCGGATGTTCGCCGCTTGCTGGCCCTTCGGGCCGGTCTTCACTTCGAATTCAACGGGCTGGTTCTCAGCCAGGGACTTGAAGCCCTTGGATTGAATTTCGCTGAAGTGGGCGAACAGGTCTTCACCGCCGTTGTCCGGGGTGATGAAGCCGAAGCCCTTGGCATCGTTGAACCATTTGACCTTGCCGGTTTGAGTGCTCATGTTTGCGTTCCGAATTGATTAGGTTTTGGGGCCGTAGCCCGGGATTGCAGGAACGATCAAGAAACGTGATCGAGGGAATCAGACCGGAAGGGTTCGCGGAACGAACACGCGGAGAAGGACCACCAGGACATCCACTACTTGAATCGACTGCGCCGCCACAATACACGCTTTCCGCAGGAGGTGGGAATTTATTTAAGCATCGCTATCGGAAAGATGTATCAGCACGTGTCGCGGGGGTTTGCGGGGCGTGGCGATTCCATTTGGATGGGCTTTGGGCGGTTCAGCCGAAGCCGGGATCGGCGGCGAGCAGGTCGGTATTGCCCCCGGCCGCGGTGGTGTCCACCGACAGCGTCCGCTCGGTGGCGAAACGGAGCAGGTAATGTGGTCCGCCGGCCTTCGGGCCGGTGCCGGAAAGTCCTTCTCCGCCAAAGGGTTGGCTTCCAACCGCAGCACCTATGATGTTGCGGTTCACATAAGTGTTTCCCACTTTCAGCCGGCTGCGGATGTGCGTCACGGTGTGACCGATACGGCTGTGGATGCCGAGGGTGAGGCCATATCCGGTGGCGGCGATGGCGTCGCACAGCGCATCCAGTTCGTCCGGTTGCCAGCGCAGCACGTGAAGTACCGGGCCGAAGACTTCTCCGCGCAGGCGGGCGACGCTATCTATCTCCCACGCTTGAGGGGGGAAATAGCTGCCCGCGGCGGTACGGGCCGGATCCAGCGTGCAGACGTGAATGGGGCTGGCGTGCGCCCCCAGGCTGCGGACATGTGTTTCAAGCGCGGCCCGGGCTTCGTCGTCGATGAGCGGGCCGACGTCGGTGGCCGGGTCGTTCGGCGGGCCGATCACGAGTTCCGCCATCGCGCCGGCCAGCATCGGGATGACGCGATCGGCGATGTCGGCCTGCAGGCACAGCAGGCGCAGCGCCGAGCACCGCTGGCCGGCGGAGTCGAAGGCGGATGCGAGGGCGTCGCGGACGACCTGTTCCGGCAATGCGGTGGAGTCGGCGATCAGCGCGTTCTGACCACCGGTCTCGGCGATCAGCGGCACCAGCGGCCCAGTGCCGGCGGCCAGCAGGCGGGCGATGTCGCGGGCCACCGCGGTGGAGCCGGTGAAGGCGACGCCGGCGCAGCGTGGATCGGCGATCAGCGCTGCGCCGACCTCGCCCGCCCCCGGCAGCAGGTGCAGCGCGGTGGCAGGGATGCCGGCCTCATGCAGTAGCCGGACCGCGGCCATGGCGGTCAGCGGCGTCTGTTCCGCCGGCTTGGCGATCACCGTGTTGCCAGCGGCGAGGGCGGCGGCAACCTGCCCGGTGAAGATGGCGAGCGGAAAATTCCATGGGCTGATGCAGATGAACACCCCGCGCCCTTCCAGTTGCAGGCTGTTGCTCTCGCCGGTGGGCCCGGGCAGGGGCTCCGGGCTGCCGAAGCGCTGCCTGGCCTGTTGGGCGTAGTAGCGGCAGAAGTCGATCGCTTCGCGTACCTCGGCCAGCGCTGCCGGCAGCGTGCGGCCGCCTTCACGGACGATGAGGGCGATGAAGCCCGGCATGCGCTCCTGCAGCAACTCGGCCGCCCGTTCCAGTGCAAGCGCCCGCCTCGCCGCAGGCGTGGCGCTCCAGGCGGGGAAACCGCGGGCGGCCGCATCCAGGGCGCGGGCAATGTCCTCTTCGTCTGCAAACACGGCGCCGCCCACCACATCGTCCAGGTTTCCCGGCGCCCGGCGGGCATGCGGTTCGCCCGGGCGCAGATGGCCGTCTATCAAGGGGCAGGCAATGTGGGACGCAGCGCGGTCGTCCTGAACTGCGTGGCGCAGGCTGTCTACGGTCGAGATGTCGTTCAGGTCGAGCCCGGCGCTGTTCTCCCTAGGCTGGCCGGCGGCACGGTAGAGGTCGCGCGGCAACGGCAGGCCGGGATTGCGCGCTTGTCCGGCGAGCAGATGGGCGGCGGCGCGCGCCGTCGGGTCGGCGAGCAGGCTATCCAGCGGCAGGCTGGTGTCGGCGGCCTGGTTGACGAAGGAGGAGTTGGCTCCGTTTTCCAGCAGGCGCCGCACCAGGTAGGCCAGGAGATCCTCGTGGTTGCCGACGGGAGCATAGACGCGGCAGGCCCGGTTCCAGCCGTTCTCGCCAATGATGTGCTGGTACAGCGCCTTTCCCATGCCGTGAAGGCGCTGGAACTCCCAGTCGCCGCCGGGCGGGGCGGAGGCCGCCAGTTCGGCGATGGCGGCCACGGTGTGGGCGTTGTGGGTGGCAAAGGCGGGGCGGAAGGCGACCGGATCGGCCAGCAATCTGCGGGCGCAGGCGAGGTAGGAAACGTCGGTAGCGCTCTTGCGGGTGAACACCGGGTAGTCGGACAGACCCAGCTCCTGGGTGCGCTTGATCTCGCTGTCCCAATAGGCGCCCTTCACCAGCCGCACCGGGAGCTGGTGGTGGCTGCGGCGGGCGAGGTCGGCCAGCCAGGCTATCAATGGCAGGGCGCGTTTCTGGTAAGCCTGCACCGCCAGCCCGAGGCCGTCCCAGCCGCTCAGTTCGGGCGCGCAGCAAAGGGCTTCCATCAGGTCCAGCGACAACTCCAGGCGCTCGCTCTCCTCGGCATCTATGGTGAGGCCGATGTTGTGCTCGCGGGCGCTGCGGGCGAGTTCCAGCACGCGGGGCAGCAACTCGGCACTCACCCGTTCATGCTGCCGCGGCTCGTAGCGGGGGTGCAGGGCCGAGAGCTTGACCGAGATGGACGGCGCCGCCTGCAGCGGCGTGCCGCGGCGCACGCTGCTGCCCAGCGCGGCGATGGCCTTGGCGTAGGCGTCGAAATAGCGGCGGGCGTCAGCGGCGCTGCGGGCGGCCTCTCCCAGCATGTCGTAGGAATGGCGCCAGCCTTGTTGCTCGGCGTCCGCCGCGTGGCGCAGTGCTTCGGCGATGTCGCGGCCGAGCACGAACTGTCGGCCCAGCAGGCGCATGGCGCCGGCCACCGCCTCCCGTACCAGTGGCTCGCCTGCTCGGGCGGCCAGTTGGCGCAGGCTGCGGCCGAGGCTGGAGGCGCTGGTGTCGTCGCCTTCTTCCTGGCGGAGCAGGCGGCCGGTGAGCAGCAGCGCCCAGGTGGAGGCATTGACGAAAGGATTGGAGGAGGCGCCCAGCCGGCTGCCCCAATCGGCGTCGCCCAGCTTGTCGCGGATCAGGCGGTCGCGGGTGGCGGGGTCGGGCACCCGGAGCAGCGCCTCGGCGAGGCACATCAGGGCGATGCCCTCCCGGCTGGAGAGGGCGTGGGCGTGGAGGAAGGCGTCGATGCCGTGGCCCTCGGCGCCGGCGCTGCGCACCGCCTCCAGCAGCGGCCGGGCGCGGCCGACGATGCGCTCGCTGCTCAGCGGATCGAGGGCGGCGACGGCGAGGCAGTTGCGCAGGGCCTCGGCTTCGTCGCAGCGGTGGGCTTCGCGCAGGCGGGCCCGCAGCAACTGGCTGTCATCCTTCATCGTCACGCCTCCTCGCGCTGGGGTGCGGCGGCCGGGGCCTACTGGGAGATAATGCGCCTCCCGTTCCCGTTTTGGATCAGAAATGCCCATCCAGTGGTTCCCCGGTCACATGAACTCGGCGCGTCGCAATGCGGCGGAAAGCATGGCCGCGATAGACGTCGTCATCGAGGTGACCGATGCCCGCCTGCCGGAGGCGAGCAGCAATCCGATGATCGCCGAACTGCGCAAGTTCCGGAACCGCCCCTGCCTCAAGCTGCTGAACAAATCCGATCTGGCGGACCCGGCGGCGACCCGCGCCTGGATGGACTTCTACAACGCCCAGCCGGATGTGAAGGCGGTGCAGATCTCGGCCAAGAACCCGGCTGAGGTCGCCCGCATCCCGGCGCTGTGCCGCAGCCTGGCACCGCACCGCGACGATGGCACCAAGCCGTTGCGGATGATGATCATGGGCATCCCGAACGTTGGCAAATCCACGCTGATGAATGCGCTGCTCAAGCGCAAGGTGGCCAAGGTGGGCGACGAGCCGGCGGTGACCAAGCACCAGCAGACGCTGGACCTGGGCGCCGGCATGACGCTGACCGACACGCCTGGCCTGATGTGGCCGAAGATCGATTACGACGCCGACGGCTACATGCTGGCAGCCAGCCACGCCATCGGCCGCAACGCGGTGATCGACGAGGAGGTCGCGGCCTTCCTGGGTGACATCCTGCTGGCGCGTTATCCGAACCTGCTGGCGGCCCGTTACAAGATCAAGGTGGAAGGCATGGACGGCCCGGCGCTGGTGGAGGCCGTCGGCCGCCGCCGCGGCTGCCTGGTGAAGGGCGGTGGCCTGGATCTGGAGAAGGCGGCGCAGATCCTGCTGGTGGACTACCGCAGCGGTGCGCTGGGCCGGATCAGCCTGGAAACCCCGGAGACGCGGGCGGCGATGGTGCAGTGGCATGCCGCCGAGAAACTGGCGCGGGACGCGGCGGCGCAGGACGAAGGGGAAAGCGGGGCGTAAGGCGTCCAGCCAGCCCAGGCTGTCCTGCGTGTTGCTGCCTGGCTGCCGCGGTGGGGTCAGGCTGGCGAGCCGGCGTGACTGCCGGTTTTCCCAGGCTCGGTATCCGGCACAGGGGCCGGGCTGGGCGCCGGCACTGCCGCAGCCACTGATTCCGGTGCCGGCGGGGGCTTCTGCGCTTCGTCCGCCGGCCGGATTTCCACCCACCGCAGCCATTGGCCACAGGCGTTGCGCGGACCGCGGGGGGAGCCATGCCACGGACCTTCGCGGCAGGGGCCGCGATTGTCCTCGCTATCCAGTTCCACGCTGAAGCCGTCCGCGCCCAAGCTGCGCTTGCCACCCCAGCGGTTGCAGGTCGGGCAGCGGCGCAGCTCGGCGATCTGCACGGCCACGGCTACATCCCGAAGTAGCGGCCGGGGCGGTGGTTGACCGCAATGACGAAGTTCACCGCAACCGCGCCCAGCACCGACAGCGCCACCAGCGGCAGATCCACCACGAACAGCGCAAGGGAGAGGATGGCGAGGTCGCAGGCCATCTGCACCCAGCCGGCGCGCCAGCCGCGGGTCTGCTGCAGGTAGATCGCCAGCACGCCGATGCCGCCGAGGCTGGAGCGGTGGCGTATCAGCATCAGCAGCCCGGTACCGGACAGCAGGCCGGCCATGACGGCGGCGAATGCCGGCTCCACGTGGGAGATGTCGATCAGCCGTGGCAGCCAGTCGGAGCACAGTGACATCAGCAGGATGGTGAAGAAGGTCTTGAGGGTGAATTCCTTGCCCAGCGCGCGGTAGGCGAAGACGTAGAAGGGCAGGTTCACGAAGAAGAAGACGATGCCGAAAGGCAGGTTGAAGGCGTAGTGGATGACGAAAGCCAGCCCGGCGGTGCCGCCGGTGATCAGGCCGGCTTCCCGAAACAGGGTTACCGCCAGTGCGAGGAAGAGGGTGCCGACCACCAGCCCTTGGGCATCATCCAGCAGGCTGTGGCGAGGGATGAGCGGCGCGGAGGAAGACGGCGGGGCAGCGGGTTCGGACATGAAGCGGGTGTGGGGAAGGAATGGCGCGATGATAGCGTTTGCGCCCTGCTGCGGTGCAGCGGAATTGCCCTAATGCCGACCCGCGGGGCCGGTTCGCGGGGGAGCGCAGGGGCTGTCAAGGCCGGGAAAGAGGGTAGCGGCACAGGGGCCGCCGAAGCCGGGGATGGCGCGCAGGAGCGGCCTCAGCCGCGCAGGCGGGTGTTCAACTGGTCGACGATCTCCGCCCAATCGGCGTCCTCGCGGATCTCATCGCGCAGGAAGGTCGCCTGGGAGGGCGTCCAGAAGGGGGCTTCGGCGAGCGGGACGTTGCCGGGCAGTGGCGAGTGCTCGGCGATGAAGCGGTCGATGGCGGCGCCATCGGTGGGAAGTCCCAGTTGGGCGAACAGGCTGCTCATCGGGTGTACGGGCGATTCCATGGCCTTCTCCTTGTGGTCGGGGGGCTCGCTGCCTCGCCGCGTGCCCGGCCTCGTGGTGCCGGTCCATCCTTCCGGTGGCGCGGCGAACTTCAGCAGGGCTGGCCGTCGGCGTCGAACTCGAGGACGGTGACCTCCTCGTCGGCGTCGGTGATCTCGGCATGCCTCAGCGCGCCATTGCCGTGGTACGCATAGCGGTGGGCGAGCTCCACCTCACCATACACGATCTTGTCGAAGCCCGTCAGCCGTGCCTCGGCGTCGAAATAGCCGCGGAAGTAGGTGTTGCGGTTGTCGAGCTCGGCCTCGGTGAGCTCGTTGACCAGCTTGAACGGCAGCTTGACGCCGCTGTAGGTGACGAAGTGCCGGGTGGTGAGGGAATTGGTGCTCATGACCATATTGATGAAGTGGTTAATAAGCCCGCGATCATCGCACAGCATCACCCAGGGATAAACAGGAGCCGGCTGTCGCCGGCAGGGTGGAGGCTGAACGGATCCGCCCCGGGCAAGAAAACCTTCATCGAAAATTGCAATTGGCATATATTTCGCGTTTGTCATCGAAACGGAGATTGCCATGGCGGTTCAGCAGCAGCTTCACAAGCCCACCGGTGCCTTTGTGGGTGCTTACTGGGCGGTACTCTTCATCGGCACGTTGGCCTATCTCATTGGCCTTTGGAATGCCGACATGCAACTCAACGAAAAGGGGTATTACCTGACGGTGCTGCTCTATGGGCTGTTCTCCGCCGTGTCCTTGCAGAAGACGGTACGCGACCGCATGGAGGGCATCAGGGTCACCGGCATCTACTATGGTTTGTGCTGGACGTCCTTCGGGCTTGCGGTGCTGCTGCTCTCCATTGGCCTCTGGAATGCAACGCTGGAGTTGAGCGAGAAGGGTTTCTACGCGATGTCTTTCGTGCTGAGCCTGTTCTCGGCGATTGCCGTGCAGAAGAACGTTCGCGACCTTGCGAGCATGGGCGACGACGACGAAGTTGTGCTGGCGGACGTCGAAGCCTGAAGGCGGCGACGCGCGGCCGGCGGGTGGCCGTCCGCGCACGCACGATTTGTGATCGAGCCGCTATTGATCAGCTTGCCAGGGCGCGCATCTCGACGATGAGGTCGGACTTGCCTTCGAAGCCGATGCCTGGCAGTTCGGGCATTTCGATGTAGCTGTCCACTACCTTTACCCCATCCGGGAAGCCGCCGTAGGGCTGGAACAGGTCGGGGTAGGACTCGTTGCCGCCCAGCCCCAGACCGGCAGCGATGTTCAGCGACATCTGGTGGCCGCCGTGCGGAATGCAGCGGGTGGGCGACCAGCCGTTCTCCTTCAGCATCTCCAGCGTGCGCAGGTACTCCACCAGGCCGTAGGAGAGCGCGCAGTCGAACTGCAGCCAGTCGCGGTCGGGGCGCATGCCGCCGTAGCGGATCAGGTTGCGCGCGTCTTGCATGGAGAACAGGTTCTCGCCGGTGGCCATCGGGCCTTCGTAATGGTTGGCGAGTTCGGCCTGCAGGGCGTAGTCCAGCGGGTCGCCGGCTTCCTCGTACCAGAACAGGTCGTACTGCGAGAGCGCCTTGGCGTACTCCACCGCGGTCGGCAGGTCGAAGCGGCCGTTGGCATCCACTGCCAGCTTGCAGCCGGGCGGCAGGATGGAGAGGATGGCCTCGATGCGGCGCTGATCCTCGGCCAGCGAGGCGCCGCCGATCTTTTTCTTCACCACCTTGTAGCCGCGGTCCAGATAGCCGCGCATCTCGTTCTTCAGCGCTTCCAGGTCCTGCCCCGGGTGGTAGTAGCCGCCGGCCGCATAGACGAAGACCTTGCGGTCGGGCGTGCCGGTGCCGTACTCATCCGCCAGCAACTGGTACAAAGGCTTGCCGGCGATCTTCGCCACCGCATCCCACACCGCCATGTCGATGGTGCCGACTGCCACCGAGCGTTCGCCGTGGCCGCCAGGCTTCTCGTTGGTCATCATCGTCGCCCAGATTTTGTGCGGGTCGAGGTTGTCGCCAGCGTCGTTGACGAGGGTTTCCGGCGCCGCTTCCAGCAGGCGCGGGCGGAAGCGTTCGCGGATCAGGCTGCCCTGGCCGTAGCGGCCGTTGGAGTTGAAGCCGTAGCCGATCACCGGCTTGCCATCGCGGATCACGTCGGTGACCACCGCCACCAGGCTCAGCGTCATCTTGCTGAAATCGATGTAGGCGTTGCGGATGTTGGACTTGATCGGCTTGGCGACTTCGCGGATGTCGACGATCTTCATTGCGCTGCTCTCCTTCGGTTGGGCCTCGCCGGCGAGCGCCGTGCGGGGTGGATGGCGGCATGTTATTGAATTCCAGGAAGGATAGAATCGAGGCTGATTCAAATCATTTGGTCGTTCAGGTTAATAATGGATGCGACTTCCGAACTGGCTTTCTTCGCCCTGCTGGCGGACAAGGGCTCCTTCACCGCCACCGCCCGCGAACTCAACCTGACGCCGCCGGCGGTGAGCAAGCGGCTGGCGCAGATGGAGCAGCGCCTGGGCGTGCGCCTGCTCAACCGCAGCACCCGCCGGGTGAGCCTGACCGACGAGGGCGAGCTCTACCTGGAGCACGCCCATCGCATCCTGGCGGACATCGAGGAGATGGAGCTGTCGTTGGGCAATCGCGCCGCGGCGCCCAAAGGCTTGCTGCGGGTGAATGCGACCCTTGGATTCGGCCGCACCACCATCGCCCCCATCGTCTCCGACTTCGCCCGCCTCCATCCGGAGGTGGAGGTGCAGCTGCAGCTCACCGACGCGCCGCTGGACCTGGTGGCGAGCGGTTTCGACCTGGGGATCCGTTTCGGCGAACTGCCGGATAGCCGGCTGGCGGCACGCAAGCTGATGTCCAACCGCCGCTTCCTGTGCGCTTCGCCGGCCTATCTCCAGGCGCGGGGCGAGCCGCAGACGCCGGCCGAACTCGCCGCCCACGCCTGCATCGTGCACCGCCAGAATGACGATGCCTGGGGCACCTGGCGCCTGTCGCGCGGGCGGCAGACGGAAACGGTGAAGGTGCGCGGCACCCTCGCCAGCAACGATGGCGACGTGGTGCTGGGCTGGGCGCTGGACGGCCACGGCATCCTGATCCGCTCCGAGTGGGACTTGGCGAAGTACCTGGAAAGCGGCCGCCTGCGGGTGGTGCTGCCGGACTGGACCCTGCCGGCGGCGGACCTTTACGCCGTCTATCCCGCCCGCCGTAACCTGCCGGCCCGGGTGCGCGCCTTCGTCGATTTCCTGTCGGCGGCCTTCGCCGGCGAGCCGCTTTCCGCCGGTTCGGCGGCCGACAGGCGCGTTCGCCGCTCGCAGGGCTGATTGGCGTATTGCGCGACGGCGCGGGTGGTGGATTGTCGAGAAGCCGACAGCTCCGGCGCGGCGGAGCACGCGGCCATAGGCAGAGAAAACGCATTGAATCAAGTGATTGGCTGCTGCGTTCCGCTGCCCTCGAACTGGCACCTAATCTGCAAAGGCAAGGGAAAATTCCCGACGAAGAGGAGCCTTGCCCCATGGAACAGAGCCTGCCCCCCATCACCCGCGACGCCGCGCTGCGCGTCGCCCTTGCCGCCCGTGCGCTGCCGGGCATCACCCTTCCGCAGTTGATCGACGTGCTGCAGAACCGCCTCGGCAGCGACCACATTGATGTGGACGATCTGCGCACCGTTACCGTCACCGACCTCAAGACTGCCTTCGCCAGCGCCGACGGCGAGGAGGATGGCGAGGATATCGGCATCGGCCTGGAGGCGATGAAGCTGGCGGTGCGCATCCTGTGGGGCGACTCCGAAGGCGAGGCGCTGCCGCCGGTGCTGCCGTACGAGGACGGCGATATGCCCGGCTCGGTGCGGGTGGCGCTGGCCTCCGACAGCGGCGAGGCACTCAACGGCCACTTCGGTTCCTGTGTGCGCTACCTGGTGTACCAGGTGTCCACCACCGAGACGCGGCTGGTGGACATACGGGACGCGCTGGAGGCGGATTTCGCCGAGGACAAGAACGGCTTCCGCGTGCAGCTCATCTCCGACTGCCATGTGCTCTACGTGGTCTCGGTCGGCGGGCCGGCGGCGGCCAAGGTGATCAAGGGCGGCATCTACCCGATCAAGCGCATCGAGGGCGGCGAGGCGGCGGTGGTGCTGGCCGAGTTCCAGCGCATGATGACCGACTCACCGCCGCCCTGGCTGGCGAAGATACTCGGCGTCGCCGCCGGCCGGCGCTTGAAGAACTACAGCGCCGAGCTGGTCGAGGAGTAAGGGGGCGGCCATGGCGGACAAGGACTACCACGCCGTCGTCACCGATCTGATCGCCAACGCGATCAAGACCTCCAAGGTCACCGGCGAAAACGGCCGCATCACCCGTCTGGTGGCCGGCAGCATAGGCCGCTTCGCCGCCGAGCTGCGAGGCAGCGACCATGCGGACGAGGCCCGGGCGCTGATCGAGCACGCCAGGGAGTTGCTGGATGCGGGCGATGGTGCGGAGATCGTGCCATCGCTGACGGCGGCGGTGGCGGCGCTGGAGGCGGCGGCTTAGCGATGGTAGGGGCTGGAGGAGCCGCCCGGTGGTGGGAGAGGCGGTGTTTTCCTCCTCGGGCGCGTGGTGTGCAGGGCGGGGCGGCTGCGTTTGAGTTACGCGGACGTTTCCCCCTCTCCTCCGGCCCCCGCTTCGCGCCCGTCCCTGTGACCTGCCGGCCCTGGGGGGCCCCGGCGGGCGAAGCGAGGCTCCGCTTTTTCCGCCTAGGCCCCGCGAGGGGATAGGGGGATGAGGTGCCGCTCCTGTCCCGCCCGCATGGGTCTTTCAGCGGTGTTGGGCCGATGAGTAGACGCCGAAGCCAAACAGGAAACAAGCCGCGAGCCGCCGGCGGGAAGGGCTAGAATCCCAGCCCCGCGAGCGTGCTCGCAGCCTTCTCCCGCACCCGCAATGGAAGACCACCTGGAACGTCTGGAATCGAAGCTGATGTACGCCGAGGACCAGATCGAGGAACTGAACCGTACCGTCTACCGCCAGCAACAGCAGATCGACCTGCTGCAGCAGCAATTACGCCAACTGGCCCAGCAAGTGCAGTCCGCCCAGCCGGCGGCGCGCCTGCGGCCGGAGGACGAAGTTCCACCGCACTATTGATTCACTGCGGCGCTCGGGCGCCGCTGCGGCGGCCGGCGGGGAAGAAATCCACTTTCTGCGCCGGCACGTTGTCGTGCAGCCGCGCCACATGCTTCTTCAGCCGGCCCACCACATGCATCTCGCAGCGCTTGCAGTCGAAGCGCAGCGTCAGCGTCTCGTTGCCGTTGATCAGCGTCATCGGTTCCGGCTTCACGCCCTTCACCTCCTTGGGGCAGAGGTTGAAGCTGTAGCGCAGGCAGTGCTTTGTGATCATCAGTGAAACGTCGTCCCGCTCCTCGTTGGCCTCGTAGGCGGCGTCTATCAGCTTGACGCCGTGCCTGGCGTAGAAGGCGCGCGCCTTGTCGTTGAGCACGTTGGCCAGGTAGGAGAGGGCGTCCTGCGGATAGGGCGCCGGCGGCTCCACCGCGGCACGGCGCGGCGGGCGCGGATGGGCGGCGAGGCGGGCCGCCTCCAGCCGGCTACAGGCCTCGCGGCGCAGGCCGTTGAGCACCGAGGTGGGCAGGAAGGGCGCGCCGGCCACGTCCAGCAGGATTTCGCTCTCGGCGAACATGGTGCCGCCCAGGCGGCCCAGGTGTTCGCGCAGCCCCTCCAGGGCGCGCTCGGGCTGGCGGGCCGGCTCGCGCTTGGCCACCACGGTGGCACAGGCGCTGACGCCGTCCTCGTCGGTGGCTTCCACGCCATAGCCGTCCTCGGTGTCATAGAGGCGCAGGCGGACCGTCACCCTGCGCTCGGCGGACTTCTTCTCCAGCATGCGTTCGAAGGCATGGTCGTGGTTGCGGAACACCGGCGTGCCCGGCACCAGGTGTGCGGGCAGGGGCTCGGAGGGGAACACCCGGTCCACGCCGTCCGCCTGCGCTTCCGCGCTGTTCACCCGCAGGCCCACCAGTTCGCCCTTGGGGTCGTAGTAGGCCAGGCCGTCGCCGTTGTGTACCGGAGCGGTGCGCTCGACGTCGAAGTAGCGGCGCTGGCGGCTGTCTATCTTCACCACCCGGCCCAGCGTCTCGCCGACGAACTTGGGCGACTCGAAGGCTTCGATGCCGTGCTGGCGTTCGTTGGCGAAGTAGTCGGTATAGCCGCGGTTGAAGGTCTTGTCCGGCTGCGGGGTGAACAGGAATTCGCAGCGGCCGGAGGAGGCGCGGCGATAGTGGCCGCCGGAGGCGTCCATGAGTTCGTCCAGCAACTGGCGGTAGTGGGCGGTGATGTTCTTGACGTAGGAGAGGTCTTTGTAGCGGCCCTCGATCTTGAAGGAGCTGACGCCGGCGTCCGCCAGGGCGCGCAGGTTGGCGCTCTGGTTGTTGTCCTTCATGGACAGCATGTGCTGGTCGCGGGCGAGGATGTTGCCGTCCTTGTCGGCCAGGTCGTAGGGCAGGCGACAGGCCTGGGAGCATTCGCCGCGATTGGCGCTGCGGCCGGTGTGGGCGTGGCTGATGTAGCACTGGCCGCTGAAGGCCACGCACAGGGCGCCGTGCACGAAGTATTCGAGCTGGCAGTCGGTGGCGGCGGCGATCTTCTGCACCTGGTTCAGGGTGAGCTCGCGCGCCAGCACGATCTGGGAGAAGCCCACGTCCTGCAGGAAGCGCGCTTTGTCCGCGCTGCGGATATCGGTCTGGGTGCTGGCGTGCAGCTGGATGGGCGGCAGGTCGAGTTCCAGCAGGCCCATATCCTGCACGATGAGGGCGTCGGCCCCGGCCTCGTACATCTGCCAGATTAGGCGGCGGGCGTCTTCCAGCTCGTCGTCGCGCAGGATGGTGTTGAGGGCGACGAAGACTTCGGCGTGGTAGCGGTGGGCGTGGGCGCAGAGGCGCTCGATGTCTTCCAGCGTGTTGCCGGCCGCCGCCCGCGCGCCGAAGGCCGGACCGCCGATGTAGACGGCGTCGGCGCCATGGTTGATGGCTTCGATGCCGAAATCGGCGTTCTTCGCCGGGGCAAGGAGTTCCAGGATGCGGCGGTTGTCGGGCATGGCTGTAGGGGGCGGGCGTGGAATCGTTATGGCGCGCAATGATACCGCCGCGGCTGGCCAGGGAAATCGCCGCTTTGGCCGGAAATGGCAAGAGGCGGACGAATGGCCCGGGCCGCGTCGCGTTTCGGCACTCCGCTTTTCAGGCTGCGCCAGGGGCCGGGCGGCGGCGCCATATCAGCGCCGGCAGCAGGGTGGTGACGCCCAGCGCATCGGCCAGCCAGTCCCAGGGATCGCCCATGCGGTAGCTGGTGAAAGACTGCGCCACTTCGATGGCGGCGCCATAGGCGAGCAGACCGAGGGCAAGGCGGCCGGCATGGCGCGGCCAGGCGGCGAGGCCGAGCAGGGCCAGGGCGGCGAAGGCGGCGGCATGCTCGATCTTGTCCTGCCAGGACACGAACTGGACCAGGTCGGGCGTGGGCAGCAGGGCGAGGACGAAGACAACGACGAGGGCGGCGGCAAAGGCCAGGCGTAAGGCGGTGGCGAGTCTGTCGGGCATGGTCGTTTTGGCCGTGATTGAAGAGGTGTGGGAGACGGCCGCCGGCCGAACTATCCGGCGGCGCGGGCTGTCCCTTGCGGGTGCCGATTATCGCCCGTCCTGCGGATGGGCAAGGAAATGGAGAAGAACATGCCCAAGCCGCCCCTGCTGCCTGCACTTGCCGTCGCCCTGTCCGCCGCCTGCGCGCTGCCTGCTGCCCATGGGCAGAATGCCGCCGCCGGCAGGCAGTCCATCAAGGTGGTGGAGGTGGCGCGGGGGCTGGAGAATCCCTGGGCGCTCGCCTTCCTGCCGGACGGCCGCCTCCTGGTGACCGAGCGGCCGGGGCGGATGCGGCTGGTTGGCGCGGACGGCAAGCTCTCTGCGCCCATCGCCGGCGTGCCCGAGGTCTATGCCCGCGGCCAGGGCGGCCTGCTGGACGTGGTCTTGAGCCCGGACTTCGCCCGCGACAGCACCATCTTCTTCAGCTATGCCCAGCCGGGCGCCCAGGGCGCCCGCACCGCGGTGGCGCGCGCCAGGCTGGATAGCCAGGCGCTGCGGTTGAGCGAGGTGAAGGTGATCTTCGCCCAGCGCGACCAGCTCTCCGGCGCCAACCACTGGGGCTCGCGCCTGGTGTTCGGTCGGGATGGCCGCCTGTTCGTCACCCTGGGCGACCGCTACAACGGCCGCGATCAGGCGCAGGACCTGGGCAGCCACCTGGGCAAGATCGTGCGCATCGAAGCCGATGGCAGCGTGCCGCAGGACAACCCCTTCGTCGGTCGTCAGGGCGCCTTGCCGGAGATCTGGTCCTACGGCCACCGCAATGTGCAGGGCGCGGCGCTGCATCCGGTCAGTGGAGAACTGTGGATCAACGAGCACGGTCCGCAAGGCGGCGACGAGCTGAACCGGGTGCTGCCCGGCAGGAACTACGGCTGGCCGGTGATCACCTACGGGCGCGAGTACGTCACCGGTGCCCGCATCGGCGAAGGCTCCAGCCGCGCGGATGTGGAGCCGCCGCTGCATCAATGGACGCCCTCCATCGCGCCATCCGGGCTGGCCTTCTACACCGGCGATGCGTATCCGGGCTGGAAGGACAGCGTGTTCAGCGGCGCGCTCAAGTTCGCGCTGGTGTCGCGCATGCCGCTGGAGGGCAACACGGTGCGGGGCGAGGAGCGGCTGCTGCAGGCTGAGGGCAAACGCATCCGCGACGTGCGTCAGGGACCGGACGGCAAGCTGTGGGTGCTGGATGAAAGCGACGGCCGCGTGCTGCGGCTGGACCCGGCCTGAGGCTCCCGGCGGGCCGAAAACCGATGGGCAGTCCTGATTTGTTGCATATGCACGAATTAAGTGAAAAAATGCGACTATGCACATTCAAGGAGGGCTGCCATGAAGACCGCCACGCTGGCCCAGGCCGATCCTGCTGAAGTTCTCGGCCGGGCCTTGATGAATGCCGGCAAGGAACTGGGCCTCACCCAGGCCGCGCTGGGCGCGGTGGTCGGCAAGGACCGCAGCGCCATCAGCCGCGGCGGTATCGATCCCGCCTCCAAGCCGGGCGAACTGGCATTGCTGCTGATCCGCGCTTACCGTGCGTTGTTCGTGCTGGTCGGCGGCGAGCCGGGCCAGATGCGCCACTGGATGCAGACGCACAACCTGCATACCGGCGGGGTGCCGGCCGAGCAGGTCGCCAGCGTTCAAGGGCTGCTGCGGGTGGTGGAGTACCTGGACGCGATGCGCGGCAAGCTATGACGGACCCGGTCGAGCTGTTGCCGCAGGCGCCGGTCGTCGCCCTTGGCGGCACGGTGCTGCGCCTGGTGGAGAGCCAGGAACAGGTCGCCACCAACCGGCTGGTGGATTCGCTGGACGAGCAGGCGCTGCTGGAGTCCCTGCTGGAGTCCTCCAAGCCGCCGGCACCGGCCGGCAGCCGCCGCCTGCATTACCTGCTCGCCACGCCCTTCCGCTATCCGCCGCTGCGCCACGGTTCCCGCTTTGGCGGCCGTTTCGAGCCCAGCCTGTTTTACGGCGCCCGCCGGCTGGAGACGGTGCTGGCGGAGTCCGCCTACTACCGCCTGCTGTTCTTCGCCGGCATGGCGATACCGCCCGCCCAGCCCTTGCGCACCCAGCACACCTTGTTTTCCGCGGGCATCGCCACCCGGCAGGGCCTGCGGTTGCAGGCTGCGCCTTTCGATTTGGTGCGCGCGGCGCTGGTCGATCCGGTGGATTACCGCGTGCCCCAGCAGCTGGGCAGTGCGATGCGGGAGGCGGGCATCGAAGCCTTCGAATACCCCTCGGCGCGCGATCCGGCGCAGGGCATCAATGTCGCGCTGTTCGCCCCCTCGGCGCTGTCCGGCAATCGGCCGATGTCTACCCAGGCCTGGCTGGCGGAAACGGCGGCGGCCGGGGTGAGTTTCTACAGCGCGGAAGCGGGCGGTGTGCACCGCTACCTGCGCAGCCAGTTCGAGGTGGAGGGGGCGCTGCCGGCGCCGGCGGTGTGAGCCGGCTCAGACGGGCGCCGGCATCGCCCGCTGCTGGCGCCGCTCCAGCCGATGCACCGCCAGCCCCAGGCCGATGGCGATGATGGCCGCGCCCACCGGCAACGCCATCGCGTCCTGCCAGTCGCCGCGGGCGGCAACTGCGGCGGCGATCATCGGCGGGCCGACGAACTGCCCCAGATTGGCGCCTTGCATGAAAAGGCCCTGCAAGGTGCCGATCTGACGCGGGCTGCGCGCCAGGCTGGCGGTGGAGGACAGTACCGAGGAAGGCACCAGCCCGCCGGTGAAGGACACCAGCAGGCAGCAGAGGTAGCGCAGCGCATCCGGCAGGCCGGGGCTGAACACACCGACCGCGCTCAGGCCGGTGACCACGCTGGCGGCGGCGATCAGGTAGCCGCGCGGCAGATTGCGCTGCAGCAGCGTGCCGCCCAGCAGGTTGCCCGGCACATTCACCAGCACCATCACGCAGGACAGCAGGGCGACCAGCTCCGGCGACAGCCCGCGCTGGTCGCGCAGGAAGGTCGGCAGCCACACGATCAGGGTGAAGTGCTGCAGAGACCAGCAGGCGAAGGAGAAGGCCAGCAGCCAGGGCACCGGATTGCCCAGCGCCTGCCGGGCGGAGTTCAGGATGGGCGCGGCGTCCGGTGCCGGCGGCGGAATGCGGTAATGAGCGCGGAAACGCAGCAAGCCGACCGCGGTGGCGGCCAGCAGGGCGATGGTGAACAGCCACACCGCATGCCAGCCGCCCAGCCGGGTCAGCAGCGGGGTGAGGATCATCACCAGGCCGATGCCGGCCGGCATGTAGGCGCCCCAGATGCCGAGCGCGAAGCGGCGGTCGCGCGGTGTGCTGGCGGCGCTCAGCAGCGCCGGCGCGGACACCGCCACCGCCATGTAGCCGGCACCCTCGGCAATGCGGGAGGCGAGCAGGCTGGCGTAGTCGGTGCTGAACAGCGCGGCGACGCCACCCAGCAAGGCGACGCACAGGCCGGACAGGCATAGCCGCAGCGCCCCCAGGCGGTCGCCCAGCATGCCGAAGGCCAGCGCCACGCTGACCGCCAGCGAGTTGATCGCCGACGACACCCAGCCGGCGCGCAGCAGATCGAGCTGGAAGTGGCTGCGCAGCAGGTCCAGCGTGATGGCGACCTTGCCGACGTTGGCGGCAACCGCCACCCCGCACAGCGTGGCGGCGAACACGGCAGGCCAGGAGGTTTGGGCGGCTGGGCCGCCGGCGGTGTGGGCGTATGACATGGGCGGCATTCTAGCGAGCCGCCGGCGCTGCCCATGCTTGAAGCGGACAGCCCGCTGTCGAGAAACGGACAGCTGTTGGATGGAGGCGCTGGCGGAACGGCGGGCGGCCGGAGAACGGAAGGGGCGTGCTCCGGCGCCCCGCGCGCCGGCCCGGGCGGCAGCGCCGCGGCGCACGGCAGAACGCATCGCCAGCCGGTAGCCGCTACCATGCGGCGGTCTCCCATTTCCCTCCCGCCGCCGATCATGGATTTCGACAGCCTGCAGCCCGCCGCCGTGTGGCGGCACTTCGCCACCCTCTGCCGCATTCCCCGTCCCTCCGGGCACGAGGCGGCGATACGCGAGGCCATCGCCAACTGGGCGACGGAGCGCGGCCTTGCCACCAGCATCGACGAGGCCGGCAACTTGCTGATCCGCAAGCCGGCCAGCCCCGGCTACGAGAACCGGCCCAGCGTCATCCTGCAGGGCCACCTGGACATGGTTTGCCAGAAGAACGCCGGCTGCGATCACGATTTCCTCCGCGATTCGATCAAGCCGGTGCTGAAGGACGGCTGGCTGCAGGCCGAGCACACCACGCTGGGCGCGGACAACGGCATCGGCGTTGCCCTGGCGCTGGCGGTGCTGGAGGCGGACAACATCGCCCACCCGGCGCTGGAAGTGCTGCTGACCGCCGACGAGGAAGCCGGCATGAGCGGCGCCCAAGGCCTGGAGCCGGGGCTGCTGCAGGGCAAGCTGCTGATCAACATCGATACCGAGGACTGGGGCGAGTTCTACCTAGGCTGCGCCGGCGGCATGGATGTGGACGTCCGCCGCGAACTGCAGCCGCAGCCCGTGCCGGCGGGCTTGTCGGCCGTCGTGCTGACGCTGGATGGGCTGCACGGCGGCCACTCCGGCGTGGATATCCACCTGCAGCGCGGCAACGCCATCAAGCTGCTGGTGCGGGCGCTGCAGCGGCTGGCGCAGGCCGGGCTGGATTTCCGCCTGGCAGCGCTGTCCGGCGGTACCGCGCGCAACGCGCTGCCGCGGGAAGCGCAGGCCACGCTACTGCTGGCGCCGGCAGCGCAAGTCCTGCTGGAAGAGACGCTGGCTGCCGCGAGGCGTGAGATCGCCGACGAACTCGCCGGGGTGGACGAAGGTTTCCGCCTGGGCGTCGCGCCTGCCGCCGTGCCGCCGGATGGTGTGGTGGACGCCCAGGCCCAGCGCGAACTGCTGGCGGCGCTGGATGCCGCGCCCCACGGCGTGCGCCGCAACAGCAGCCGGGTGCCCGGCGTGGTCGAGACCTCGGACAACCTCGGCGTGTTGCGGCTGACGCCGGCGTTGTTCGAGGCCACCTTCATGGTGCGCTCGCTGCGGGACGAAGGTGCTGCCACGCTGGCGCGGGAGATCGCGGGCCTGTTCGAGCTCGCTGGCGCCCGGGCGCAGCCGCGTGGCGCCTACCCCGGCTGGGCGCCGAACCCGGAGTCGCCGCTGCTGGCATTGTTCCAGCAGGTCTATGCGCAGGAGTTCGACGGCGAGGCGGCGGTCAAGGTGATCCACGCCGGCCTGGAGTGCGGAATCCTGTCCGCCAAGTACCCCGAGGTGGACATGATTTCCTTCGGTCCGGACATCCGTGGCGCCCATGCGCCGGGCGAGCGGGTGGCGGTGGAGTCGGTGGGCAAGGCTTGGCGACTGCTGGTGGCGGTGCTGGCCGCGGTGCCGGCACCGGCGGGTGGCCTGCCGCGCGCCTTCAGTCCGGTACTGCCTTGAGCCGGGGCCTCCCGGCGCCGGCCAGCTGCATCTTCCCGATCACTGCACCGGCTCGCTGACCGCGCCCACATGCAGCTTGCGGCCGGCTCCCATGCCGGCGGCCAGGGTGGCCAGGCAGATGAGGCCGAACAGCCAGCCCAATCCGTCCCAGCTGCCGGTGAACTGATGCAGCAGGCCGATGGCGAAGGGCCCCAGCGCCGCCACCGTGTAGCCCACGCCCTGGGCCATGCCGGAGAGGTGGGCGGCGATGTGGGAGTCGCCGGCGCGCAGCACGAGCAGCGTCAGCGCCACGCTGAAGTTGCCACCCTGGCCCAAGCCCAGCACCACCGCCCATAGCAGGGTCTGTTCCTGCGGTGCGTACAGGCAGCCGAGCAGGCCGGCGGCGGTCAGCACCGCCATCAGCGCGATGGTGGAACGCTGGTCGCGGCCACGCGTGGCCAGCCAGGGGCCGGCGAAGGCGGTGATCAGCTGCACCAGGATGGAGACTGACATCAGGTAGCCGGCGCTCTGCGCCGAGTAGCCGCGATCCACCAGGATGGTCGGCAGCCAGCCGAACACGCAGTAGGCCAGCGAGGATTGCAGGCCCATGTAGGCGGTCACCTGCCAGGCCAGAGGATCGTTCCACAGCCCCCGCACGGTATGGCCGCGCCGGCCCAGCGCATGGGAGCCGCGGCGCAGCTGCAAGGCCCACACCAACGCCGCCACCACCGCAGGAATCGCCCAGAAACCGAGCGCCGGCTGCCAGCGGCCGTCGGCCGCCAGCCGCAGCGGTTCGCTGGCGCCGGCGCCTATGGCCGCACCCAGGCTGAGCGCCATGGTGTACAGCCCGGTGACCGCGCCCGGCTTGTGGGCGAAATCCCGCTTCACGATGCCCGGCAGCAGCACGCCGATGATGCCGATGCCGGCACCGGCCAGCAGGGTGCCGGCGAACAGGCCGGGCACGCCGCCCACGGTGCGCAGCAGCAGGCCGCCGGCCAGCAGGAAGAGAACCAGGAAAACGGTGAGCTCTGGTCCGCGCCGGCGTGCCAGCCGTGGCGCCAGCGGCGCGGCCAGGCCGAGGCAGAGCACCGGCAGCGTGGTCAGCAGGCCGGCGGCGGCGGCGGAGAGGCCGAGGTCTTCGCACAGCGGACCCAGCACTGGCGCCACGCTGGACAGCGCCGGCCGCAGGTTGAGGCCGACCAGCACCATGCCGATCAGCAGCAGCGCCGGATGCATGGCGGCGTGCGTGGCAGCGGGCGGCGTGCTCGTGCCGGTGGTTGAGCC
>NZ_WUEI01000139.1 GCF_012911025.1 Azoarcus sp. TTM-91 | reverse complement strand
TCCCTCATCCGCTCGCGCCGCTCGCCGCCCTCGCCGCCGCCCTCTGCCTCCATGCCCTGCCGGCCCAGGCCGGCGCCACGCTGGATGCGATCAAGAAGCGCGGCGAGATCGCCTGTGGCGTCAGCAGCGGCGTGCCGGGCTTTTCGGCGGCGGACGACAAGGGCCAGTGGCGCGGGCTGGATGTGGATGTCTGCCGCGCCATCGCCGCCGCGGTGCTGGGCGACGCCACCAAGGTGAAGTGGGTGCCGCTGGGCTCGCAGCAGCGCTTCTCCGCGCTGCAGGCGGGCGAGGTGGACATCCTGTCGCGCAACACCACCTGGACGCTGACCCGCGATGCCTCGCTGGGCATCTCCTTCGCCGCCGTCACCTACTACGACGGCCAGGGCTTCCTGGTGCCCAAGCGCTTCAAGGTGGCGAGCGCCCTCCAGTTGAAGGACGCCGACATCTGCGTGCAGTCCGGCACCACCACCGAGAAGAACCTGGCCGACTACTTCCGCGCCCAGGGCATACGGGTGAAGCCGGTGGTGTTCGAGAAGTTCGACGCCTCGCTGAAGGCCTTCTTCAACGGCCGCTGCGTGGCCTACACCACCGACGCCTCCAGCCTGGCCGGCATCCGCGCCGGCGAGGCGCCCAACCCGGACGACTACGCCATCCTGCCGGAGCTGATCTCCAAGGAGCCGCTGGGGCCGGCGGTGCGCCGTGGCGACGAGGACTGGCTGGCCATCGTCAAATGGGTGGTGTTCGCCCTGATCGAAGCCGAAGAACTGGGCGTGACCCGCGACAACGCCGAAGCCCGGCTCAAGGGCAAGGACCCGGCCGCCGGCCGCCTGCTCGGCCAGGGTGAAGACCTGGGCAAGGCGCTGGGCCTGGACGCGCAGTGGGCCTATCGCGCCGTTCGCGCGGTGGGCAACTACGGCGAAATCTTCGACCGCAACCTGGGCGCCGGCTCGCCGCTGAAGCTGGAGCGCGGCGCCAACGCGCTGTGGAACAAGGGCGGCCTGATGTACGCCCCGCCGCTGCGGTGAGCGCTGCCCGCACCGGCCGCGCCGCCTGGCTGCTGCAGATCGCGCTGTTCGCCGCCCTCGCCGCCGGCGCCTGGTGGCTGGCCGGGACCGCCGCCGAAGAGATGCGCGCCCGCGGCATCCGCAGCGGCTTCGACTTCTTCGCCCAGCCGGCCGGCTTCTGGATCTCGGAGGGCGTGTTCGAGTTCGATCCGGCCGAGTCCTACCTCAAGGCCTTCGCCGCCGGCCTCGCCAACACCCTGCGGGTGGCGCTGCCGGCCATCGCCGCCGCGCTGCTGCTCGGCACCCTGGTCGGCATCGGCCGGCTGGCGCGCAATCCGCTGCTGCGCGGGCTGTGCACCGCCTATGTGGAAACCCTGCGCAACATCCCGCTGCTGCTGCAGCTGTTCACCTGGTATTACCTGCTGACGGCCATGCTGCCGCCGGCGGCGGAAGCCATCGAGCTGCTGCCCCACGTCTTCCTCGGCAGCGGCGGCCTGGCCCTGCCCTGGGTTGCCGACGGCGGCCTCAGCCTGCCGCAGCGCGGCGGCTTCGCCATCACCGGCGGCGCCCACCTGTCGCCGGAGTATCTCGCCCTCTTCATCGGCCTCACCGGTTACACCGCCGCCTACATCGCCGAATCGGTGCGCGGCGGGCTGCAGTCCGTCTCCGCCGGCCAGCGCCAGGCTGCCGCGGCGCTCGGCCTCACGCCGCGGCAGACGCTGCGCCTGGTCACCCTGCCGCAAGCGCTGCCCATGCTGGTACCGCCGCTGGCCAACCAGAGCCTCAACCTGCTGAAGAACAGCTCGCTGGCGGTAGCCATCGGCTACCCGGAGCTGGTGTCCATCGCCAACACCACGCTGAACCAGACCGGCCGCGCGGTGGAATGCATCGCGGTGGTGCTGGCGGTGTACCTGCTGCTGTGCGCGGTGGGCATCGCCATCGCCCATGCGCTGGAAAGCCGGCTGCGGCATTGGGAGCGGGCGTGAGGGCCGGCGCGGCAGCAATGGCAGGCTGCCTGCGGCTGAGCGCCGCCCGGCCCCGGCTCGCGGCAAAAGGGCAAACGCGCCCGGCCGGAAGCGAGCCAGCAGGGCGAAGGCCCTAGGATGAAGCGCCTGCCGCCACCCGCCCCCATCGGCCTGCTGCCCTGGCTGCGCAGCCGCTTGTTCGACGGCCCGGCCTCGTCCCTGGCCACCGTGCTGATCCTGCTCGCCGCCGCCTGGCTGCTGCCGGGCGCCCTGCGCTGGGCGGTGAGCGGCGCGGTGTGGAGCGCCGACGCCGAAGCCTGCCGCCAGGCGGCAGGCGCCTGCTGGGGCATGGTCGCCGAGAAGTACCGGCCCATCCTGTTCGGCCGCTATCCCTACGAGGCGCAATGGCGGCCGCTGTGCGCCACCGCGCTGCTGCTGGCCGCCATCGTCTTCAGCCTGCTGGCGCCGGCACTCACCCGGCGCAAGCCCGGCCTGCGGCTGTGGCCGTGGCTGGGCGCCGCCTGGGTGCTGGCGCCCGCCGGCTTCCTGCTGCTGATGGGCGGCGGCGCCTTCGGCCTGGCGGCGGTACCCACCGAGCTGTGGGGCGGGCTGCCGCTGACGCTGCTGCTGGCCACCGCCGGCATCGCCACCGCGTTCCCATTGGCATTGCTGGTAGCGCTGGGCCGCAGCGGACCGCTCCCGGCCGTACGGGCGCTGTGCGCGGTGTATGTGGAGACGGTGCGCAGCATTCCGCTGGTGCCGGCGCTCTTCCTCGCCTCCTTCCTGATCCCGTTGCTGGTGCCACCGCGCCTGTCCGCCGACGTGCTGCTGCGGGTGCAGGTGGCCATCACCCTGTTCGCCGCCGCCTACCTCGCCGAAGCCATACGCGGCGCCCTGGCCTCGGTGCCGGACGGCCAGCGCCAGGCGGCCGCCGCCCTGGGCCTGGGCTGGTGGGGCACCCAGCGCCACATCCTGCTGCCTCAGGCGCTGCGCGCCGCCGCGCCCTCCATCGCCAACAGTTTCGTGAACCTGTTCAAGGACACCTCGCTGGTGGTGGTGGTCGGCCTCTACGAACTCACCGGTTCGCTGGAACTGGCGCTGTCCGGCGATCCGCAGTGGCGCAGCTACCACCTGGAAGGCTATCTCTTCATCGGCGCCCTCTACTGGCTGGGCTGCTACGCGCTGTCGCGCGCCAGCCGGCACCTGGAACCGCGCGGGCGCTGAGCCTCGCGCCGCGGACCCAACGTGCCCCGCTCCCCGATCAACAAACCGGGGATGCGTCACGCCCCTCCGCCACCGCAGGCGGGAAGCACGGGCGCGGCGTCAGTTGCTGGCCGGCGCCGTCCGCCGGCTCCCGGCCCTTCTCTCCGCGCCGGCCTGCGCCCCGTTGGCAGCGCGGCGAAACTTGAAGGCGGCCGCTGCCCAGGCCGCGCCGATGAACAGCATGGCGAGATCGAAGCCGGCGAAGACGGCATCGCCCTGCGCCAGGCTGGCGACCAGGTGCCGTCCGGAGGTCATCGCGTTCAGCGCCGGCAGCAGCAGGTAGGCAAGCGCCGCCACCGCCGCCTGCTCCGCCCACAGGCGCTGGCGCGGGCGCGAGGCGGCATGGAGCAGCATGGCTGCCCAGCCGAGGAAGAGCATGTGCGCCTCCCAGGCCGGGCGGCCGGCCAGGGTTTCCGGCAGCAGGCGGTTGGCCCAGAAGTAGCACGCGATGCCGATGGGCAGGCCGATGACCGTGCCGACGTTGAGCCGCTCCACCAGGCGCAGGCCGAAATGCGGGCTTTCGCCGCCGCGCTCGGCGCGCTGCCGCCGCTTGGTGGTCCACAGCACCAGGCCGGTGGCGATCATGGCGGCGCCGGCGAGGCCGGAGGCGAAGTACAGCAGGCGCAGCGGCAGGTTGGCGAAGAGGCCTTCGTGCAGGCCGAGCAGCAGGTCGTGCGCCGCCTTGGCGCCGGCGGGCGCTGCCGGGCGGGTTTCCAGCAGTTCGCCGCTGACGCCGTCGAAAACCATGATCTCGCTGCGCCGCAGCGGCGTCCGTTCGCCCTGCCACAGCATCACCCGGGCGCCGGCGTCGCCAGGCTGGCGGATGTCTATGCCGTTGACCCTGCCGTCGCCCCAGCGCGCGGCAGCCTGCACCAGCATGGGGCCGAGCGCGGCCAGCGGCGCCGGCCGGCCGGCGCGGGGATAGGTGTCGCCGCCCTCGAACACTTCCGCCCTGAAGGCTTGCCTGCCGGTGGGGGTGTCGCCGTAGCTGGCCGCGGCGATCAGCGGCATGTAGGTG
Source organism: Azoarcus sp. TTM-91 (assembly GCF_012911025.1). Classification (GTDB taxonomy): domain Bacteria; phylum Pseudomonadota; class Gammaproteobacteria; order Burkholderiales; family Rhodocyclaceae; genus Azoarcus. The sequence goes on along the minus strand of NZ_WUEI01000139.1, from coordinate 6,291 downwards.
AAGGCGAAGAAGATCAGGCCCGAGTAGGTGATCATCAGGAAGAAAGGCAGGCAGGTCACCGACAGCACGTTGTGCGCATCCAGCCAGGAGCGCGGCCCCTTGCCGGGGCGGAAGGTGAAGAAGTCGGTGAAGATCTTCTTGTGCACCACCACCCCGGTGATCAGGGCGACCAGCATGCCCATGGCGGCGACGCCGACGATCCAGATGCCGACCGCGCTGGGCATGTAGTGCAGCTCGTAGTGCATGCGATAGAGGAGCTGCCCGCCGTAGCTGTGCGACAGGGTGAGCGGCTGGCCGGTGGCCGGGTCCAGGAAGGCGGAGCCACCGGCCGCGGGCGCTGGCGCTGGCGCTGGCGGCCGCCAGATGATGCGCGGCAGCGGGTCGTTGCGGTCCACCGGCAGCACAATGAACCAGCGTTCCGCCTCCGGCGAGCGCTGGTGCAGCTGGGCCAGCGCCAGCTCGGCATACTCCGCCTGGGCCTGGCCGGGCCGGGCTATCGTCAGCCCGGGGTTCATCCACTGGTCGATCTCGGTGTCGAAGTAGCCGGCGGTGCCGGTGAGGAACACCAGGTAGAGCAGCCAGCCGAACACCACCCCGGTCCAGGTGTGCAGCCAGGCCATGCAGGCGCGGAAATGGGACCTCATTGCGGGGACCTCATCGCGGGGATCTCATTGCGGGGATCTCATTGCGGGGATCTCATCAGGGTTCAGGGTAAGAAGCGCGCCAGCAGGGCGCCGGCCGCGGCCACCGCGAGCAAGCCGTACCAGGCGCTGCGGGCGCGGCGGGCGGCAAAGGCCCACATCACTGCGCCGGCGTACAGGGCGAAGCTGAGCAGCGTGGCCGCCATCACCCCCTCCGCCCGCGGGCCCGGCCACAGCGCGGCGAGGGCCATCGCCACGGCGGTGGCCGCCAGGTAGCCGCCGGCGACGGCTGCCAGCAGACGCGAGAGAACGTCCAGCCGGGCCGCGCTGGCCCTGGCCGTGCCGGACTTGGCGGAGGAAGGCATGGGCGGTATCAGAACTTGAGGTTGGCCGACAGCGACACGGTGCGCGGGTCGCCCAGGTAGTACTGGTTCACCCAGTAGCGCTTGTCGGTGAGGTTGTTGACGTTCAGCCGCAGCGTCAGCGGGTAGCCACCCATGGCGGTGAGGTAGCGCACCCCGGCATCCAGCAGGGTGTAGGCGGGCATTTTATCGGTGTTGGCGTTGTCGCCGTAGAACTTGCCGGTGTAGCTGATGCCGCCGTTCACCGTGACGGCCTCGAAACCGGGGATACGGTATTCGGCATAGATCTTGGCCATCTGCTCGGACACGCCGACCGGGCGCTTGCCCTCGAGCGCCGGGCTCTGCTTGTTCTTGCGCACGCGGGCCTCCATCAGGGTGAGGCCGCCGATCAGGGTCAGGTTGCGGGTGAGGTTGCCGGTGGCGGTGAGCTCCAGCCCGGTATGCACCTGCCGGCCGCTCTGCACGTAGGTGGGGCGGGTGGGGTCGGACACGTCGTAGTACTGCAGGCTCTTGTCGATCTGGAACAGCGCGCCGGTGAGCAACATGCCGCCCAGCGTGGCCTTGGCGCCCAGCTCCACCTGCTCGCTCACCAGCGGGTCGAGCACCGCGCCGGCGTTGGTGACCGCGTAGCCGCCGTAGGTGTCGCTGGCGGCGCCGCCGGGCTCCAGCGACTCCATGTAGCTGACGTAGGTGGTCAGGGAGTCCAGCGGCTTGTAGATCAGCGACAGCGTCGGCGTGGTCGCGCTCTTGCGGTAGTGGGTGGGCGTGGCGCTGGGGCTGGCCCAGGTCATGTCGTTATCCACCGTCGCCCGGTTGACGCCAGCGAGCAGGGACCACTGGTCGTTGAAGGCGATGTCGTCGCCCACCATCATGCTGGTCTTGCGATAGGCCAGGCGCTCCCACTTCTGCCCTTTGCCGACCACGCCCCAAGCCGGCTCCGGAACATGGGTGGGCGAGTCCAGGCTGGCGCCGTTCAAGGTGGTCGCGGTGGCGCCATTGAGGACGTAGTCGTAGCGCCGCCAGCTGGTGCTGATGTAGCCGGCGGTGAGCTTGTGCTGCACCGGGCCGGTGGCGAAGCTGAAGTCGACGAAAGCGTTGTAGGCCTTGGTCTTCTGCTCCTGCGGCGCGATCAGCGTGGAGCTCTGGTTGTAGGTGCCGTTCGCCTGCACGGTATTGTCCGCGGCGGCGTATTCGCGCACGTCGTACTGGTTCAGGTAGCCGGCGCGCAGGGCCAGGCGCTTGCTGAGCTTCCAGCTCAGGTTGGCGCCGAAGCGGTTGCTGTCCACATCGGAATAGGCCCAGGGCTGGGACCACAGCTCGGTCGGGTCCAGCGAGCGGGCGGAGGGACGGGCCACGCCGCTGGCCATATACCAGTATGGCTGCCGGCTGCTGCGGAATTCCCGCCGCGAGGCATCCACCTGCAGCAGCAGGTCGTCGGTCAGATGCCAGTCAAAGGCCGCGCTGAGGAAATCCTTGTGCACCTTGTAGTGGTCCACCCCGGTCTCGCCATCCTGGGTCACCGCGTTGATGCGGTAGCCGAAGCGGCCGTCGGCGTCGATGGGGCCACCGAAATCGCCGTGCAGGTAGAAGTTCTCGCCGCCGGTGTAGCCGAGCGTGACCGAGTTGTAGCGCTCCTTCGTCGGCCGCTTGGAGACGTAGTTGATGAGGCCGCCGACATTGCCCGCGCCGTAGAGGAAGCCGGACAGGCCGGTGAGTATCTCGACCCGCTCCACGTCCTCGGTGGAGGTGCCGTGGCCGTAGACGTCGCGCGGCAGGCCGTTGCGGGCGGAGGTCGAGCTCTGGAAGCCGCGCAGATAGACGTAGGGGTTGTCGTTCTGCAGCGTCGGCCAGCTCAGCTGGGTGGTCGGGTTCATCTTGAAGATCTGGTCGGGCGAGATGGCCTGGATGTTCTCGATCAGTTCGGCCGGCACCACGCTGATGGCGTAAGGCGTGTCCTGCAGCTCGCGGCCCTCCCACGGGCCGACGGCGGAGAGGGTCTTCGTCACATAGCCCAGTTCGGCGCTGCCGTCCCCCGCGCGCTGGGCGCTGACGGTGACCGGCGCCAGCGTCGTCTCCCGGCTGGCCGCGGGCGCCGGCACCGGCGCCGGCAGTGCGCGCAGCGTATAGACGCCGGCGGCGCCCTCCACCAGTTCCAGCCCGCTGCCGGCAAGCGCCGCGCGCAAGGCCTGCTGCGGGCTCAGGCGGCCGCGCACGGCGGCGGCCTGGCGCTTGCCCACCAGGGCGCTGTCCACCGTCAGCGCCAGGCCGGCTTCCCGGCTGATGGCGTTCAGGGTGGTGGCGAGCGGCGCGGCAGGCAGGTCATAGTCGCGGCTGCTGGCGGCGCTGGCCTGCGCCAGGACGGTGGCCGGTGCCGCCGCGCTCAGGGCGAGGATCAGCGCCAGGGCGGCGGGGCGCAGTTTGGCGCGGCAGTGAGGGGTCTGGCGATGCATCGGGCGGGCTCCGGAAGGGAAAGGAAGGAGGTGGCTTTCCCTGTTTGCCGAAGCAGCTGGCAAAAGTGATAGAGGGGCGCGAAAAAAATCATTGCTCCGGCGCCTCGATGCGCACCCACCAGTCTCCCCGGCGGACGATGCGGACGGGCAGCGAGGCCGCCAGCGCCGTCAGCGCCCGCTCGCCGTCGTCCAGCGGCAGGGTGCCGGTGACGCGCAGGGCCGCCACTTCCGGCGCCACCTGCAGGAAGCCGGGGCGGTAACGCCCCAGCTCGGCGACGACCGCCGCCAGCGGCTCGCCGTCCACCACCAGCATGCCGTCCTTCCAGGCGTCGCTGTCGGCCTTCGCGGGCACCGCCGCGCCCGGTGCGCCCGCGCCCATCTGCAGGCTCTGGCCCGCCTCCACCCGCAGCTCCCCGGCACAGGCCGCGGTGCTCTCCGGCGCGCATCCCGCCGGCCGCGCCAGCACCGCGGAACGGGTGACGGTGAGCCAGCTCGTCCCCTCCTCCTGCCGGACCAGGAAACGGGTACCCAGCGCGCGCAGGCTGCCCTGTGCGGTGATGACGACGAAGGGCCGCGCTTCGGCCGGATTGCGGCGAGCCGTCTTGATGTGGATCTCGCCGCTGCGCAGGCGGATCGCCCGGGTGTGGGCGTCGAAAGCCAGGTCCACCGCCGAACGGGCGTTGAGCACGATGACGCTCTGGTCCGGCAGGGTCACCGTCAACCGTTCGCCGGTGCCGGTGCGGTAGTCGGCCAACAGGCCGTCCAGCGGCTGGTAGCGATCCGCCGTCGCCAGCCCCAACCCGATGGCCGCCACCAGCGCCATCGCGGCGGCGCCGCGCTTCCAGCCGGAGGCCCGGCGGGGCCGGCCGATGATGCCGCGCAGCGGCGCATGTGGGCGTAGCGCGACGGCGCCGGCATCTATCATCGCCAGCTGGCGCCAGGCACGGGCGTGGTCGGGGTCCGCCGCCAGCCAGTTGCGCAGCGCCGCCTCGTCCGCCGGGTCACCGTCGTCCAGCCTCAGCTGCCAGGCGATGGCTTCGTCCAGCACCCGGCCGGATACCGGCCGCTCGTCGTCCTTCCTGTCCTGCATCGGCTCATTCCACCTTGCCGAAGCGCAACTCGTAGCACTGCCGCGCCACCTTGGCGAGGTATTGCCGCACCCGCGGCACCGAAACGCCGAGCAGCGCCGCGATCTCGGCATGCGGCAGGCCGTCGAGGCGGCTGTACAGCCAGGCGGCGCGGGCCCTGGCGGAGAGGCCCTGCAGCAGCCGGTCCATTTCCATCAAGGCCTCCAGCACCAGCTGACGCTGTTCGGGCGAGGGCGAGAACTGCTCCGGCTCGGCCGCCAACGCTTCCAGGTAGGCACGCTCCAGGTCCCGCCGGCGGTACTGGTCCACCACCAGCCCGCGGGCGACCGCGGTCAGGTAGGCGCGCGGCTCGCGCAACTCGGCGAGCGCCGCCTGGCGGGCGCCGAGGATGCGCAGGAAGGTGTCGTGGGCGAGATCTGCCGCCTGCTGCTGGCAGCCCAGCTTGAGGCGCAGCCAGCCAACCAGCCAGCCATGGTGCCCGGCGTACAGGCGGGCGACGGAGTCGGGGGAAGCAGTGGCGTGGCTCAAGCGGATTCTCCGGGAGGTCCTGGCTGGCTGAGCCCTCGAACTGCGTCGGCCTCGCTGGCTAATTAGGAATGCTTCTTATTATTGCTTTGATGGCCGGAGACGGTCAATGCACGGCCACGGCAAGGCGCCGCAGCGCCCCGGTCCATCATCGCCCGCTGTAGTTCTTTCCGCTGGATGTAAATACGGCCAGTGCCCGACCATCCCCGCCCGCGGCGAATGCGCTGGCGCTGCCGGTGGCGCGCAAGCCGCCAACGGCACGTCGCTTGCTGCACTTCTGCCGAGGCCGGGCAAGGCCGCCACCGCCCGCTCCTGCTGCCCGGCGCCGGAAGCGCTGCGCTTTCCCTCCCCTTTTGCTTTCCCTCCCCTTTTCCCACTCCGGCGGGCGGCCCGGAGCATTCCCACTGGAGACCGAAGATCATGAAGGCTGTCGTATTCCACGCCATCGGCGACATTCGCCTGGAGGACGTCGCGGACCCGGTGATCGAGCAAGACACCGACGTCATCGTCCGCCTCACCACCAGCGCCATCTGCGGCACCGATCTGCATTTCATCCGCGGCACCATGGAAGGCCTGCGGCCGGGCACCATCCTCGGCCACGAGGGCACCGGCGTGGTCGAGGAGATCGGCCCCGGCGTGCGCAACCTCAAGGCCGGCGACCGGGTCGTCATCCCCTCCACCATCGCCTGCGGCTTCTGCGCCTACTGCCGCGCCGGCTACTACGCCCAGTGCGACAACGCCAATCCCAACGGCAAGCAGGCCGGCACCTCCTTCTACGGCGGGCCGCAGCAGACCGGCCCCTTCCAGGGCCTGCAAGCGGAGAAGGCCCGCATTCCCTACGCCAGCGTGAACCTGGTGAAGATCCCGGACGCGGTGAGCGACGAGCAGGCCCTGATGCTGTCGGACATCTTCCCCACCGGCTACTTCGGCGCCGACATGGCCGGCATCAAGCCCGGCCACACCGTGGCGGTGTTCGGTTGCGGCCCGGTGGGCCAGTTCGTCATCGCCTCCGCCCGGCTGATGCATGCCGGCCGCATTTTCGCCGTGGACGCGGTGCCGGACCGCCTGGAAATGGCCCGCGCCCAGGGCGCCGAGATCGTGGATTTCGACGCCGAAGACCCGGTGGCCACCCTGCTGGCGCTCACCGGCGGCATCGGGGTGGATTGCGCCATCGACGCGGTGGGTGTGGACGCGGTGCATGCTCACCACGGCCCCGCCGCCGCCG
>NZ_WUEI01000138.1 GCF_012911025.1 Azoarcus sp. TTM-91 | reverse complement strand
GTTCGGGCCGGGCGGGGTGGGCGGAGCGAGGCTGACCTTGGTGCCTGGCTGAAGGGTGCCGGGGTTGCCGACGATCACCCGCTCGCCGGGCGCGAGGCCGTCGATGATGTGCCAGCGCCCGCCGTGCATGGCGCCGGTGCGCACGGCCCGGCTCTCCACGGTGCCGTCGGCGCTCACCAGCATCACCTGCGCCTGGCCGTCGGTGCCGCGCTGCACCGCGCGCTGGGGTACGAGAATGGCCGCCGGGTCGCTGCCCTGCGCCACCCGTACCCTCACATACATGCCAGGCAGCAGCAGGCCGTCCGGGTTGGGAAACTCGCCGCGCAGCAGCAGCTGGCCGGTGCTGCGGTCCACGGTGACGTCGGAGAACAGCAGCCGGCCGGCGCGGGGCTCCCCGCCGCCTTCCAGTGCGAGCGCCAGGCTGGCGTCGGCAGCCTGGGCGGCCTGCTGTGCGGCGCGCAGCCGCAGGGCGTCGGCCGCCGGTTGGCGGAAATCGACGTACACCGGATCGAGCTGCTGCACCACCGCCAGCGGGGTGGCTTCGTCCTGCCCCACCAGCGCGCCTTCAGTGACGAGCGCGCGGCCGATGCGGCCGGAGATGGGAGCCTTGACGGCGGCGTAGTCCAGGTTCAGCCGGGCCGTGTCCACATCGGCACGGGCGGACTGGCGGGCCGCCTGGGCGCTGCGCACCGCCGCCTGCGCGGCATCGAAATCCTGCCGGCTGACGGCGTTCACCTCCACCAGCGGCCGGTAGCGCTGGAGTACCGCGTCCGCCTCGAACAGCGCCGCCTCCGCCTTCGCCAGCTCGCCCTCGGCACGCGCCAGCGCGGCCTTGAAGGGGGCCGGGTCGATGCGGAACAACAGCTCGCCGGCTTTCACCTCGGCGCCTTCCCTGAAATGGCGGCTGAGCACGATGCCGGCCACCCGGGCGCGCACCTCCGCCACCCGCACCGGCTCCACCCGGCCGGGCAGCTCGGTTTCAAGCGCCAGCGCCTCGGCCTGGGTGAGCAGGGTTTCCACCGGCGGCGGGGGCGGCGCCGGGGCGTCCTGTGCCGGTTTGCAGCCGCTTATCAGCAGGGAGAGGGCCAGCATGGCGGCCAGCCGGGCAGCGTGGGGTTCGAGCACGGAAGATCCTTCGATTGGGGGAGGGGAAGCGAAGGCGGCAATGCTACGTGTAGATATCAAATGAATCAATATAGATTCATATGATCCCATGAAGAATTGAGGCAGGCTAAACTCGGGGCGAGCGGAACAAGTCTTTCGTGTTTCAATTGGCGCCCTCGCCGCCGCTCGCGCGTGGCGCCGGATGCCGCGCCCACGCCGTTTCGCCGCAGGACAAATGGAAGATACGAAAACCCTCAATGCCCTCGCTCTGGCGCTGATCAGCACGCCGCGCGCCAACCTGCAGGAGCTGGCCAAGGCCGCCGGCATCAGCAAGGCGACGCTGTACCGGATGTTTCGCACCCGGGAAGAGCTGATCGCCCGCCTGTCGCAACGGGCGATGGCAGCGATCGCCGGGGTGCTGGAGTCGGCCGGGCTGGAGACGGCGCCGCCGGAAGAGGCGTTGCGGCGGCTGATCGAGAAGCACCTGGAGCACCGCGAGCTGACGATCTTCCTCTGGTATTACTGGAAGGACGCCCCCATCGATACTGCCGCCGCCGAGTCCTGGGACGCGGCCATGGATGCCTTCTTCCTGCGCGGCCAGCAGATGGGCGTGTTCCGTATCGACATCAGCGCCCAGGCCCTGACCGAGGTGCTGATCTGCACCATAGGCGGCCTGATAGATGCCGAGCGCCGCGGTCGGGTGGCGCGCCTGGGGCAGGCGGCGGCGATCGAAAGCATCTTTCTCGACGGCGCCGCGGTCAGGCCGCGCTGAGCCGGCCCGTTCCCACCGCGCTGCGGGCGGTGATGGCGTGTTCTAAACTGCGCCGGCGCCCCGGCCATCGGCCAGCCGCGAGGCGGCGGCATCCTTGCCGAGAACCCCACCGCAGGAGTCCAGCATGAAGAGCAGTGCCGAGATCGCGCAGGACAATCCGGGCGACAGCAGGGCCCGGGAGATCTTCCGCAACGAGTGGGCCAGGCTCACTCCCAGCGAGCGCAAGGTGGTGGAGAAGGTGCTGAAGCGCCTGGGGACGCCGCGCGACCTCAACCGCGAGTTCGACGACAACCGCAGCGTCGGCGAACGCACGGCGGACGCCATCGCCGATTTCGGCGGTTCCTGGACCTTCATCCTGCTGTTCATCGCCCTGCTGGCCTTCTGGGCGCTGCTCAACACCGAGATCCTGGGGCCGCGGCACGACGCCTTCGACCCCTATCCCTACGTCTTCCTCAACCTCATCCTGTCGATGCTGGCGGCGGTGCAGGCGCCCATCATCATGATGTCGCAGAAGCGCCAGGCGCTGCGCGACCGGCTGGATGCCGAGGTGGACCACGAGGTGAACGTGCGCGCCGAGCTGGCCATCCGCCAGTTGGACGAGCGCCTGCTGCTGATCGAGCAGGAGCTGAAGACGGCCAACGAGATGCTGCGGCGCGACCGGCTGGCGGAGGAGTAGGCGCCGCCGCTCGCGCTAGCCCAGTTCCGCCCGTTCCGGCATGCCCGGAAGCAGCTTGTCCAGCGTGATCGGGTAGTCCCGCACCCGCATGCCGGTGGCGTTGTGGATGGCGTTGGCCACCGCCGCGCCGACGCCGCAGATGCCCAGCTCGCCCACGCCCTTGGCCTTCATCGGCGAGGACATGGGGTCGGTCTCGTCGAGGAAGATCACCTCCTGCGCCGGGATGTCCGCATGCACCGGCACCTCGTAGCCGGCGAGGTCGTGATTGACGAAGAAGCCCTGGCGCTTGTCGATATGGAGCGCTTCCATCAGCGCCGCGCCCACGCCCATGGTCATCGCGCCTATGACCTGGCTGCGGGCGGACTTGGGGTTGAGGATGCGGCCGGCGGCGCACACCGCCAGCATGCGCCGCACCCGCGTTTCGGCGGTGGCGTAGTCAACCGCCACCTCGACGAAGTGGGCGCCGAAGGTGGATTGCTGGTAGCGCTGGTCGAGGTCGCCGAACTCCATGCTGTCCTCGGCGACCAACTCGCCCTCCGCCGCCGCCTGCGCCAGCGTCATGCCGCGCCCGCCGCCGCCGCGTACCTGGCCGTCGGCGAAGCTGGCCTCGGCGGGCGGGATGCCGGCGCGTTCGGCCACCCGCTCGCGCAGCCGCACGCAGGCGGCATAGACGCCGGCGGTGGCGCTGTTGGCGCCCCACTGGCCGCCGGAGCCGGCGGAGACGGGGAAGTCGGAGTCGCCCAGGCGCACCGCCACCTTGTCCAGCGGCAGGCCCAGCATTTCGGCGGCGGTCTGGGCAATGACGGTGTAGCTGCCGGTGCCGATGTCGGTCATGTCGGTTTCCACGGTGAGCATGCCGTGGCGGTCCAGCCGCACGCGGGCGCCGGACTTCATCACCAGGTTGTTGCGGAAGGCGGCGGCCACGCCCAGGCCGATCAGCCAGTTGCCCTCGCGCCGGCTGCCGGGGCTGCGGCGGGCATGCCAGCCGAAGCGCTCGGCGCCGCTGCGCAGGCAGTCGGCGAGGCGGCGCTGTGAGAAGGGCCGCTCGGGCTTCTCCGGGTCCACCTGGGTGTCGTTGAGGATGCGGAAGGCCACCGGGTCCAGGCCCAGCTTCTCCGCCATTTCGTCCATCGCCATTTCCAGCGCCATCAGGCCGGGCGCCTCGCCCGGGGCGCGCATGGCGTTGCCCTCCGGCAGGTCCAGCACCGCCAGCCGCAGCGCGGTGAGGCGGTTGGCGCCGGCGTAGAGCAGGCGGGTTTGCTGCACCGCCAGCTCCGGGCCGCCGCCGGGCAGGTCGCCGGACCAGCTCTCGTGGGCGATGGCGGTGAGCCGGCCGTCCGCCTCCGCGCCCAGGCGGATGCGCTGCAGCGTGGCTGGCCGATGGGTGGTGTTGTTGAACATCAGCGGCCGCGACAGCGCCACCTTCACCGGCCGGCCGATGGCGCGGGCGCCCAGCGCGGCGAGCACCACGTCGGCGCGCAGGAAGAGCTTGCCGCCGAAGCCGCCGCCGATGTAAGGCGACACCACCCGCAGCTTGTCTTCCGGCAGGCCCAGGGTTTCGGCGAGGTCGCTGCGCGCCCAGGCGATCATCTGGTTGGCGGTCCACACGGTGAGCTTGTCGCCCTCCCAGGCGGCCAGCGTGGCGTGGGGCTCCATCATGGCGTGGGCCTGGTCCGGCGTGCTGTAGCTGGCGTCCAGCTTCACCGGCGCGCGGGCGTAGGCGCCGTCGAAGTCGCCCACCCGGCTGTCCGGCATTGCCTCGGCCGGTTCGGTGGCGGTGTCGCGCACCGCCGCCAGATCGTAAGCGCCCGGGCTGCGGGCGTAGTCCACCCGCAGCAGCTGGGCGGCGGCGCGGGCCTGTTCCAAGGTTTCGGCCACCACCAGGGCGATGGCCTGGTGGTAGTGCTGTATCTCCGGCCCGCCCAGCAGCGCGGCGGTGTTGTGGCTGCCCTTGCCCAGCTTGCCGGCGTTGCCGGCGGTGATGACGGCGAGCACGCCGGGGGCGTGGCGGGCTTCGTCGGCGTCCATCGCGGTGATGCGGCCCTTGGCGATGGCGGCGCCGACCACGTAGCCGTAGGCCGGATTGGCGGCGGCCTGGTACTGCTCGTAGGCGTAGGGCGCGGTGCCGGTGGTCTTGAGCGGGCCGTCCACCCGGTCGGTGGCGCGGCCGACGACCTTGAGCTGGTCGATGGGATTGGTTTGCGCAGGCTGGTCGAATTTCATCGCTTACCCCTGGGCTTCGGCCAGCACCGCACTCAGGGTGCGTTGTACCAGCGGGATCTTGAAGGCGTTCTGCTGCGTCGGCGTGGCGCCGGCCAGCAACTGCTCGGTGACGGCGCGGGCGCCCAGCGGCAGCGCCGCTTCGGCGCTCTCCAGCCGCCACGGCCGGGGGGCGACGCCGCCCAGCGCCACCCGGCCGCTGCCGTCCGGCTGCAGGATGGCGGCCACCGACACCAGGGCGAAGGCGTAGGAGGCGCGGTCGCGCACCTTGCGGTAGTAGTGTTTGCCGCCCAGCGGCGGCGGCAGGCTGACGGCGGTGACCAGCTCGCCCGGCGCCAGCGCGCTTTCGTGCTGCGGCGTGTCGCCCGGCAGGCGGTGGAAGTCGGCGATGGGGATGAGGCGGCGGCTGCCGTCCGCCTTCACCGTTTCCACGCCGGCATCCAGCAGCCGCATGGCCACCGCCATGTCGCTCGGGTGGCTGGCGATGCAGGCGCGGCTGACGCCGATGAGGGCGAGCGGGCGGCTGAGGCCTTCCAGCGCCGAACAGCCGCTGCCCGGCACGCGTTTGTTGCAGGGCTGGTTGGTGTCGTAGAAGTAGGCGCAGCGGGTGCGCTGCAGCAGGTTGCCGGCGGTGGTGGCCTTGTTGCGCAGCTGGCCGGAGGCACCGGCGAGCAGGGCGCGGGCAAGCACCGGGTAGTCGCGCCGCACTCGCGCGTCGGCGGCGAGGTCGGTGTTGCGCACCAGCGCGCCTACCCGCAGCCCGCCGTCGGACAGCGGCTCCAGGCGGTCCAGGGCGAGGCCGTTCACATCGATCAGGTGGGCCGGCGTTTCCACCTCCAGCTTCATCAGGTCCAGCAGATTGGTGCCACCGGCGATGAAGCGGGCGCCGGGAATGCGCGCGGCCGCGGCGGCGGCTTCGGCGGGCGATTGCGCCTTTTCGTAGGTGAAGGATTTCATGCCCTGCCCTCCGCCACGTCGGTGATCGCATCCACGATGTTGGCGTAGGCGCCGCAGCGGCACAGGTTGCCGCTCATGCGCTCGCGGATTTCGGCGGCGCTGAGCAGGGGGCGGGCCTCCAGGTCGGCGCTGACGTGGCTGGGAATGCCGGCCTCGATCTCCGCCAGCATGCCCGCCGCCGAACAGATCTGGCCGGGGGTGCAGTAGCCGCATTGGTAGCCGTCGTGGCGAACGAAGGCGGCCTGCAGCGGGTGCAGCCGCTGCGGCGTGCCCAGGCCCTCGATGGTGGTGATCTCGTCGCCCTGGTGCATCACCGCCAGCGTCAGGCAGGCATTGATGCGCCGGCCATTGACCAGCACCGTGCAGGCGCCGCACTGGCCGTGGTCGCAGCCCTTCTTGGTGCCGCCCAGCTGCAGGCGTTCGCGCAGCACGTCGAGCAGGGAGCTGCGGGTGTCCAGTTCCAGTTCGTGGAGGTGGCCGTTCACCCGCAGCGCCACCGGGGTGTTCACCGGCGCCCGGGCGCGGCCCGCGCTGGCGGGCTGGGCGCCGGCTACGGCGGGCATCGCCATCATGGTGGCGGAGGCGGCGCTCATCACCAGCAGTTCGCGGCGGGAGAGCTTGATGTTGCTGGCTTGCATGGGAGGGCTCCTTGTCGGCGGATGCGATCCGGCCCGCTGTTCGGGCCGGGCGTGCGCAGGCCCGGCAGTGGGCGCGAATTGAAAGACTGCGGGCAAACGGTGTTCCTCGGGCGCGTGCATACGGGCGCGTGCATGGGACGACCTGCCTGTGCGGAGGGCGGCCGGAGGGAAGGCGCGGCGGAGGTACCACGGAAGCACCGCGCCGGCGACGGCTGTGGGCTGGATCAGAGCCGGATGTGGGGGGCCGCCTTGCCGGCTTGCTGGACGCCGCAAGAGGGTGGACAGAGGGTGGAAAGAGAGGGGCAGGCGTGGCGGTCCGGGGAAAAACCGGGGCCGGTGTGGAAAAAACTACAGCCACGCGAACGGGCGCTGCGCCGCTGCGGGTGAGCGCTGCCTGCGGGGAAAGGGAGGGGCGGAAAAACGAGGGGCCGGACCTCCCGGCCCGGCCCCCTGCTGGCCACCTGCGCGGCGGCCGGTGACGCTCAGCGGCGGCTCTGCAGCGCGGCGATGCGCTCTTCGATCGGCGGGTGGCTGGCGAACAGCGCCATCCAGGCCGGGCGGCTGCTGATGCCGGCGGTGGCCACGTTCTTCGGCAACTCGCCGGCGTCCACGCCGCCCAGGCGGCGCAGCGCGTTCACCATCGGGCTGGCGTTGCCCATCAGGCGGGCGGCGCCGGCGTCGGCGCGGAACTCGCGCTGGCGGGAGAACCAGGCCACGATGATGCTGGCGAGCACGCCGAACAGGATGTCGCAGACGATGGTGGTGACGAAGTAGCCGATGCCGGGGCCGCTCTGCTCGTCGTTGCGGCGCAGGAAGGAATCCACCAGGTAGCCGACCACCCGCGACAGGAAGACGACGAAGGTGTTCACCACGCCCTGGATGAGCGTCAGCGTCACCATGTCGCCGTTGGCGATGTGCGCCACTTCATGGGCCAGCACCGCCTCCACTTCCTCCTGCGACATCGCGTTCAGCAGACCGGTGGAAACCGCCACCAGGGAGTTGTTCTTGGTGGCGCCGGTGGCGAAGGCGTTTGGCTCGCCCTCGTAGATGGCGACTTCCGGCATCGGGATGCCGGCGCCCTGGGCCAGCCGGCCGACGGTGTCCAGCAGCCACTGCTCATGCTGGTTGCGCGCCTGGGTGATGGTCTGCGCGCCGGTGCTCCACTTCGCCACCGGCTTGGAGATCAGCAGCGAGATGAAGGCGCCGCCGAAACCCATGATGGCGGCGAAGCCGAGCAGCGCGCCGAGGTTGAGTCCGTTGGCGGTGAGGAAGCGGTTGACGCCCAGCAGGTTGGCGACGATGCCGAGCACCAGCACCACCGCGAGGTTGGTGCCGAGGAAGAGAAGGATGCGTTTCATTGGGGGACTCCGTTGCGGTGATTGGGTTGGAGGCGTGGGGGCCTGCCGTGGGGTGGACGCGCCGGCTGCGCGTGGTGGCGCAGCGTGCCGGGAGAAACGTGCTCGGAGGAGCCGGGCTGGCGGGGCGGTCCGCCGCAGGGACGGACGGCCGCGGGCCGGGCGCGCTCAGGCGAGCGCGGCGGCGTCGGGCGGCCGCAGCGGGCCGTCGAGGAAGGGCTTGGTCAGGGCGTCGTGCCAGCCGGGCGGCTGGCGGCCGGTGACGGAGAGGTGGCGCGGGGTGCGGCTGGGCGTGTCGGCGAGGTCGTGCAGGTCGGCCGGCGTATCCGCCTGCAGCGGCGGCAGGTCGTCCGTGCGCCTGTCGTCCGCCGGCTGCGAGCCCTTGCCGTCGAGGGCGGTCAGCACCTGTTCCACCGGCGCGGTTTCCAGCGCGGCCGCATAGGCCTGCGAGCCCGGACCCGGGCACAGGAAGACCACGACGAAGAAGAGGGCGAGGAGGCCGCGCAGCATGGCGGCGAGTATAGCAGCGGGGGCCGGGCGGGCCCGCCGCCGCGCGGCCACGCCTTGCGGGGCGTGGCCGCGTTGCGGTGATGCCGTGGCGGGCGCGCTGCGCTCAGAGATCGACCGACAGCGACAGCAGCAGGGTGCGCGGGGCGCCCACCGTGAGACCCTCGCGGGCGGCCGAGAGCCAGTAGTCCTTGTCCGTCACGTTCTCCACCGTGCCGCGCAGCACCACCGCCTTGCCGGCGGCGGTGAAGGCGTAGCGCGCGCCGAGGTCGTAGCGGTTCCAGGCGGGCAGCTTCTGGGTGTTGGCGGCGTCCACATACTGGCCGCCGGTGTGCAGGGCGCGGGCGGTGAGGGTGAGGCCGGGCAGCAGCGGGGTGTCCCACTCCAGCGCCAGGTTGGCCTGGCGGCGCGGGGTGGCCGGGGCGGTGTTGCCGTCGTTCGCGCCGCTCTGGGTCTTCAGCAGTTCGGCTTCGGTGTAGGCGGCGCCGCCGAGCAGGCGCAGGCCGGGGGCGAGTTCGCCCTGGGCCAGCAATTCCAGGCCGCGGTTGCGCTGCTTGCCGTCGGTGCTGAAGCGCTGGCTGGCCGGATCGAGGAAGCTGCTCGGGCGCTCGATCTGGAAGGCGCTGAGGGTGGCGACGATGCGACCGAAGTCGTACTTGGCGCCAATCTCCGTCTGGCGGCTGATGTCCGGCGGGAAGACCTCGCCGGCATTGGCGGCGCCGGACGGCGCGGTGGGGCCCTGGCTGAGGCCCTCGATGTAGTTGGCGTAGAGCGCGAGCGCCGGTGCCGGTTTCACCGTGATGCCCACCGCCGGCGTCAGCGCGGACTTGCTGTAGTGGGCGCTGCGGTTGCCGGTGGCGCCGTCGAAGCCGTCCACCACCACGACTTGCTGGCGGGCGCCGAGTATCAGCTGGACCCGGTCATCGGCGATGGAAATGGTGTCCGCCAGCGCCAGGCTGCGCAGCCGGGTGACGCTGACCTTGGGCAGATGGCTGCCGATGGCGATGGCGGGCTCGGCGAGCGCTGCCGGGTCGTAGAGGTCGGACAGCACGATGCTGGAGGTGGCCCGCAGCTGGCGGTGTTCGAGATCGAAGCTGCTCATGCTCAGCACCGTCTCATGGCCCAGCTCGCCGGTGGTGAAGCGGCCGCGCACGCCGGCTTCGCCGGTGACGGTATTCACCTCCTCCTTGAGGCGGGTCGGCCGCGCGCCGATGGTGCCCTGGCCGTCCAGCATCAGCCAGCTGGTCTGCAGGCTGGAGAAGTCGTAGCGGTTGCCGCCCACCGCGGCGAAGGCGGTCCAGGCCGGCGAGAGGTCGTATTCCGCGCGTGCGACGCCGAACCACTCGTTGGTCTTCCAGTAGGTCCAGTCCGGGAAGAAGTTGCCGCGGGCGTCCGGCGCCGAGGGAATGCGTACCCCGGAGCCGGGCGGGAACAGCAGGCCGCTGCGGGCGTGGGTGAGGCGGTTCTGGTAGTTGAGGTCGGCCTCCAGGCGCAGGCGGTCGGCGTGGTAATCGAGGCCGATGGAGAAGGCATCCAGCTTCTCCTTGGCGCCGTCCTGCGGCATGTCGCCTTCGCTGTGCTGGGCGTTGACCCGCAGGCCGAGTTCCTGCGCCTCGCCGAAGCGGCGGCCGAGGTCCACATGGGTGCCGAACTGGCCGTCGTCGATGTAGGACAGGGTCACCCGGTTCAGCGGCTCGGCGCCGGCCCGCTTGGGCACCAGGTTGATGGAACCGCCCACCGAGCCATAGGGGGCCATGCCGTTGAGGAAGGCATTGGGGCCGCGCAGCACTTCCACCCGCTCTATGCCGATCAGCGCGCTGGCGTTGCGCGGCGAGGCGCCGTACATGCCGTTGTAGGAGACGTCGTAGTTGAACAGCGTGAAACCGCGGATGTTGAACTCGTCCCGCCCGGCGCCGCGGGCGTAGGTGTTGCGCACCGAGGGGTC
Source organism: Azoarcus sp. TTM-91 (assembly GCF_012911025.1). GTDB lineage: Bacteria > Pseudomonadota > Gammaproteobacteria > Burkholderiales > Rhodocyclaceae > Azoarcus. The sequence continues at coordinate 571 of NZ_WUEI01000138.1, read as the reverse complement.
GTTCACCAGCACGTCGCCGATGTTCTGCGCCTGCTGGTCTTCGATCAGCTTGGCGGTGTACTGGGTGAGGCTGAAGGGGGCGTCGAGGGTGTCGCGGTTGCCGAGCAGGCCCAGTCTGCCGCCGCGGGCGGTCTGCCCGCCGGCATAGGTCTCCGGTAAGGTGCTGGCGTTGGCGAGGCTGGTGTCGGTGACGGTGACCGCCGGCAGCGTGGTCTCGCCGCCGCGCGGCGGGCGCGCTTGCAGCGCATAGGCGCGCGGCCCCTGGCGCACCGCCTGCAGCGGCGTGCCTTCGAGCAGGCGGGCGAGGCCGTCTTCCACCGCGTAGTTGCCGCGCACGCCGGGGCTGCGGACGCCGGCGGTGAGCCGCGGGTCGGCGGCCACCATGACGCCGGCGGCGGCGCCGAAGGCGCCCAGGGCGTCGTCCAGCGCACCAGCGGGGATGTCGAAGCTCAGCCGCGTTTCGGCGCTGCCGCCCTGCTGAGCGAGCACGGTGGCGCTGGTGGCGGCCAGCCCGCCGGCGGTGAGCAGGGCGAGGCAGACGGCGCGGGTCAGGGGGGCAAGGGGAGCAATG
>NZ_WUEI01000137.1 GCF_012911025.1 Azoarcus sp. TTM-91 | reverse complement strand
GACCATCTACTTCGCCCTCACCCCCCATTTCCTGCTGCTGGACTACGCCGGCCCGGCCGAGGTCTTCCGCCTCGCCGCCGCCCACGGCGCGCCCCTGCGGCTGCACAGCTGCGCCGCCGCGCCCAGCCTGGCCTGCTCCATCGGCCTGGAGATGGGCGGGCTGGAGGCGCTGCCCGCCGCGCTGCCGGCCGGTGCCTTGGTGATGGTGGGCGGCATGGCCGACACCGCGGTCAACCTCGGCCATCCGCACACCCGCGCGGTGGTGCGCTGGCTGGCGGAGCGCGTGGGCCGCGAAACCGCGGTCGCCAGCGTCTGCGCCGGCGCGCTGCTGCTGGGCGAGGCCGGCCTGCTCGCACGCCGCCGCTGCACCACCCACCACGCCCTGCAGGCACAGCTGCGGGCGGCGGCGCCGGACGCCACGGTGGAAGAAGGCCGCATCTTCGTCGAGGATGGCCCGGTCACCACCAGCGCCGGCATCACCACCGGCATAGATCTGGCGCTGCACCTGGTGGAGCGCCACTTCGGCGCCGCGCTGGCCGCCCGGGTGGCGCGCGACATGGTGATCTGGGTGCGACGCAGCGGCCACGACCCGCAGCTGTCGCCCTGGCTGGCCTGGCGCAACCACCTGCACCCGGCAGTGCACAAGGCGCAGGACGAAATCGCCCGCGATCCGGCGCGCAGCTGGGCGGTGGCCGAGCTGGCGGCGGCGGTGCACGTCAGCCCCCGCCACCTCAGCCGCCTGTTCGAACGCCACGCCGGCCTGGGCGTCGCCGCCTACCAGCAGCAGCTGCGGCTGGCGCTGGCCCGCCGCCTGCTGGAAGACAGCACCCTGCCGCTGGAGCGGGTGGCCGAGCAGGCCGGCTTCGCCTCCGCCCGCAGCTTCCGCCGCGCCTGGGCGCAGCAGGAGCACGAGCCGCCGGGCGCAAGCCGGCGACGGAACCGGGGCGCTGCCGCGGATTGAAGACCGGACCGGCACGGCACGGCACGGCCGCCTGATGATCGCCCCGGCAGGGAATGGCCCAGCCGCCGGTTTTGAGCTCCCGTTCAGTTCAGGAAGGAACCAGTCGAAACCCGCGGCCGGCGATGCGCTGCGGCCACTCCGCCGCCGCAGCTATCCATGCGGCGCTGCGGGAGGGACCAGAGGAAACGGCTGAATCCGTCCGGCTCCCGGCCGAGCGGCAAAGCCCTGCCGGCTTCAGCCCTTCGCCGGCCGGTTGGCAATCCAGATGCCGGCGCCCACCAGCCCCAGCGCGATGAACACCGGCGGCGTCAGCGGCTCGCCCAGCAGCAGGCCGCCGGCCAGCACGCCGAACACCGGCGTCAGGAAAGAGAAGGAGGACAGCCGCGTCGCCGGATAGTGGCGCACCAGCCAGAACCAGCCAAGATAGCTGGCCCCGGCCACCACCACCGTCTGGAACAGCAGGCTGCCCCACACCTGCAGCGTCGGCGCGAAGATGCCCGGCTCGCCCAGGCCCGCCGACAGGAAGGGCAGCGCCAGCGCCGACACCGCCAACTGGTACAGCAGCGTCTTCTCCGGCACCGCGCGGCTGAGCGCCGACACCTTCACCGTCAGCGTGGTCGCGCCCCACAGCAGCGCGGCCGCCAGCATCATCAGGTCGCCTATCCAGGCGTCGCCCCCCGGCAGCAGCAGGTTCTCGCCGAACAGCACCACCACGCCGGCAAAGGCCAGCGCCATGCCCACCCACTGCGCCCGCCGCATGGCCTCCTGCGGCAACAGCCAGACCGCACCCAGGGCGACGAAGAAGGGCGCGGTGTAGAGGAAGATCACCCCGCGCGAGGCGCTGGTGAACTCCAGCGCGCCGAAGATGAGCGCGAACTCACCGGCGAACAGCAGCCCGGCGAGCAGGCCGGGCGCCAGTGTGCCATCGCTGAAATCGAACACCCTGACCCGCCGCGACGCCGCCCAGGCCCACACCAGCACGGTGGCACCGATGGAGCGCAGGCCAGCCTGCAGCACCGGCGAAATGCCGGCATTGGCCAGCTTGATCGCCACCTGTTGCACGCCCCATATGGCGCACAGCACAACCAGCAGGCCGACGGCGAAACGGTCGAGATGGGTCTTGGGGGGCATGGGGGTGTTCTCCTTGTGCTTGTTATGGGTGGCGCGACTGCTATTGAGGCTGCGTCTGTTTATTGGAGGGTGAAGCGTTTGCCGGGGCGTGAAGCCCTGTTTGCGGCGGAGCTGGGTCTGCGTCCCCGGAGCGCCATGGCTCTTTTGGGGCCTCGGCGCGGCGGGGTAGGCCATCGGGCTGGCCTTCAATGGGTACAAGGCTTACCGGGCGCCCGGGCCCGGCTGGTATTCGAGACGGATGGCTGGGCAACGGCTTGCACTTGAATGCAGGCTCGCGCTCGGACCGAAGGCTGGGGCCGGTGCGCGGGGCTGCCCTTCGATAGGCTCAGGGCGAACGGAGGCGATTGGGGGAAGGGAAGTAGAGGCCGGGACTGAGGACAGCGGGATGGTTCCTGCACCCTCGTCCTTCCCGCCCCTTGGCCGCAATCCTCTCCAACAAGCAGCCCACCGCGCTGGTTTTCTCCCTCGCCCTCGCGGGGGAGGGGAGAAAACACCCTAAGTCCTGCTTCTCATCCCCTCGCGCCAGCCCTGACCAAGCTCATTCCGCCCCCATCACCCCAGCACCGCCGCCATCGCGGCGGCCACCGCCTCCACATTGTTGCCGTTGAGCCCGGCGGTACACATCCGCCCGGAGCGCACCAGGTACACGCCTTGCTCCTCGCGCAGCCGGTCCACCTGCGCCGGGCTCAGGCCGGTGTAGCTGAACATGCCGCGCTGGGCGGTGATGTAGCTGAAGTCGCGGCCGGGCAGGCGGGCGCTGAGGCCGGCGTGCAGGCGCTCGCGCATGGTCTTGATGCGGCTGCGCATGCCGGCCAGCTCCGCCTCCCAGCTGGCGCGCAGCGCCGGGTTGCCCAGTACCGCGGCGACGATGCGGGCGCCGTGCATGGGCGCGCTGGAGTAGTTGCGGCGCACGGTGGCCTTGAGCTGGCCCAGCACCCGCTCGGCCGCCTCGGCGTCTTCGCACACCACGCTGAGGCCGCCGCAGCGTTCGCCATACAGGGAGAAACTCTTGGAGAAAGAGTTGGCGACGAAGAAGCAGACGCCGGCATCGGCCAGCGCGCGCAGGGCGTGGGCGTCTTCCTCCAGGCCGTCACCGAAGCCCTGGTAGGCGATGTCGAGGAAGGGCAGCAGGCCGCGCGCCTTCACCACTGCGATCAGTTCCGCCCACTGCGCCGGCGACAGGTCCACGCCGGTGGGGTTGTGGCAGCAGGCGTGCAGCAGCAGCACGCTGCCGGCCGGCATGGCGTTCACCGCCGCCATCATGGCGTCGAAGCGCAGGCCGCCGGTGGCGGGGTCGTAGTAGGGGTAGCTGTGCACCGTGAGGCCGGCGCCCTCGAAGATGGCGCGGTGGTTGTCCCAGGTGGGGTCGCTGACCCAGGCTTCCGCCTTGGGGAAGTAGCGCTTGATGAAGTCCGCCCCCACTTTCAGCGCGCCGGAGCCGCCCAGGGTCTGAGCGGTGGCGATGCGACCACCGCGCACCGCGGCGTGGTCGGCGCCGAACAGCAGCTCCTGCACCAGCTTGCGGTAGTCCGCCGCGCCTTCCATCGGCAGGTAGGGCTTGGGCCCGATGCGCTCCAGCAGCCCGCCCTCGGCCTCGCGCACCGCCGCCATCACCGGCAGCCGGCCTTCGTCGTCGAAATAGACGCCGATGCTGAGGTTGATCTTGTCCGCGCGCGGATCCTTCTGGAAGTTCTCGTTGAGGGTCAGGATGGGATCGCCGGGATAGGGCTCGATGTGCTGGAACATGGTGGTCTCTGCGTAAAGAACGGTGGGGAAGGCGGGCGGACGGCGTGCTAGTCCACCACCGCCATGTCGATGCCTGAGGGTAGTTGCAGCCGGGCGCGCAGGGCGCGGGTGACTTCGATGCGGCCGTCGGCGGCCACCCGCAGCGCGTGCTCGATGCCGAAGTTGCGCACCTGTTGTCGCCAGCCGTCGCCGGCAATGTAGGCCGGCTTGCTGGCGGCGTCGGACAAGGTGCCGGCGTCCGCCCGCGGGGTGATCAGCACGGTGAGCGACTCGGTGGCGTGGGCCGGCTCGCCGGTGCGCGGGTCCAGCAGGTGGGCGTAGCGCACGCCGTCCAGCTCGAAATAGCGCTGGTAGTCGCCGGAGGTGCCTATAGCCTCGCCGTCGTACAGCGGCAGGGTGGCCAGCGGCCCCGGCTCGCGCGGATGCTGGATGCCGATGCGCCAGGGCTGGTCGCCCTTGGCGCCCAGCGCCATGACGTTGCCGCCGATGTTCACCAGCGCGTTGTGCACGCCCTTGTCGCGCAGGATGGCGATGGCACGGTCCAGCGCGTAGCCCTTGGCGTAACCGCCCAGGTCCAGTTGCACCGCCGGGTTGCGGCTGGAGACGGCGTTGCCGTCGATCACCAGGTCGGACATCCGCGGCCGCGCCGCCACCAGCGCGCGTACCTTGTCCATGTCCGGCCGCTGCGGCACGAAGGTGTCGGTGTGGAAGCCCCACAGCGCGATCAGGCTGCCGAGGGCGGGGTCGAAGAGTTCGTCGCCGGTGGCGGCCAAGCGCTGGGCGTCCTTCAGCATGGCGGCCAGCTCGTCCGACACGGTGACGGTGTCGCCACGTGCCAGGCCTTCGTTCAACGTGGTGAGTTCGGACGGCTCCCAGGCGTGGTAGGCGCGATGCAGGCGGTCGAACTCGCCCAGCACCGCCGCCATCGCCGCGTCCGCCTGGGCCTGGTCCTCGCCATAGACGGCGACATCCACCCGGGTGCCGAAGACATAGGACTCCTGGTGGAAGACCTGCGGCCGCGAGCAGGCGGCGAGCAGGCTGGCAGCCAGCAACAGGCCGAACAGCTGCAGCAGGGAGAAGGCCGGGAGGAGGGGGAGCCGCAGCGGGAAAACCGGGTACTGCCGGACAGACGAGGGAGCGGGCGGATTCATTGGACGAATCTTAGCGCAGCCCTCCCCGCTTTGGCGGCCGGCGGCAGCGGAGCGAGGCCGCCCTGCCCCGCCGGGCCGGCTCGCCGCAGGGCAGGCCTCAGCCCAGCGCCGCTTCCAGCCGCTGGATGACCAGGCCGGCGACGTCGAAGCCCATCTGCGCGGCGATCTCCACCATGCAGGTGGGGCTGGTGACGTTGATCTCGGTGAGATGGCCGCCGATCACGTCCAGGCCGACGATGAGCAGACCGCGCTGCCACAGGATGGGCGCCAGGGATTCGGCGATCTCGCGCTCGCGCGCGGTGATCGGCATCGCCACGCCGCGGCCGCCGGCGGCGAGATTGCCACGGGTTTCGCCGGCCTTGGGGATGCGCGCCAGGGTGAAGGGCACCACCTCGCCGCCGATGATGAGCACCCGCTTGTCGCCCTCCTTGATCTCCGGCAGATAGCGCTGCGCCATCACCGTGCGGCTGCCGTCCTCGGTCAGCGTCTCGACGATGACGTTGCGGTTGGGGTCGTCGGCGGCGACGCGGAAGATGCGGCTGCCGCCCATGCCGTCCAGCGGCTTCAGGATGACGTCGCCGAACTCGTCGATGAAGGCATCCAGGTCCGCCGCCTCGCGCGCCACCAGCGTGGTCGGCGCGAACTCGGGGAATTCCAGGATGGAGAGCTTCTCCGAGTGGTCGCGGATGGCGCGCGGGTCGTTGAACACCTTCACGCCGTCGCGCACCGCCCGCTCCAGCAACCAGGTGGCGGTGACGTACTCGAAATCGAAGGGTGGGTCCTGCCGCATCAGCACCGCGTCGAACGTCGCCAGCGGCAGCTGCTCCGCCTCGCCGGCCCGGTACCAGTCGTGATCGTCGGCGAACAGCGACAGCGGCACCGCGCGGGCGGACACCGCGCCGTCGCGCCAGGACAGCGCCGGCCGCTGGATGGCCCACACCGCGTGGCCGCGGGCGGCGGCGGCCCGCATCATGGCGATGCTGGAATCCTTGTAGGCCTTCAGCTTCTCCAGCGGATCGACGATGAAGGCGATCTTGAGCACACGGGTCATGGCGGCTTCCCTCAGGCGGCCGCTTCGATGGCGGCCGGCTCGGTTTCCTCGATCTCCACCGAGGCCGCCAGCAGCGCCAGGCGGGCGACCACGCCGTAGGCGTAGAAGCGGTTGGGCGCGGCATCCGGCGCCTGGCTGCAGTCCGGCAGGGTGCAGCAGGTCTCGAAGGCCAGCGGCTTGAAGTGCATGCCGGGGGCGTTGAGGTTCTCGTCGCGGCCGCGCTCGGTGTGCACCCGGTAGAAACCGCCCACCACGTAGTGGTCCATCATGTAGACCACCGGCTCGGCCACCGCATTCTCCACCGTCTCGAAGGTATGCACGCCTTCCTGGATGATGACCTCGTGCACCTCCAGGCCCTCCTTCACCACCGCCATCTTGTTGCGCTGGCGGCGGTTGAGGCCGACCACCTCGGAGGCGTCCTTCACCGTCATCACGCCCATGCCGTAGGTGCCGGCATCCGCCTTGACGACGACGAAGGGCTCATCGGTGACGCCGTATTCCTTGTACTTGGCGCGGATGCGCGTCAGCAACTGATCCACCTGGGTGGCCAGGCACTCCTCGCCGGTGCGCTCCTGGAAGTTGATCTGGCCGCAGACGCCGAACTCCGGGTTGATGCGCCAGGGGTCGATGCCGATGGTTTCGGCGAACTCGCGCGCCACCCGGTCGTAGGCCTCGGCATGGCGCGACTTGCGCCGCGTGTGCCAGCCGGCATGCACCGGCGGGATCACCCACTGGTCTTCCAGGCCCTGCAGGATGGCGGGCACGCCGCCGGAGAGGTCGTTGTTCAGCAGCACCGCGCAGGGATCGAAGCCTTCCAGGCCGACACGACCGCCGCTGCGCTGCAACGGCTCCAGCGTCAGCGTGGAGCCGTTGGCCAGTTCCAGCGTGGTCGGGCCTTCCAGGTCGGGCAGCAGGCTGCCGATGCGGATGTCCAGGCCGGTGAGCTTGAGGATGGACACCAGCCGCGCCACGTTCTGCAGGTAGAACTGGTTGCGCGTGTGGTTCTCCGGCACCAGCAGCAGCTTGCTCGCATCCGGGCAGATGCGCTCTATCGCCGCCTGGGCCGCCTGCACGCACAGCGGCATGAAGGCATCGTTGAGGTTGTTGAAGCCGCCGGGGAAGAGGTTGAGGTCCACCGGCGCCAGCTTGAAGCCGGAGTTGCGCAAGTCCGTGGAACCGTAGAACGGCGGCAGGTGATCCTGCCACTGGACACGGAACCATTGTTCGATGCGGCTGGCGCGGTCGAGGAACTGCTTTTCCAGTTCGAGCAGTGGACCGGTCAACGCGGTAGTGAGATGGGGAACCATGGCTGTTCTCGGAAAAGGCCGCGGCCGGAACCGCCACGGCGATTGATGTGCGCGGATGTTACACCAAAGCCCGGAAACCCCCGGTCGGGCGCCGGCTTGCACCCAAAGCGGGAAAACCGGCGGTGGGTAGACAGCACGACTTGGGGTTGACTATGACTCTTTTCATAGGCATGACGATGCTGCCCGCGCTTCACTTTGCATCCCGAGTGAAAACAACGACATTCAAGACTCAGCCCCCATCGTGACCCCATACGAAAGTATTATCCTGGCAGCGCAGGCGGCCGCCCGCGCTGCCGGGCGGTGGGCGGTGCTCGCCTGTCTGCTGTCCTTGTTCGCCCAACCTGCGGTGGCGGCGGGCACTCCTCCTGAAGCCCCCGGCACCGTCCACCTGAGCGCCGCGGAGCGCGCCTGGCTGGCGGCCCACCCGGTGATCCGCTACGGCGCCAACCCGGCCATCGCCCCCTACAGCTACCTCACGCCCCAGGGGCATCGCGGCGCCGATGCCGAACTGATGGCCCTGCTGGGCCAACGCCTGGGCGTGCGCTTCGAATTCCGCCCCTACGCCGAGTGGGACGAGGTCCTGCAAGCCGCAGAGCAAGGCGACATCGACGTGGTGTCGCCAATGGTGTCCAACGGCGAACGGCGCGGCTACCTGCTGTTCACCCAGCCGGTGTACCGCCTGAAGTTCGGCGTCTTCATGCGCAGCAACAAACCTTACATCGAAGACCTGGACGATCTCGCCGGCCATCGCGTTGGCATGCAGCGCAGCTCCCAGATGCGCCAGGTGCTGGAGCAGGAGCAGCCGCTGCTCACCATCACCCAGCTGGAAAACCTGGAGCAGGGTCTGGAGCGGGTGGCGGCGGACGAGCTGGACGCGCTGATCGGGCCGATCAGCCAGGTGTCGCACTTCGTGCGGGTGCGCAACTTCGACGACATCGACCTCCGGCTGGAGCTGCCGGACCAGGCGTCCCGCGCCATCGGCGTGCGCAAGGACTGGCCGGAGCTGGTCGCCATCCTCGACGAGACGCTGCCGACGCTGGCCGCCGAACGCCGCCGCGCGCTGGAGCGCAACTGGCTGGGCGACCGGCCGCGCGGCTTCACCGCCGCCCAGATCAGCTCGGTCGCCGTGCCGGCGCTGGCAGTGCTGGCGGTGGCCCTGGCCATCCTGATGGTCGGGGTGAACAAGCGCCTGCGCGACTCCGAAGCCCGCGCCAGCCTGCTGTTCCGCAACCACAGCGCGGTAATGCTGCAGGTGGATGCCGCCAGCCGCCGCGTGGTGGACGCCAACCCGGCGGCGGTGCGCTACTACGGCTACCCGCGCAAGCAGCTGATCGGCATGCCGCTGACGCGGATCGACACCCTGCCGGAGGAGGAACTGGCACGGCTGGTGAAGGCCACCGCCGACAACCAGGCCAGGCGCTTCATCGTCACCCACAGGCTGGCGGACGGCAGCCTGCGCGACGTCGAGGTCTTCACCTCGCCGGCGGCGGTCGGCGGCCGCACCATCCTGCTCTCCATCATCCACGACATCACCGAGCAGCTGAACGCCGAGGCCCAGCTGCAACGCATGGCCAGCTACGACCCGCTCACCGAGCTACCCAACCGCCGCCTGTTCATGAACCGGCTGCGCGAGGAACTGGCCCGGCGCGGCCGCGACCAGGGCCAGTTCGCGCTGCTGTTCGTGGACCTGGACGGCTTCAAGGCGGTGAACGACCGCCACGGCCATGACGCCGGCGACCGCCTGCTGCGCGAGCTCTCCGGCCGGCTGCGCAACTGCGTGCGCGAGAGCGACACCGTGGCCCGGCTGGGCGGCGACGAATTCACCCTGCTGCTGCCGGATGCCGAAACCGCGGCGGACGCGGCCGCGGTGGCGCTGAAGATCATCGAGGCGGCCTCGCGGGAAGTGGCGCTGGACGGCGGCCTGCTCGCCCAGGTGTCGGCCAGCGTGGGCATCGCCCTCTACCCTGCCCACGGCCGCGAGGCCGACCTGCTGCTGAGCAGCGCCGACGCCGCCATGTACCGGGCCAAGTCGGAGGGCAGGAACCGCTACGCCTTCGCCACCGCCAGCGACGCGCCCGGGCCGGCCGACGATACCGCCTGAGCCTGCGCGCCCGCCGCCGCATCCGGCAGGAAACGGGCGAACTCCGCCGGCAGCGGCGCATGCTCCAGGCTGCGCTGGGTGAACAGGAAGCGGCCGTCGCAGACGTAGCCGAGGTCGGCCCAGGGCACCGCGTTCAGCGCCGTCGCCAGTTCGGCCGGCGCCACCTCCTCGCGGTGCGGAAACAGCGCCAGCACCGCGCCGTCGTAGTCCTGGCAGTCATTGACGAAGAAGGGCCGCGGCGCCCGCGTCTTGCCGTTCACATAGACACGCGGGCGCTGGCTGCGGAAATGCAGTCGGCCCCACTGCCACCAGTTGCTCTCGTCGAAGCGCGCCACCTTGCGCGCCAGCAGTCTTTCCTTGTGCGGCAGCAGCGTGTCCGGCGCCGGCGCGTCCGGCTCCGGCAGCAGCATGCGGCGGGTCTGGCCGTCGCGCACGGTGGAGGAGCAGACGAAGGGCCGGCAGGCGCCCAGCACCGGATCGGCATAGAGATCGTCGGCGCCGGACACCGCGCCAACCTTGACGAAGCCGATCTGCGACAGCCGCAGCGGGTAGTCGCCGCGGGCGAACATCAGGTGGCCGCCGCTCTCGACGAAGTAGCGGGTTTCCCAGGCGGGCGCCGCCAGCGCCGGGCCGAGGCGGTCGCCGGCGCCCAGCTCCGCGTGGCGCAGCTCGCGCGCGCCGCGGCCCTTCTCGAAGCGCCAGATCAGGCAGTTGGGCACCGCGCCGTCGAACACCCGGGCGTCGCCCAGCTCGATGGCGTGGGTGATGGAGCCGCTGGCGTAGAGCAGGCGGTTGAGCTTCACCGCCGAGGTCGCCTTGAGGAAGTCGCGCGGGGTGATGAAGATCAGCTCGCCGCCCGGCGCCAGGTGGCGCAGGCACTTCTCGATGAAGAAGAGATACAGGTTGGCGCGGCGGTCGAAGTCCACCTTGCTGCCGCCGCGCAGGATGCGCTCACGCGTTTCCGCCGGAATGTCCTGGCAGCGCACATAGGGCGGATTGCCGATGATGGTGTCGAAACGCTCGCTGTCCGGGTAGGCGAAGAAGTCCATCGCCTGCGCGCCCGGCGGGCAGTGGCGGGCATCGAACTCGATGCCCACCGCGCCCGGCAGGTGGCGGAAGAAGGCGCCGTCGCCGCAGGACGGCTCCAGCACCCGGCCGTGGCGCCGGCGCAGCGCCAGCATGGCCTGCACCACCGCGTCCGGGGTGAACACCTGGCCCAGCCCGGCCACATCGCGCACCGCCGCCAGGCGGTCGTTCATGCGCGGCGGCCCGGCAGGCGGGCCGCCGCGCATGAACGACCGCCTGGCGGCGGTGCGCGATGTGGCCGGGCTGGGC
>NZ_WUEI01000136.1 GCF_012911025.1 Azoarcus sp. TTM-91 | reverse complement strand
GGGAGAAAACCCGCGACAGCGACAGCGACGCAGGCTACCTGAACCACCTCACCCCTGAGCCACCACCTTCGCGGCTTCGCTCTCCGCCCGCTCCCGCTCCTTCGCCCACTTCTGCGCCAGCACGCCGCCAACCGCGAGCTGGAACGGGTGGTAGATCATGATGGGCAGCAGGATCAAGCCCAGCGCCGGGTTGGCGCCGAAGATCAGCTGGGCCATGGGCACGCCGGAGGCCAGCGTCTTCTTCGAGCCGCAGAACACCGCCGCATAGCGCTCCGGTTCGGCGATGCCGATGGCGCGGCACAACGCGTTCAGCGCGTAGATCACCGCGCAGAACACCAGTGCCGAACCCACCGCCGCCTCCAGCACCGCGGCGATGCCGTAGTGGGACCACACGCCCTGCGCCACCGAATCGGCGAAGGAGGTGTAGACCAGCACCAGGATGGTGATGCGGTCCACCAGTGCCAGGCGCTTCTTGTGCCGGTGCGCCCAGGCGCCCAGCAGCGGGCGGGAGAGCTGCCCCACCGCCAGCGGCAGCAGCAACCACAGGCAGAGATCCAGCATCACCTCACCCACCGGGAATTCCGCCCCGCTGTGGCCGATCACCAGGCCCAGCCACAGCGGCGTCAGCACCACGCCCAACAGGCTGGACAGCGTGGCGTTGAACACCGCCACCGGCACGTTGCCCTTGGCCACCGCGGTGAGCGCCACCGAGGACGACACGGTGGACGGCAGCGCGCACAGGTAGAAGAAGCCCAGCTGCAGATCCGGCTTCATCCAGCCCTGGGTGACGAACAGGATGCCGAGGCCGAGGATGGGGAAGAGGCCGAAGGTGATGCCCTGCACCAGCAAATGCACCCGCCACTGGGCGGTGCCCTGGCGCAGCGCGGCGAAGCTCAGGCCCAAGCCGTTGAGGAAGAAGATCAGCGCCACGCCGATCTTGTTCAGCAGGTCCGGGTGCAGCCAGCCGCCGTGGGCGCCCGGCTCCGGCCAGAGGCTGGCCAGCAGTACCGCCACCACCATGCCCTTCATGAACCAGTCGAACTTGAAGTGCTTCATCGCCCGGCCTCCGCTGGCACGGCCCGGATGGAAAGGCGTCGGGAACGGCAGGGCGCGGCGGCGGCGGACTTTCGGTCAGTGGCGGGCGTCATGCGCCCTGGGAAGGCGGTAAGGACTTTCATTGCTCGTCTCTCTGTTGCTTTGTTGCTCGTTGTCATCGACGGCCCGCTGCCGCCCTTGGGGTTACCACATCAATGCGCTGCCCGGCTGCATGCCGGCCCATTTCAGACCGCCTCGCCCTTGCCCCACAGCGGCGACAGCCGCTGCGAGGCGCTGCGGGCGGACAGCAGGTGGGCGCGCATCTCGCGGAAGGCGCCCAGCGCGTCGCCCGCCAGCAGCGCCTCGACGATGGTGGCGTGCTCGGCGAAGGAGGCGCCGATGCGCTCGAAATCGCGGAACTGGGTGCGGCGGAAGGGGGTGACGCGGGTGCGCAGCGCGGCGGTCACCTCCTTCAGCACCGGGTTGTGCGCCGCGTCCATGATCAGCTCGTGGAACTCGACGTTGAGCGCGGAGTAGGTCTCCATGTCGCGGCTCTGCAGCGCCGCGCGGCTGGCTTCGTGCAGCGCCGCCAGCCGGGCGCGCTCGGCCTCGTTCATGCGCAGCGCGGCATGGCGGGCGCAGGCGGCTTCCAGCTCGCCGATGGCCTCGAAGGTGTAGTCCAGCTGCTCCGGCGTCATCTGCGCCACCGAGGCGCCGCGGTTGGGCTTGTAGACCACCAGGCCGGAGATGGCGAGCAGCTTGATGGCCTCCCGCACCGGCGTGCGCGACACGCCGTAGCGTTCCGCCAACGCGTATTCCTCCAGCCGCGCGCCCGGCGCGAAGTGGCCGAGGACGATGTCGTCGGCAATGCGCTTGCATACCTCGTCGGTGAGGCGGCCGCGGGATTTGTCTACGGTTTCGGGCGCGTTTTCCATGATCTCCCTCAGGCGTGGGCCGGCTGCAGCAGGGCGTGCCAGCAGGCGGCGCGGTGGCGTTCGTCACCCTCCATCGCCTGCAGCGCCGGCACCTGCTCGCGGCATTGGGCGCTCGCATGGGCGCAACGCGGGGCGAAGGCGCAACCGGGCGGCAGCGCGGCGAGGTCCGGCGGCGCGCCGGGAATCGCCGGCAGCGCCTGGTCGCGCGGCACGTCCACCACGGTGGAAGCGAGCAGGCCGGCAGTATACGGATGGGCCGGGCGCTGCACGACGTCGGCCACGCTGCCTTCCTCGACGATGCGGCCGCCATACATCACCGCCAGGCGGTCGGAGACTTCCACCGCGGCGCCGATGTCGTGGGTGACGAAGATCACCGACATGCCCAGTTCCCGCTGCAGCTCGCGCAACAGCAGCAGCACCTGGATCTGCACGGTGGCGTCCAGCGCGGTGGTGGGCTCGTCCGCCAGCAGCAGCTTGGGCCGGCAGGCCAGGGCGAGGGCGATCATGGCGCGCTGGCGCATGCCGCCGGACATTTCGAAGGGATAGGCATCCAGCCGCCGCCGGGCCTGCGGAATCTGCACCCGCTCCATCAACTCCAGCGCGCGGGCGCGGGCGGCATCGGCGCCGATGCGCTCATGGGCGAGGATGGTTTCGACGATCTGCTCGCCCACGGTGTACAGCGGGTCGAAGGCCAGGCCGGGGTCCTGGAACACCATGGACGCCATGCCGCCGCGGTACTGCTCCAGCGCGCGGCCCTGCAGCGCCATGACGTCGGTGTCGCCGACGCGGATGTGGCCGCTCATCCTGGTGCGCGCCGGCGGATGCAGCTTCAGCAGGGTGCGCAGGGTGACGCTCTTGCCGGAGCCGGATTCGCCCAGCAGGCCCAGCACCTCGCCCTCGGCGAGGTCGAAGCTGACGCCGTTCAGGGCGCTGGCGTTGCGTTCGCCGTGGAAGCGCACATTGAGGTCGCGCACGCTGAGTAGGGGCTTGCTCATTGCACCGCCTCCGGGTTGGCCGCCGGCGCCGAGCTGGCGTAACCGGAGGCGAGGTCGTTCATGTGGCAGCGCGCGAAGTGGCGGCCGCCGGCATCCAGCGGCAGCATGCGCGGCGCCTGCTCGGCGCAGACCGCGCGCGCATGCACGCAGCGGTCGCGGAAACGGCAGCCGGCCGGCGGGTCGATCGGGTTGGGCGGGTCGCCGGCCAGCGGCGAGCGCTGGGTGCGGTTGGCCGGGTCCATGGAGGGCACCGCCGACAGCAGCGCGCTGGTGTAGGGGTGGCGGGCGGCGCCGTAGATGGCTTCCACCGCGCCGATCTCCACCACCTGGCCGAGGTACATCACCATCACCCGGTCGCTGAAGTAGCGCACCACATGCAGGTCGTGGGAGATGAAGAGATAGGTGAGGCCGCGCTCTTCTTTCAACTCGCGCAGCAGGTTGAGCACCTGGGCCTGCACCGACTTGTCCAGCGCCGCCACCGCTTCGTCCAGGATCAGCAGGCGCGGCTCGAAGGCCAGCGCGCGGGCGATGTTCACCCGCTGGCGCTGGCCGCCGGACAGCTCGTGAGCGTAGCGGCCGCCGAACTGTTCAGGCGCGAGACCGACGCGGGCCAGCAGCGCCCGCGCCCGTGCACTCGCCTCCCTGGCCGGCAGGCCGTGGGCGCGCGGGCCGAAGGCGATGGCCTCTTCCATGGTCAGCCGCGGGTTGAGGGAGGCGAAGGAATCCTGGAACACCATCTGCAGATTGCGGCGGTAGTCCTTCAGCGCCATGCCGCCGAATTCGGCCACGCCCTCGCCGTCGAACACCAGGCTGCCCTGGTCGGCGTCTATCAGGCGGGCGATCAGCCGCGCGGTGGTGCTCTTGCCGCAGCCGGACTCGCCGACGATGCCCAGGGTCTCGCCCTTGGCGACGGCGAAATCCACGCCGTCCACCGCGTGCACCTTGCGCGCCGGGCCCTTCTTCACCCACGGCAGGGCGCCGCTCTCGCGCACCGGGAAGTGCTTCTGCAGGCCCTTGACGCTCAACAGCGGCTGGGCGGGGCCGCCGCGGTCGGCAACGGCGGATTGTTCTAGCGCGCTCATGGCGTCAGCTCCGGATGTCCATCGCCGAGCGTATGCCGTCGGCGAGCAGGTTGAAGCAGATGGAGGTGATGAAGATCATCGCCCCCGGCAGCGCGGCCACCAGCGGGTTCTGGAAGATGGCCGGGCGCAGGGTGTTGAGCATCAGGCCCCATTCCGGCTCCGGCGGCTTCACGCCCAGGCCGAGGAAGGAGAGGCCGGAGGCCAGGATCATGCAGACGCTGATGAGGCCGGTGGAATAGACGAAGATCGGCCCGAGCACATTGCCCAGCACCTGCTCGCGCACGATCATCCACGGCCCGGCGCCGCTCATGCGCGCGGCCTCGATGTAGTCCAGCTGGCGCACCTGGGTGGTCACGCTCTCCGCCACCCGCGTCACCTGCGGCACGAACACCAGGGTGAGCGCCAGCAGGCAGTTGTTGAGGCCGGCGCCGAGCGCGCCGGAGATGGCCACCGCCAGCAGTACCGAGGGGAAGGCGTAGAACACGTCCAGGGTGCGCATGATGACCATGTTCACCCGGCCGCCGACGTAGCCGGCGATGACGCCGATGGTGGTGCCGATGCCGAAGGCCAGCACCACCGGCAGCACGCCCATCAGCAGCGACTGGCGGCCGCCGTAGATGAGGCGGGTGAGCATGTCGCGGCCCAGCTCGTCGGTGCCGAGCAGGAAGCCTTCGGCGCCTATGGGCTGCAGGCGCTTGATCATGCTGCCCTTGAAGGGATCGGCCGGCGCGATCAGCGGCGCGAACACCGCCGCCAGCAGGATGAGGAGAAGGATGGCCGCACAGGCCAGCGTGACCGGGTCGCGCGACAGGCGCCGCAGCACCCGCGACCAGTAGCCGCGCGAGCGCTGTGCGGGAAGGGTGGCCGGCGTGCTGCCGGCATCCAGGGCAAGTGACATGGCGTGGTCCTCAGGTCCGCCGCATGCGCGGATCGATGAAGGGCTGGGCGATGTCGACCAGCAGGTTGAGCAGTACGAAGAACAGGCACAGCACCAGCAGCGTGCCCTGCAGCAGCGGCAGGTCGCGCTGGAAGATGGCGGTGTTCAGCAGGAAGCCGGTGCCCGGCCAGGCGAACACGGTTTCGATCAGGATGGAGCCGCCCATCAGGTAGCCCAGCTGCAGGCCGGCCACCGCCAGCACCGTGGGCGCGGCGTTCTTCGCCACATGGCGGAAGATGCGGCGGTTGCCCAGGCCCTTGGCGCGCAGCGCCTGGACGAAGTCCTGCGCCAGGATGTCCACCACCACCGCGCGCACCGTGCGGGTGAGGATGCCCATGGGCACCACCGCCATGGTCAGCGCCGGCAGCACGATGTAGGGCAGATGCGCGCCATCCAGGAACCAGCCGCCTTCCGGCCCGGCGCCCATGGCCGGCAGCCAGCCCAGGGTGATGGAGAACACGATGGTCAGCACCAGGCCCAGCCAGTAGTGGGGCACGCTGACGCCGATGACGGAAATGAAGGTGGCGATGCGGTCCACCCAGCCACCGTGGCGGTAGCCGGCGATGCCACCGAGCACACAGCCCGCGAGCACGCCGATGACGGCGGCCACGCCGGCCAGCGAAAGGGTATTGCCCACCGCCGCCATGACTTCGCTGGTGACGCTGCGGCCGGAGGCGATGGAAGCGCCGAGGTCGCCCTGCAGCGCACGCCCCAGCCACAGGCCGTATTGCACCGGCAGCGGACGGTCCAGCCCGTAGGCGGCCTTGAGTGCCGCGATGGTCTCGGCCGGCGCGTCGGCGGGGGCGATGGCGTTGAGCGCGTCGCCCGGCGCGATGTGCACCAGCAGGAAGGCCACCAGCGTCACCGCCAGCGCGATCGGTACCGCGTAGAGCAGACGCTTGATGATGTAGGCAAACATGGGAAGGCCTCGGAAATTCGGTGTCGGGAAAGGGCGGCGGCACCGCCGCCCGCCGGCGCGCCGCCTGCTGCGGCGCCGCGCCGGCCCGTGGTCTTACATGCGGATCGTGGTCAGGTCCTGGAACCAGTGCTGGGCCTGGATGAACTCCTTCACCTTGGGCGAGATGGCGTGCGGATTGACGTCATGCACCACCCACAGCATCAGGGCGTCGTCCACCATCTTCTGGTGGATGTCGGCCAGCAGCTTGTTCTGCGTCGGCACGTCGAAGGTCGTGCTCAGCTGCTCGATCTTGGCGTCCACTTCCTTGTCGGCGTAGCCGCCCCAGTTCACACCGTTGGGCGCCACGTACTTGCTGTTGACGAAGCGGGTGATGCCGTAGAACGGGTCGGCGGTGACGTAGCCGAGGTTGATCGCGGTGATGCCCTTGCTGGCGTTGATGTCGCCCTTGGCGCCGGAACGCCAGTGCAGGTACAGGTTCTCCAGCTCGACCACCTCGAACTCGACCTGGATGCCGACCTCGGCCAGGCTCTGCTGGACGAACTCGTTCATCGGCAGCGACAGCATCTGGCCGGTGCCGCCCTGGGCGATGATCACCTTGGCCTTCAGCGGCTTCTGCGGCGAGTAGCCGGCTTCGGCCATCAGCGCCTTGGCGGTCTTCAGGTCGTACTTGATGTCGAAGGAAGGCTTGCCGAACCAGGGGCTGGTCGCGTCCACCTGGCCCTTGGCCGGCTGGCCGAGGCCGTTCAGCAGCTGGACGATGGCGCTGCGGTCCACCGCCAGGTTGGCGGCCTTGCGCACCCGGATGTCGGTCCAGGGCGAGCCCGGATAGGTGCTGAAGTGGTAGGGCCAGACGTGCGGGGTGACGTTCTTGACGATCTTGAAGCCGCCCGCCTGCAGCTGCGGCACCATGTCCGGCGCCGGCGTCTCGATGATGTCCACCTGGCCGTTCAGCAGCGCGTTGCCGCGGGTCACCGCGTCCGGGATCGGCAGCAGCACGATGCGGTCGGTCTTGGCGACGCGGGCCTTGTCCCAGTAGTCGGCGTTGCGCACCAGCTCGGCACGCTCGCGCGGCACCAGCTTGTCCAGCTTGAAGGGGCCGGTGCCGGAGGGCTGCGAGGCCACCTTGTTCCAGTCCTTGCCCATCTTCTCCCACTGCGCCGGGCTGCCGATCAGGAACCAGGGCAACTGGTAGGGGAAGAGCGCGTCCGGCTCCTTGGTGGTGATCTCCACCGTGGTCGCATTCACCTTGCGGTAGGAGGCGATGGACGGGATGCGCGGGCGCACCTGGGCGCTCTGCTTGGCGTCGAACTGCGGCGCCTTCTCGTTCAGCACCTTCTCCAGGTTCCAGATCACCGCGTCGGCGTCGAAGGCGGAACCGTCATGGAACTTCACGCCCTGGCGCAGGGTGAACAGCCACTTCTTCGGGTCCTTCGCGTCCGGCTTCCATTCGGTGGCCAACCCGGCGATCAGCTTGCCCGGACGGTCGCCGATGTTGGACTCCCAGGCGATCAGCGGGTCGTACAGCGTGTGGCCGGTGAACTGGTAGGCGCCGGCGCCGCGGTCTGGCTGGCCGGTGGTGAGGGGAATGTCCGCCATGGAAATGCCGTAGCGGGCAACCGTTTCCGCCCAGGCGCCGGTGGACGCGGCGAGCGCGATCGGGGCCAGGGCCAGCCAGGGGAGCAGGCGCTTGCGAAGAGAGAGCATCTAAGACCTCCGTAGGGGGTGAGAAATCGAGGGAAGCTCCCTACGGATTGCATGCAACATGCCAGCAATTAATCTTTTGTTAATGTTTTTCCCAAGTTGATGATTAATCGCCACAGATCAGGCGATTGCATTGTTTTGAGCTAATACAAAAGCGGATTTCCCACCGCACTCACGCACACTTACGGTGCTGCACCGCAACAGGATGTACCAATAGCGTGCATGGAAAATTAGCATGAAATCCGCCAATCAGCCTCAGATTGCATGCACGTTACCCAGGGAGCAGCGGAGCGGGGGCTGACCTAAAGGTGGAACCGGGCCGGAGCCGAGGCCGGCCTGTCCAGCTGCCAGTGGAGGTTTTCGGCTGACGTTCCGACCCAGGGGAAAACCGGCAGACAGGCGAGGCACCACCCGTGGAACAGGTGGCACAAGGCCTCGGCTTGCGCCGATACAGGCACGACCAGAAGAAAGGAAAAGAAGTGCGCCCGGCCTCAGCCGAGGGCGCGCAGCCGCGCCAGGGCGTCGCCCCCGGCGCCGCGCAGGCGGACCCGCTTCGCCCGCGAGGTCTCGCCGCTCAGCAGCTCGACCGCCGATTTCGGCAGGCCGCAGAACTCGGCGAGGAAGGCGCACAGCGCGGCGTTGGCCTTGCCATCCACCGGCGGCGCGGCCAAGCGCAGCTTCATCGCCTCGCCATGCGGGCCGGCGAAGCCGGTCTGCTTGGCGCCGGGCTGGATGTGGAGGGTGAGCGTGAGGCTGCCGTCGGCGGCCTCACGCAGCCAGTCGCTCAAACCGCGCTCCGCCGTGAAGACGGCGGCTTGAGCCTGCGCGGCGTGCTCACAGGCCGACCAGCAACGGCGTGAACCCACCGCGTAGATTACCCAGCACCATCAGCAGTATCTGCAGCACCAGCAGCAGCACCAGCGGCGACAGATCCACATTGGCGATGGTCGGCACGATACGCCGGAAGGGCCGCAGGAAGGGCTCGGCCAGTGCGTTCACGATAGGCGCCGCGGGCGAATAGGGGCTCACCCAGGACAACACCGCCGACACCAGCACAATGGCGAAGACGAGGTAGATCATCATCCGCAGCAACTCCACCAGGCCCAGGCCCCACACCCCCAGCAGCACGCTGGCCGGGTTGTCGGCCAGCGGCACGCCGCGCAGCACCAGTTCGATGAACACCAGCGCGGTCTGGAAGGCCCAGGCCGGCAGCAGGCTGGCCATGTCCAGGCCGAACAGCCCGGGGATGAACCGGCGCAGCGGCCGCACCACCCAGTCGGTGGTGGTGACGACGAAGTGGCCGATCTGGTTGCGGAAGGACACCCGCTGCCACTGCATGAAGAAGCGTGCGAGCAGCATCAGGGTGATGAAACCGACCACGGTATTGAGGATAAGCAGCAACACATTGGCGAGCATGGTCTCAACCTAGCAAGAGGGAAGGACGGGCCGGTGCCGCGGCCGGCAAGGCATGCGGCAGGACGGCCATGAGCGATCGGACAGACAAGCACACGCCGGAAAGTGGCAGCGGACGGACTGCGGCAGCAAGGTGGCGGCCGGCACGCGCCGCCTCAATCCTTGCCCAGCTCGTCGCCGAGCTCACGGCCACGCGCCTCGGCCGCCGCCACCGCGGCCAGCATGGCATCGTGCCAGCCGGAGGCGGCCAGGCTCTCCAGCGCCGCCTGGGTGGTGCCACCCTTGGAAGTGACGCGCTCGCGCAACACCGCCGGCGACTCCTCCGACGCGGCGGCGAGGCGGGCGGCGCCCAGCGTGGTGTCCAGCGCGAAGCGGCGCGCCTGCTGCTCGTCGAAACCCAATGCGCGGCCGGCGGCTTCCAGCGATTCGATGAAGTGGAACACATAGGCGGGACCGCTGCCGGACACCGCGGTCACCGCGTCCATGCGTGCCTCGTCGGCAATCCAGACGATGCTGCCGACGGCGGACAGCACCCGGCCGGCGGCCTCGCGGCCCGCTTCGTCCACCGAGGGATCGGCATACAGGCCGGTGACGCCGGCGCCGATCAGCGCCGGCGTGTTCGGCATGCAGCGCACCAGCTGGCTGTATCCGCCCAGCCAGCGGCCGATGTCCGCCAGACGCAGGCCAGCGGCGATGCTGATGACGATCTGCCTGCCCAGCCGGCCAGCCAGCGGCGCCAGCGCCGCCTTCATCTGCTGCGGCTTCACCGCCAGCACCAGCACATCGCAAGCCAGCGCGGCATCGTCCAGCGACTCCACCGTGCGCACGCCGAAGCGCGCCGCCAGCCGCTCGCGGCTCTCGGCGCTGAGGTCCACCGCCTGCAGGTCGCCGGCGGAAAAGCCCTTCTCGATCAGGCCGCCTATCAGTGCGGCGGCCATGTTGCCGCCGCCGAGGAAGGTAATCTTCATGTTCTTGTCACGGGTGAGGAGTGAGGCCTGAAGCCTGGCAGCCGCCATGCCTCAGGCCTTACGCCTCTCACCGAAGATGGCGGTACCCACCCGCACCAGGGTCGCGCCCTCGGTCACCGCCGCCTCGAGGTCATGGGACATGCCCATGGACAGGGTGTCCAGCGCCAGGCCGGCCTCGGCCAGGCGGTCACGCAGCTTGCGCAGCTGGGCGAAGCGCGCATGCAGCACCGCCGGGTCGTCGCTGGGTTCGGGAATGGCCATCAGGCCGCGCAGCCGCAGCCGCGGCAGGGCCGCCACCGCCAGCGCCAGCGCCTCCACCTCCGCGGGGGCGACGCCGCTCTTGCTCTCTTCGCCGCTGACATTCACCTGGATGCAGATCTGCAGCGGCGGCAGATGGGCGTCGCGCTGGGCCGACAGGCGCTCGGCGATCTTCAGCCGGTCAACGCTGTGCACCCAATCGAAGGCTTCCGCTACCGGCCGCGTCTTGTTGCTCTGCAGCGGGCCGATGAAGTGCCATTCGAGGCCCAGGCCGGCCAGCTCTGCCACCTTGGCGCAGCCTTCCTGCACGTAGTTCTCGCCGAAGGCCCGCTGCCCGGCGGCGGCGGCCTCGCGCACCGCGCTGGCCGGCCAGGTCTTGCTCACCGCCAGCAGGGCCACGCTTTCCGGCGCTCGCCCCGCCGCCCGCGCAGCCTGCCGGATGCGCTCGCCCACGGCTTGCAAGTTGGCAGAGATTGATGTCATATTGCCGCAGCCCGTTCCTAGGAATGATGCGGCAAAAGTATAGCACCGGCCCCTCCCCCGGCTTCCCGCCAGCCCGCTC
>NZ_WUEI01000135.1 GCF_012911025.1 Azoarcus sp. TTM-91 | reverse complement strand
GCCTCGTAGATGGACACCTCCTCCGCGGTGTCCAGCCGGCAGATCACCGGCACCTCCAGCGCCTTGCCGCTCCGCCGGCGGATCACCAGCGTCAGCTCGGCCCGCGGGCGGCGTTCCCCCAGCACGTCGAAGGTCTCGCTGCCGTCTATGCCCAGCGTCAGCCGGGTGGTGCCGGGCTGGAATTCCAGCGGCAGCACGCCCATGCCGATCAGGTTGGTGCGGTGGATGCGCTCGAAGCCTTCGGCGACGATGGCCTCCACGCCGGCCAGGCGCACGCCCTTGGCCGCCCAGTCGCGGCTGGAGCCCTGGCCGTAGTCGGCGCCGGCGATGATGATGAGCGGCTGGCGGCGCTTCATGTAGGTTTCGATGGCCTCCCACATGCGCATCACCTCGCCCTCCGGCTCCACCCGTGCCAGCGAGCCCTGGCGCACGCTGCCATCGGGATTGCGCACCATCTCGTTGAACAGCTTGGGGTTGGCGAAGGTGGCGCGCTGGGCGGTGAGGTGGTCGCCACGGTGGGTGGCGTAGGAGTTGAAGTCTTCCTCCGGCACGCCCATGCGCGCCAGGTATTCGCCCGCCGCCGAGTCGGCCAGGATGGCGTTGGAGGGGGAGAGGTGGTCGGTGGTGATGTTGTCCGGCAGCACCGCCAGCGGCCGCATGCCGCGCAGCGTGCGCTCGCCGGCCAGCGCGCCCTCGCCTTCCGTGGCCCAGTACGGCGGGCGGCGGATGTAGGTGCTCCGAGGCCGCCAGTCGTACAGCGGCGAGGCGGCGCGCTGCGTGGCCTTGCGCTCGAACATCGGTAGGTACACCCGCTGGAACTGCTCCGGCCGCACCGCGCGGGCGACGATGGCGTCTATCTCCTCGTCGTCGGGCCAGATGTCACGCAGGCGGATCTCGCGGCCCTCGGCCACGCCCAGCACGTCCTGCTCGATGTCGAAGCGCATGGTGCCGGCGATGGCGTAGGCCACCACCAGCGGCGGCGAGGCGAGGAAGGCCTGGCGGGCGTAGGGGTGGATGCGGCCGTCGAAGTTGCGGTTGCCGGAGAGCACCGCGGTGGCATAGAGGTCGCGCGCCACGATCTCCTGCTGGATGTGCGGCGCCAGTGCGCCGCTCATGCCGTTGCAGGTGGTGCAGGCGAAGGCGACGATGCCGAAGCCCAGCTGCTCCAGCTCGCTCAGCAGGCCGGCCTCCTCCAGGTAGAGCTGCACCGCCCTGGAGCCGGGCGCCAGCGAGGTCTTCACCCAGGGCTTGCGCACCAGGCCGAGGCGGTTGGCGTTGCGCGCCAGCAGCGCGGCGGCGATGACGTTGCGCGGGTTGCTGGTGTTGGTACAGCTGGTGATGGCGGCGATGATCACCGCGCCGTCCGGCATCAGGCCGGCGGCTTCCTGTTTCCGCGCCTTGTCCAGGTCCACCGCGATGCCGCGCTCCTTCAGCGCGGACACCGGCAGGCGGCGGTGCGGGTTGCTGGGGCCGGCCATGTTGCGCACCACGCTGGAGAGGTCGAAGCGCAGCACGCGCTCGTAGCGCGCCTGCGCCAGCGCATCCGCCCAGAAGCCGGCGGCCCTGGCGTAGCTTTCCACCAGCTTCACCTGCTCCGCGCCGCGGCCGGTGAGGGTGAGGTAGTCCAGCGTCTGGCGGTCGATGTAGAACAGTGCGGCGGTGGCGCCGTATTCCGGGCACATGTTGGCGATGGTGGCGCGGTCGCCGATGGTGAGCGCGGCGGCGCCCTCGCCGTGGAATTCCAGGTAGGCGCCCACCACCTTCTGCTGGCGCAGGAACTCGGTGAGCGCCAGCACGATGTCGGTGGCGGTGATGCCCGGCCGCGGCCGGCCGGCCAGTTCCACGCCGACGATGTCCGGCAGCCGCATCCAGGAGGCGCGGCCCAGCATCACGCTCTCCGCCTCAAGCCCGCCGACGCCCACCGCGATCACGCCCAGCGCGTCTACATGCGGCGTGTGGCTGTCGGTGCCGACACAGGTATCGGGGAAGGCGACGCCGTCCTGCACCGCGACCACCGGCGACATCTTCTCGAGGTTGATCTGGTGCATGATGCCGTTCCCCGCCGGGATGACATCCACGTTGTCGAAGGCCGTCTTGGTCCATTCGATGAAGTGGAAGCGGTCCTCGTTGCGGCGGTCCTCGATGGCGCGGTTCCGGGCGAAGGCGTCGGGCTCGTAGCCGCCGCATTCCACCGCCAGCGAGTGGTCCACGATGAGCTGCACCGGCACCACCGGATTCACCGCCGCCGGATCGCCGCCCTGCTCGGCGATGGCATCCCGCAGGCCGGCGAGATCCACCAGCGCGGTCTGGCCGAGGATGTCGTGGCACACCACCCGCACCGGATACCAGGGGAAATCCCGCTCGCGCCTGCGCTCCACGATCTGCGCCAGGCATTCATCCAGGATGGCCGGATCGCAGCGGCGCACCAGGTTCTCGGCATGCACCCGCGCGGTATAGGGCAGCTGCGCCCAGGCGCCGGGGCGCAGCGCTTCCACCGCCTCGCGGGCGTCAAAGTAATCCAGGGCAGTGCCGGGCAGGGGTTTGCGGTAGATCTTGTTCATGGATGTGCTCATTGGATGCTCACGCTTCCCTTGTGGGAAAGGGGGAATGGCGTTTGAACAGGCGCCGCAGCCCCCTCTCTTCTCTCAAGGAAGAAGAGAGGCATTGCGCGGCCCCGCTCACACCCATCCCCTTGCCTGCAAGGCAAGGCGAGCCCCGCCCTCACACCCGCTCCTCGATCGGCACGAAGCTCAGATCGTCCGGCCCCACGTAATTCGCGCTCGGCCGGATGATCTTGTTGTCGATGCGCTGCTCGATGATGTGCGCCGCCCAGCCGCTGGTGCGGGCGATGACGAACAGCGGCGTGAACATCGCCGTGGGCACGCCCATCATGTGGTAGCTCACCGCGCTGAACCAATCGAGGTTGGGGAACATCTTCTTCACCTCCCACATCACCGCCTCCAGCCGCGCGGCGATGTCGAACATCTTGGTCGAGCCGGCCTCGTCCGAAAGCTGGCGCGCCACCCGCCTGATCACCTCGTTGCGCGGATCGCTCACCGTATAGACCGGGTGGCCGAAGCCGATCACCACCTCCTTCTCCTCCACCCGGCGGCGGATGTCGCGCTCCGCCTCGTCCGGGCTGTCGTAGCGCTTCTGGATCTCGAAGGCCACCTCGTTGGCGCCGCCGTGCTTGGGCCCGCGCAGCGCGCCGATGGCGCCGGTGATGGCGGAATACATGTCCGAGCCGGTGCCGGCGATCACCCGGCCGGTGAAGGTGGAAGCGTTGAACTCATGCTCCGCGTACAGGATCAGCGAGGTGTGCATCGCCCGCTCCCACAGCGCCGAGGGCTTCTCGCCGTGCAGCAGGTGGAGGAAATGGGCGCCGATGGAATCGTCATCGGTTTCCACGCCTATCCGCTGGCCCTTGGTGGACCAGTGGTACCAGTACAGCAGCATGGAGCCCAGCGACGCCATCAGCCGGTCGGCGATGTCGCGCGCACCGGCCAGGTTGTGGTCATCCTTCTCCGGCAGCACACAGCCCAGAGCGGACACGCCGGTGCGCATCACATCCATCGGATGCGCCGACGCCGGCAACCGCTCCAGCGCCTCCTTCACGCTCGCCGGCAGGCCGCGCATGGACTTCAGCCTGGCCTTGTAGGCGCGCAGCTCCGCCCGGTTCGGCAACTTGCCATGCACCAGCAGATGCGCCACCTCCTCGAACTCGCAGCGCTCGGCGATATCCAGGATGTCGTAACCCCTGTAGTGCAGATCGTTGCCCGTCTTCCCCACGGTGCACAGCGCGGTGTTGCCCGCGGCAACGCCGGACAGGGCAACGGATTTCTTCGGCTTGAAGCCGGCTTCGGCGGTAGTCGACATGCACATCTCCTTCGGTGATCGTCCCGCGGCCCGGGAAAGGCCCGCGTGCAATGGCGGCCACTATACGGAAAGGGGATACGCCTCAAGCCATTGAAAAGGCAGAGCTTTGCGAAGCGGAATCTGCGAATTTGCGAAGACTGCGAAAACGCCACGCAAGCGACGCCCCGCCCGCGGCCCTCGCCCCTTCAAGCCGGGAGACGCCAACCGCGAACATGACGAAAAACGGAAAAAGCCCGTCCTCGACAGGACGGGCGGAAGGAAATGGCGGGAATACCGGCGTCAGCATGGTTCATGCACCCAGCCCCCCGCAGCATCTCGCCGGCAGCCGCCGTTCTGATGAACCGCAGCTCGCAGCGGAACCCAGCAAAGCTCACGCAGGATTATTGAATGTAGATACAACCGGCGGGGAATGTTCTCCCAGCTCGAAGAGGCCACCGGCATCACCAAGGGTGCCTGGAGCCCCATCTACAACGGCCGCAACAAACCGAACATGGACACGCTGGAACAGCTCTGCAAGCTGTTCCCGGAATACACCCTGTGGCTGATGACCGGGCGGACCGCACCACCCGAAGCGGGTCAGAGCAGCCCGGACCTGGAGCAGTTGGAGGAGTTGACGCGGGCTGTTGGGGATTGAGCGCTTGCCTGCTCAGGCACGGCAAAGCCGGGGCGTTTTAACGCTGGCCCGCTTTTGAATATCCCGCCGCCTTGAACAGTGAAAGGGGAATGGGTACTCACTGGTTCCTTCATTGGAACGGATGCTGTGGACGGGATAGCAAGTAGCTACTACTGCATTTGATCCATCCTGGCGTTGTTGAGCAAATACCTCGGACCGCTAAATCAGCGCAGCCAATGCGGGCGGAAATATGAGCAGCAGGGCAACTCTCAAGAGTGTCGGCACTTCGGCCTTTGGCGTCGTTCACGGTAAGCGGAAGGAGTGGTGGCTATGAGGCAGTCGGCTGTCGCCCAGCTTGCTTCAACACTGAACGACAGCTTTCCCGGCCTTCGGTCGACAGGAACCGACCCAAAGCGGAAATTCAGGAACTTTTAGGCAACCTGAAACCGCACGAGGTGGCTCGTTCGAAGAGTGTCCAGCTTTCGGTTGCCAGGTTGACTGGTGTTAGGAGCTATGTCGGTAGCGCCGAATGAAGCGCTCGATATTTTTTAAAAACTCCTCAGTGTCAAGATAGTAGTTGGGGTACGACTCACGTATGGACTTCAGAGAGTCCGCGCCAACCAACACTGCTTGTGCGCCTGAATAGTCTGCCAGATCGGGAAATAGTGGAAGTTGCTTACCACGAGGATAGAGCGGAAGAAGGCGCTCGTATTTCTCATACTCTCGATACGCGGCGTCAGCATTTCGCTTTGAGAAAGCGAAAATCTGAAGCTCTGGTTCATCAGGTAGTAAAACCAGCAAGAAGTAGCCAGCTTTGTTGACATCCAATTTTTCGGTTGCCTTCAATGCCGTCCGATAGGCGCTGAGCTTCTTTGTGACTTGCAGAGTCTTTCCTAGCTCGGATAGGGTTCTGGCAACGTTTCCTCGTGAAGCGGAATCAGTTGCCACTGCCTTCGGTTGTTCGAGATATTGGAGAGCTATGGACGCGTTTTGAAAGTAGGAAAGCCAGCTCCTCTCGCCTTCACTTGATTTCAATGCTTGACCTATAACAGCACCAACTGTTTCTACTGCTGTAGCCCAAGAATGCTGCGTTCTCGTTCGAAGCTGTATCTCGAAGAGAAATTTGTTGTACTCAGGATGGCTCCGGCTATGGAATCGAAAAACCAGGTGAACACTCCGATATCCAGAGCGTTTTGGAGCGACAATGTAATTGTCCTCGCCGACAAACTCATGCAAGGATTTGCTGCGCCTGTAAGCATCTCTTAGCGTGTAAACTTCATCGATTGTCTGCACGACTGCTCTGCACCCACCGATATCCTGCATTTGTGTTAAACGCATACTCGATTCTTTTGAGAGCTTTGCCAGAATCGATCTGGCACGTTTTAGCCTTTGAACCACCAGTGCAGCAGGCTGCACACGTCTCGCTTTTTGGCGAAGATCCATCGTGATGGTATTGAGAGGAAAAGCATGCGAAGACCGCCAGTTCGCCAACACATCGAGTGCGTCTTCTAGCTCTCCCGGCTCGGGAGCCTTGTTCAATAATGTTCGACCTGCACGATCGACTGCTGCACGGCTATATCTGAGAGTTTCGTGAGCCAAGATGGGCAAGGCCTCCTAACGTAGCAGAAGTAATAGAGGACAGCCCCCTGTTACTTTTGAAAATTTTAACGTTTCCAATAGCATTCTACGGCAGCTATGGAGCAACTCGGATTTTGGCCGCTCCTGGCCGGTAGCGGACGATTCACCACGGCGACCCGAATGAGCGCTTTGGCCGAGGAACAGATACTAAAGCGTGGTCAAACATCGGAACACGTCGGCAACTCATCCTTTCATATGCTGGAGAACTCCCTTCCAACTGCCCGCCGAGATATTCCCGGATGCCATGTAGCTCCATTTCACTCGCTTATTTTTCTGTAGAGATCCGAGACACGAGCTAATCGGCGCACTTCATATCAAAGCGCCTGGGACCCCACCCTCATCAACTCCACGACAACGCTGAACAGCACCACCGCACCAACAATAAGAATCGCCAGCAACAACTCTCCAAACTGGGAAACGCTGTTCTTCCAGATCGGCGCCCGGAACCAGTTTTCCATTCCGATGAAGTCGAGCAGGCGCCGCGCGAGCAGGTAGCCGGCCATGGCTACGATGGCGCCGACGATGATCTTGAGGATGAGCATTGCGCTGGCTTACTTGGTCGCAATCAACTTATTCACGTCCACGCCCTCGATCAAATCCCCTTTGGTCCAGCTTGGCTCGAAGTACTTCTTGATGATGCCGACGGGGGTGCGCATTGTCCTGTGGTGCTCATCCATTCTTATCCCGGAAAAGGACATGCTTTCGAGGAACGCGGAGGCTTTCCTCAATACGTCTTTTCCCGAGTGGATTTCCAGCCTGCCGCCGGTCATGAGGATGCGCTTTGCGTTGCTGTAGGTGCTGCACCCATGCTCCGTCAGGAGAGAGATGGGCAGGAATTCGAGGATGACGAGGTTGAAGCGCTCGTCGGGGATGAGGGCGGGCGAGAGAGGTTTCCCGAAGTCGGCCACGAGGTCGGCGGCGCATCTTTCCGCGATGTCGATGTAGTAGGAGGTGCCGGGGCTGTGGTGTTGGTCGGGGTCGTACTGGTACCAGGCCGGAGCAGAGAACTTGATCCTGTCGCCCTTGATTTTGTACTGCGATGCCCAGCTCCGCCCGACGACGCAGGTATTACCGCTAAAGCTCGTGATGTCGCGTGCCATGAAGGTGGATTTCTGCTGGACGGAAGTGTGAGGAAAGTTGGGAGCCGTGTGCGGCGAAGATCCATACCGCATGGGCATGCTAGTTATTTGTACCGCATGCGCACAGGAATTTTTTGGCAATGACGTGGGAGTCGAGAGGCGCCGCGGCGCGGCCTTGGCCCGGGGTATCGCGCTTTGGGCGGGGCGGCCGGTTCTCCCCGGCCTTCCCCGCCGTGGGCGAGGAAGCAGGCCGGCGGTGCCTGCGCGCGACCCGAAGCGCGATCGAAGCCGGGGCGGCCCCCGGTGGAGGCGGGCCGCGGCGGCAGCAGCCGCTCAGGCCGGCTTGGCGACCATCAGGTAGAACACCGCCAGGAAGGCGACGAAGGCGGGGATGCCGAGGGCGAACCACAGGCGGAACAACCGCCAGTAGCGGGGCGACAGGCCCAGTCTGTCCCGCGCCGAGGCCTGGGCTTCGTCGCGCAGCGCCATCTGTATCCGCAGCACCGGCAGCCAGCAGGCGATCGCCACGCCGTACAGCCCGTAGGACCACGCCAGCCAGCGGCTCTCCAGCGGGAAGCCGGCGCTGTGGGCCAGCCAGAAGCCGGTGAGGGGCTGCAGGATCACGGTGGTGGCGGTGAACAGCCAGTCCGCGATCACAACTTCCCGCGCCACCGCGGCGACCACCACCGGGTCGCGCCCCAGGCTGGCGCGCAGCAGGTAGAAGGCGGTGCCGATGCCGGTGCCGAACAGCAGCGTGGAGGAGAGGATGTGTAGCCATTTCAGGGTCGTGTAGTCCATGCCTTCTCCTCCATTTCGTAGAGCAGCCAGATGGCCGCGAGCATGGGCAGGTTCTTGCTCAGGGGGCCGTAGGGGTGCAGCCAGAACTCGGGCAGCTTGAGGCTGAGGATGGCGGTGTAGCCGAGGATGAGCGCTGCCTGCAGGGCCCACACCAGCCGGCGCCGGCGGCGGATGAAGGTGAGCAGGCCCAGCACCAGGTCCAGCACCGCCGCGCCGTACAGGGCGATGAGCTGCAGGCGGGGCGGCACGCCGCTGCGGGCGAGCAGTTCCAGGCTGTTGGCGACCGGATACACGCCCAGCGAGACGATGCCGGTGAAGATCCACACCGCGCCTATCGAGGTGCGCAGCGCTGGCAGCAGCCAGCCCAGGCGCACCGCCATGCCCAACGGCCGGGCCAGCGCCGGCGGCACGAATTCTTCCGGCGGCCGCGGCGGCCGGCCGAGCACCCGGGTGAAGGTGGCGGCATCGCCGGTGTTGCCACGCTCCAGCATCGCCAGCGTTTCGCCATCCAGCGGCAAGGCTGGCCACACCGAGGCCAGGCCGGCGCCCCGGCGCGCCAGCGGCGCCGGCACCGCCAGCACGCGCAGGCGGCGGGAGTTGCCCAGCGCCCGGCGCAGGATGGCCAGGTAGTCGCGCAGGCCGAGCGGCCGCGGCCCCACCACCTCCAGCCGCGCCGGCGCCGGCACGCCTTCGAGCAGGCGGCGCACCGCCTCGGCGACATCGTCCACATGCACCGGCTGTACGCGCTGCCGCCCGCCGCCGGGCAGGGGCACCAGCGGCAGCGAGGCCAGGGTGCCGAACAGGCGGGCGCTGACGCCCTCTTCCCCATACACCAGCGAGGGCTGCAGCACGGTGGCCTGCAGCGGCAGGGAGAGCAGGAAGTCGTCGGCCGCGCGCTTGCTCAGGTGGTAGCGGCTGCGGGCGGCGGCGTCCGCCCCCAGGGCGGAGATCTGCAGCACCCGCTTCACGCCGCTGGCGGCGCAGGCGGCGAACAGGGCGCAGGGCGCCTGCCGGTGCAGCAGGTCGAAAGTCTGGCCGCCCTGCTCGCGGAGGATGCCTACCGCGTTCACCACCGCGTCCATGTCGCGCAGCGCGGGCAGCCAGTCGTCCGGTGTCAGCGCCTGGGCAAAGTCCAGCCGCATCCACTCCAGCGATGCCGCCGCGGCACGGCCCCGGCGGGCGGCGGCGCGCTGCGGGTCGCGCACGACCGCCCGTACGGTGTGGCCGTCCGCCAGCAGGCGGTCCAGGATGTGGCTGCCGAGAAAGCCGCTTGCTCCGGTCATCAGTATCTTCATGCCGTGCTCCCGGCAATACCCGGCGGGGCGTAGGGAGGAAGACCGCACTTTCTTACAGCGGCCCGCCGCCGTCAGGTGCAAGGTGAGCGCTGCCCGCCGGGCCGCTGTCCCAGCCTTTTTCCAGAACACAGGAGCCCGCCATGGAAGAACAGACTCCCCTCCTCGTGCGCAGCCTCGCCGCCGGCAGCAGCGCCAGCCTCGCTTCCCTGGTGGCGCTGGCCTGGGGTGGCCGGCGCGACTGCGCGAGCACGCTGGCGCCGGTCAACGCGGTGAGCCACTGGCTGTGGCGGGAGGCCGCCCTGCATCAACAGGAGGCCTCCATGCGATATTCGCTCCCGGGCTACGCCATCCACCACGCCATGTCGGTACTGTGGGCGGTGGTGTACGAGAAAACGCTGGAGCGCGCAGCCGCCGGCAACCGGCCGGAGCGCCGCGCCCCCGGGACGGCCACGGTGGTCGTCGCCGGCCTGGGCGTGGCGGCGCTGGCCTGCCTGGTGGATCTGAAACTCACGCCCCAGCGGCTCACGCCCGGCTTCGAACGCCGCCTTGCCCCCGGACCGCTGGCAGCGGTCTATCTGCTGTTCGGCCTGGGCCTCGCCCTGCCGCGCCTGCTGCGCCGCCGCGACTCGCGGCACATGGCTTGCTGACCCTCCGGTGCAAGCCGGCCCTGGAGACCGGTGCCGGGCCTCCGCCCGGGCACAAGAGGGAGCAAGCCATGAACACCATTACCGCCACCGCGCATTTCATGACCCGGCACGAATTGCTGCTGGTGACCGCCGAATCCTGCACCGCCGGGCTGATCGCCTCGCACCTGGCCGACGTGCCGGGCGCCGGCCACCTGCTGGACTGCGCCTTCGTCGCCTACTCGGAAAGCGCCAAGCAGCACTGCCTGGGTGTAAAGGAGGAAACCATCCGCCAGTACGGCCTCACCAGCGAGGAAGTGGCCCGCGAGATGGCCCTGGGCGCCCTGCGCAACAGCCGCGCCAACCTCGCCATCTCCAACACCGGCGTGGCCGACGACAGCGGCGGCGGCACCCCGGCCGGCACCCAGTGCTACGCCTGGGCCTTCCAGACCCACCAGCGGCTGGACCAGGTCGCCGTCTTCACCGAAACCCGCCGCTTCGACGGCGACCGCAATGCGGTACGGGAAGCCGGCGCGGTCTATGCGCTGCTGCGGGTGCCGCACTACTACGAGCAGCTGGCGTCGGTCGCAGCGCCGGAGTGAGGGCCGGCGGGCCGGATGTGATGCCGCCCCCTGAGGGGGCGCCCTCTCCCAGGCCCTCCCCCACGAAGGGGGGAAGTGCGCCTTGGGGAAGCGGGCGCCTCCGAAGTCATCGCCCCGGACTCACCTCCTGTTCGCCGGCATCACGGGCGACGCCGCGGCCAGGCCCTGGGGCGGAGCGCCGCTGGTTTCGGCGATCAGGGCCTGGACCTGGCGCAGGTGTTCCAGCACCACCGGCAGCGCGTCCTTCGCCAGTTGCTGCACGGCGGGGTCCTGGCCGGCGTTGATTTCCCATTCCAGCAGGTGCGCGGTCTTCTGGTGGTCAGCCAGTTGCACCGCCAGATATTCGGTGTTGAAGGCGGTGCCGGAGAGGGATTCCAGGCGCTTCTTCGCTTCCACCTGGTCGGGCTGTGGCATCGCCGGGGCCGGAGGCCGCGCTCGCGGGCGAGGTTCTCCAGCTTGGCGCGGGTGGCGGAGTGGTCTTCCACCATCTGGCGGGCAAAGGCCTGCACCCGGGGGTCGGAGGAACGGGCGATGGCGAGCCGGCCGGCTTCCGCTTCGCCGAAGTTGCCCATGGCGGCGAGCTTGATGAAGAGGCGGTCGGGGATGTTGGTTTCGCCGGCGGCGGGCATGCCG
>NZ_WUEI01000134.1 GCF_012911025.1 Azoarcus sp. TTM-91 | reverse complement strand
GTGCGGCGGAGAGGGGGGCGGAAGGGGTGGCGTGCGCGGCCGTTTCGGCGCGTGGCCACCACAGGGTGTCGGCGAAGTAGTGCTCCCGCAGCATCACCACCAGTTGGGCGCGTTTGTGCGGGAAATCGAATTCCTTGAGCTTGGCGTAGCCGGAACGGTCCAGATTGCGGATCTGCTGGACATGGTCGATGCGCGGCTCGCCGACGATGCGGCGGGTGCGCGGATCGCTGAGGAAGAGGTAGTGGGAGATGGAGGTGAGCCAGGCGGTGGCGTAGGCCTTGCCACGCCACGCCGGTTCGCCGATCAGCACATGCCAGCCGCGGTCGTAGTCGTCCGCGTCGCAGAAGGGCGAGATGCGGTTTTCCTTGGCCCAGTAGGCTTCGAAGTAGCCGAACGGCTCGCCGTCCAGGCAGCAGATCATGGCGTGGATGTGCGGGTCCGCGGCCAGCTCTTCCAGGTAGTGGCGATGCTTGTCGAGATCGCCTTCCTCCGACCACACCTTGGCCACTTCCGGATCGTTCATCCAGCGGTTGAAGCGCGGCAGGTCGCGCTCGATCTCCAGCGCGCGGAAGGAGAAGGTCTTGCCCAGCCAGGGGATGAAGCGCTGGTAGATCAGGCCGCTCGGCTTGGGCCGGCGGAGGGGATGGCGGCGGCCCTGGGTCAGCCCGTAGCGGAAGGGGAAGGGCGGCGGCACTTGCGTCAGCCAGAGTTCCGGCCGTTGCCACAACATGTCCCGCTGGGCGATGTTGCCCACCTCGGCGGCGATGAGGATGCCGGCGTCCAGCGCCTGCTGAGCCAGCGGCGCAGGCAGGGAAACCCTGGCCTGCTGTTGCCCGGGGTGGAAGGTGAACAGCGCTTCGAGCACGGCCAGCAGATGGGTGAGGGCAGGCGCGGGCTCATGCGCCGCGTGTTCCAGCGCCAGGCCATTCGGCGTTTCGGTGCTGGTCCAGCGGGAGAGGGCGCCGTCTTCTCCGCGGTCTCTCTGTTCGACCAGCAGGGTCTTGCCGTCCAGCAGCACCTGGTGGGCTGTGCCGTCAGGATAGGAAAGGAGGCTGCGCAGGCCCTGCCAGTCCAGGGCGCTGGCAGGCGGTGTAAATGGGGTGGACATCGAGTGGTCCTCATGCGGTGTTTGCGGTCGCCGGCCAGCCATTGCGAGCCGGCCCCGGTCCTGGAGGCCCGCCCGCAGCGTGGGCAGGCCTACGTCATGAGTCGAAAACCCCTGCCTCGCGACCGAGGCGGGAATGGCTCATGTTCTGCATGACGAGTTCGATGGCGGGATGTTTAGTCGATGCCGGCGCGGGGGCACGGGAGGTGACCGCTTGGCGCGGCTTCGGGGGCTGCGAGGCCGCAAGCCGGTCTCGCCCGTCCTAAAAAAAAGCCGACGTGAATCGTCTTCACTGCTTGAAAGGGGATGGGCCGGCCACGGCTGCCGGGCTGGTCCATCCCCGCCCGAACCTCTGCCCCTATCGGAAAGCCATGTCGAAGATGCGTTTGGTTTACATGTGGTCGCTGCGCAATGCCGCCGCGGACAGGGCGGGCCAGAAGGTCGCCTACAAGGGTGGCCAGCGCTACATGAAGTCGCCGCTGCAATACCTGGCGGAGCTGCTGGACGCCACGCCGCTGGGCGAGCGCTATTCGCTGGAGGCCGTCATCTCGGACGACGACCCCGATTCTGACCGCGATTGCGACAAGCTGGCCGGCTACGGTTTCACCTGCGGCGAGGGCGAGCACTGGTTCTATCCGCCGCAGCTCACCGTGCAGGGGCGGCGCATGGAAGGGCTGCGCTACGCCGTGCCCTCGTCTTACCGCAGGCTGCCGCCGGGAGACGCCGGGCGTGTCGCCGGCAAACGGGATTACGAACAGCGGGTGCTGGAGATGCTGCGGGAGGTGAAGGCCGACCTCGTGCTGCTGGACGGGCTGCTGATCATCCTCGACGAACTCGTCCGCCCCGGCAGCCCCTTCCACCGCCGCATCGTCAACATCCATCCCGGCATCACCCGCATCGACTCGCCTTACGAGCGCCGCGGCGCCTACGCCACGCTGGACGCCCTGCACGGAGCCCGTGGCGAAAGGAAGAACTGGCAGACCGGCGAGGTGGTCGCGGTGCCGCCGGTGAGCATGACTGGCGCCTCCTTCCACTATGTGGATAACGGCATCGATTCCGGCGAGGTGATCACCGACGTGCTGGCGACCCCTATCGATCCGGCCGATACCATCCTCGAACTGCGCTGGAACAACTTCAACAACAGCCTCTTCCCCGCCATGCGCCGTGGCCTGGAGATCCTGGCCGGCATGGACGTGGGCGTGACGTGGCGGGTGGAGGAGCGCGGCTGATGCCTGCCCTGCCGGCCCGCCCGTACGCTGCATGATCACTTTCTACAATGGCAGCCACCTGCGCCACCAGGGCAGGCTGGAGATGTTCCGTGGCGAGCTGCTGCCCTGTTTCGAACGGGCGGACAGGGTCGAGAACGTGCTGGCCGAACTGCGTGCCCGCCGCCTCGGCCCCATCGAGGCGCCCGAGCCTTTCGACGATGCGCCGCTCGCCCGCGTCCATACGCAGCGCTACCTGGATTTCCTGCGTACCGCCTGGCAGGAGTGGATCGCGCTGGACCGGGCCAATGCCGGCAAGGACGCCTTGCCCTCCTTCTGGCCGATACGCGGCTTCCGCAGCGATTTGCTGCCGGACAATTTCGCCGCCCGCCTGGGCCTGTTCTCCTTCGACGCCGGCACGCCGCTCACCTCAGGCAGCTGGGCGGCGGCCCGGGGCGGCGCCTGCTGCGCCCTGTCCGCGGTGCGGCGGGTGCTGGCCGGCGAGCGCGCGGCCTTCGCGTTGACGCGGCCGCCGGGCCACCACGCTGGGGCGGACTTCTTCGGCGGCTACTGTTTCCTCAACAACGCCGCCATCGCCGCCCAGGCCTTGCGCGACGGCGGTGCCGCCCGGGTGGCGGTGCTGGATATCGACTACCACCACGGCAACGGCACCCAGGCCATCTTCTATGAGCGGCCGGACGTGTTCTTCGTCAGCATCCATGGCGATCCGCGCACCGAATACCCCTTCTACCTCGGCCATGCCGACGAGCGTGGCGCCGGGTCGGGGCTGGATTGCAACCTCAACCTGCCGCTGGCGCGCGGCACCGCCTACGCCGAGTGGCAACAGGCGCTGGCGCGGGCCCTGCAGGCGATCGCCGGCTTCGGTGTCGATGCGCTGGTGCTCTCCCTCGGCATGGACACCTTCGAGGACGACCCGATCTCCGGCTTCCGCCTCAAGCGCGAGGACTACTACCGCATCGGCGAGACCCTGGCGGCGCAGGGGCTGCCCACCGTCATCACCTTCGAGGGCGGTTATGCGGTGGATGAGCTGGGCATCAACACCGCCAACCTGCTGCAGGGTTTCGAGCAGGCGGCGGGCTGATGCCGTTCCGCCTAAGCCGCCGCGCTGGCGCGGACTGGTGGAAGGCCCTTGCCGCCGCCGTGGGCCGGGTATTTAAAGAAGATTCACGATGACGACCCTTCAAGGAAGCCGCATGCCCTCCCCAGCCGGTACTTGTTCCTGGCGTACGCGTCTGTCGATGCGCACCCGCTTCTCCCGTCTCCTGGGCTTGCCTGCTCTCGCGCTTGTTGTCCTGCTCGGTGCGTTCGGCGGATCGGCTACTGCCGCAGTCGAGATCCGCCGCACAGCCGATGGCATTCCCCACGTCCTCGCCTCCGGCTGGCGCGAGCTCGGCTACGGCTACGGCCACGCCCAGGCCGAGGATGCCTTGTGCACGCTGGCCGAAGCCTTCGTCACCTACCGCGGGCAGCGCTCCTTCCACTTTGGCGGCGAGGGGCGGCCGGCGCGCAATTCCACCTTCGGCCGCTCCACCAACCTGGAACTGGATTTCTTCTTCTGCAGCCTGGTGGCGGATGAGCAGGTCGCCGCCTACCGGCAGCACCAGCCTGCCGACCTGCAGGCCCTGACCGAGGGTTTCGCCGCCGGCTACAACGCCGCGCTGCGGCAGCTCAAGGCGCAGCAGGGCCCGCAGCGGCGCGCCTGCGCCGGCGAGAGCTGGGTGGCGAAGATCAGCGCCGACGACATCTACCGCCGCATGTATGCCGCCGGCCTGGCGGGCGGCTACAGCCGCTTCATCCCGCAGATCGTCAACGCCAGGCCGCCCGGCGGCCCCGACACCGGCGCGCTCGCCGACGACGTGGCCGAGCGCCTGGCGCATGCGGTCGGAGAAATGCCGGGCCTGGGCAGCAATGTCATCGCCCTGGGGCGGGAGGCCACTGGCGAAGAGGCCGGCGTGCTGTTCGGCAACCCGCATTGGTTCTGGGGCGGGCCGGACCGTTTCTACCAGGCCCACCTGACGATTCCCGGCCGGCTCAACGTTGCCGGCGTGTCTTTCCTCGGCGTGCCGGTGATCGTCATCGGCTTCAACGAGCACATCGCCTGGAGCCACACCGTTTCCGCGGCGCGCCGCTTCGGCCTGTTCGAACTGGCGCTGGATGCCGCCGACCCCACCGCCTACCGCTACGACGGCGCGGTCGAGAAGATGCAGCGCCGGCAGGTCGCGGTCGAAGTGCGTCAGGCGGATGGCAGCATCGCCATCGTCAGCCGCACCCTCTACCGCAGCCGCCAGGGGCCGCTGGTGGATTTCGGCGCGCGCTCGCCAGCCTTCGCCTGGGGGCCGGAGCGCGCGCTGGCGCTGCGCGACATCAATGCCGGCAACTTCCGCAGCTTCGAGACCTTCTTCCGCTGGAACCAGGCGAAATCGCTGGACGAGTTCGCCGCCATCCAGCGCGAGGAGGGCGGCGTGCCCTGGGTGAATACCGTCGCCATCGGCCGTGGCGACGGCCGCGTCTGGTTCGCCGACATCGGCGCGGTGCCGAATGTGCCGGACGCGCTGCGCCAGCGTTGCGCCGGTGCCTTGGCGCCGGCCTTCGCCACCCTGGACCGCAACGCGCCCTTGCTGGACGGCAGCCGTTCCGACTGCGCCTGGGCGACGGAGCCGGCGGCGCCGGTAGCCGGCTCCCTGCCGCCGGCGCGCATGCCGGCGCTGTTCGCCACCGATTACGTCGCCAACATGAACGACAGCTACTGGCTCACCCGGCCGGCGCAGCCGCTGGAAGGCTATGACCGCATTCTCGGCGGCGAGGGCGAGGAGCTGTCGCTGCGCGGCCAGGCCGGCCATGCGCTGGCGGGCGGCTTGCTGCGTGTACGGGCGGGTTCTGCCCGCGAACTGGCGCGCATGCTGCGCCGGGAGGTGCTGGACGCCCGGGTGCATTCGGCCATCCGCTTCAAGCAAGCCTTGCTGGCGGCGGCATGCGCCTCGCCGACGGTGACGGTGAAGCGCGACCTGCTCAGCGGCGAGGCGCTGGCATCGCCGGTGGAAGTGAACACCACCCCGGCCTGCCGGCTGCTGGCCGGCTGGCAGGACAAGGGCGGGGCGGAGGATCGCGGATCGCTGCTGTGGGATGCCTGGTGGGCCCGCCTGCGGCGGATTCCGGCGGCCGAGTTCTACCGCGTGCCCTTCGACCGCACCCGCCCGCTGGATACGCCGGCTGGGCCGGCGGCGGCCGACCCGCGGGTGGCGGAGGCGCTGGGCGCGGCCATCCTCGCCCAGCAGAAAGCCGGGCTGGCGCTGGATGCCCGGCGCGGCAGCGCGCTCACGGTGGACACCGCGCGCGGCGAGGTGGCGCTGTTCGGTGGCTGCGATCTGCAGGGCTATTTCACCGTCGCCTGCGCCGGCGCGGCCAGCTACCGGATGAATGCCGACAGCCACGGCAACAGCTACCTGCAAGTGGTGCGCTTCGTTGGTGAGGGCGCGGCCGGCCGTGGCGTTGAAGCCCACACCCTGCTGCCGCACGGCAACGACGAGCGCGCGCTGCAGGGCGGGCCGGGTGCGGCGCCGGTGCTGCGCTACGCGCGGCAGGACT
This sequence comes from Azoarcus sp. TTM-91, assembly GCF_012911025.1. Taxonomy (GTDB): domain Bacteria; phylum Pseudomonadota; class Gammaproteobacteria; order Burkholderiales; family Rhodocyclaceae; genus Azoarcus. The sequence continues at coordinate 5,249 of NZ_WUEI01000134.1, read as the reverse complement.
GGCTGCGCTTCCCCTTCACCGAGGCGGAGATCGCCGCCGATCCGGCGCTCAGGCGCATCAGGCTGCATCCCTGAGGGCTGCGCCCCGCGCCCGCCGCAGCGCGGGCGAGAGCGGGCAGGCACCGCAGTGGCTTTCACCTGGCAGGCGGTAGTAGAGGCAGCACTGGCGGTGCAACAGCATGGGTTTGTCGTGGCCGCCCGGCTGGCCGCCTTGGGGAGCGGCATGCTTGCGCCGGCCGAACAGGGGATTGCGCCGGCCATCCGGCCACTTCTCCTGTTCCAGCAGATAAGCATGGTCGGCGGCCACCAGCGCGGCCAGCGGCGGCAGGCCGGAGGCGGCCGCGGCGGCCTGTTCCAGGATGGGTTCCAGCCAGCGCGACACGCTGCCCCACAACAGTTTTTCCGGCAGCCGTACCCGTTCCGAGAGGCGGGCGATGAGTGGCGCCAGGTGGCCGTCCAGCAGGGGGCCGTAGCGGCTGGCGCTGTCCTGCCCCGGCGCCGCATGGCCCAGCGTGGGGATGACGACCGCGCGTACCCGGGCATGTCCGTCCAGCTGCAGGGCGACGCTGCCGGCCGCCACCGGAAAGAGGTGCTGCAGCACGCTGGCACCGGCCACCACCGCCGGCAGCAGCACGCCGGCGTAGTCCAGCATCCAGGCGGAGGCGACCGGCCGCAGGTCGTCGCAGCGGCGGAAGGCGGCATGCCGGGCGAGCAGCGCATCCAGCGCCGCCCGCGAGGCCAGCAGGGCGGCCAGCGGCTGCAGGCCGGGCGCGGCCGGGTCGCCGCACACCAGGGTTTCGCCAAGGGCGGCCAGCTCGCCGCGGAACAGGGGCTTCAAGAGCTCGATCACGGCTTGCTCCAGCGTAGTCTCCTGCCTGGATGACGAGCCGTCGCCGCCGCTGTTTACCCCGGACGACTAAATCTCCCCGCGCGCCAAACGTCTGTCTCTTGTGTTCCCCTGACTGTCGAGGCCGACGTGCTCTCTCACCTCATCCAGCAATCCCGCTGGCTGCTGCTGGCCGCCGCTGCCGCCAGCGTGATTTCCGGCGTCTGCGGCGTGCTGCTGCTGGCGCAGATCACCACCGCGCTCACCGCCGATGCCAGCGACTACGGCAGCCTGGCGTGGACCTTCGCCGGCCTGGCCCTGGCCGCCATGCTCACCCGCACGCTCTCGGCGGTGCTGTTCGAACGCCTGGGCCAGCACGCGCTGGCCGAGCTGCGCCACTACATTTCGGCGCGGGTGCTGGCGGCGGATTTCCGCCGGCTGGAGCTGGCCGGCGGGCCAAGGGTGCAGTCTGCGCTGTCGGAGCACAGCAACAACGTCGCCCAGTTTTTCGTCAGCGTGCCGGCCATTCTCACCAACGCGGTGGTGGTGGCCGGCTGCCTGGTCTACATGGCCCTGCTGTCGTGGAAGATCTTCCTCGCCGCGGTGGTGGCCATCGGCCTGGGCTCGCTGGGCTACCACCTGGCGCATCTGCTGGCGATCCGCCACCTCAAGGCCGCCTCGCAGGAGCAGGACAAGCTGTTCGGCCATTTCCGCGCGCTCACCGAGGGCGCCAAGGAGCTGCGGCTGAACCGCGCCAAGCGACGCACCTTCGGCAGCGAGGTGCTGGGCAGCTCCATCGAGACGGTGCGCAGCAGCCGCGCGCTCGGCATGTCCATCTTCGTCGCCTCGGCGAGCTGGGGCAGCTTCCTGATCTACGCCTTCATCGGCCTGGTGCTGTTCGTGCTGGTGGGCGACGTGCCCGACCGGACCACCATCATGACCGGCTTTGCGCTGGTCTTCCTCTACATGGTGACGCCGCTGGAGGTGCTGCTGCTCAATATTCCCCGCGCCAACCTGGCCAAGGTGGCGGCCGACCGCATCGAGGAGATCACCCGCGAGATTCCCGGCGCGGCGATGGCCGAGGCGGTGGGTGTGCCGCCGCCACTGCGGCTCAACAGCCTGCTGCTGAAGGGCGTGAAGCACCGCTATTACCACGAGCAGAGCGACGACTTCTTCGAGCTGGGGCCGCTGGACCTGGAGTTCCGCCCCGGCACGGTGACCTTCCTGGTCGGCGGCAATGGCAGCGGCAAGACCACGCTGGCCAAGCTGCTGGTGGGGCTGTATGCGCCGGAGGCCGGCGAGGTGTGGCTGAACGGCGAACGCATCGAGGATTTCAACCGCGACCGCTACCGCCAGCTGTTCTCGGCCATCTTCTCCGACTTCCACCTCTTCGAACGCCTGCTGGAAGCCAGCCGGCCAGACCTGGACGAGGCCGGCAACCGCCTGCTGGCGCGCTTGCATCTGCAGCACAAGGTGAAGGTGAGCGGCGGCGCCTTCAGCACCCAGGCGCTGTCCCAGGGCCAGCGCAAGCGCCTCGCGCTGGTGGTGGCCTGCCTGGAGGACCGGCCCTTCCTGATCTTCGACGAATGGGCGGCGGACCAGGACCCGGTGTTCAAGGACGTGTTCTACCGCGAGCTGTTGCCGGAGCTGCGCGCCCAGGGCAAGGCGGTGCTGGTGATTTCCCACGACGACCGCTACTTCGACCTCGGCGACCGCCTGCTGCGGCTGGAAAACGGACGCTTGGTGGAGGGGGGGGCGGTGCCGCCGCAAGCGGAGCGGCCGGTGCTGCAGAGCACCGTCGCCTGAGGGGGCCGGCGCCGGCCGGCGAGGGGGAGGCGCGGCTTCGCTCCCTCAGTCTTCATCCAGGTGGATGGCGCCGTCCGGCCCCCAGCGCACCTGGGTGATGCCGGGCTCCTCCGCTTCCAGGCGCTGCTTCTCCAGCTCCTCCCGGCTCAGGTGGCCGAGTTCGGCGCGGCGCTCGTCGGCCAGCCGGCGGGCTTCCTCCTCGCGCAGGTGGGCCATCGCAGCGTCGCGCACCGCGGCGACGATCTCCTGGTCGTCCCAGGGTTTGATCAGGTAGCGGTAGAGGCCGACCTCGTTCACCGCGTTCATCAGCACATCGAAGTCGGTGACGCCGGAGAGGATGAGGCGCGGCACCTGGGGCTGGATGTCACGGAAGGCCTTGAGGAAGGCGAGGCCGTCCATCTCCGGCATGCGGTAGTCGCACAGCACGGTGTCGAAGGGCACCTCGGTGGCGCGGGCGAGCGCGGCGTGCGGCGAGCTGTGGGATTCCACCTGCGCCGCCTTCGGCAGCGCGTGCCGCAACAGGCGGACCAGGGCGGCCAGCACATGGCTCTCATCGTCTACCAGCAGGATACGCATCGCATTCTCCTTCCATGCCGGGGGGCAGGGCCGTTCCCGCTGCGGCGGTCCGTGCGGGGGCAGACTGTGTGCGCCGGCCGAAGTTCGGCCCGCGGCGACCGGCCGTCGGCAGGACAGGCGGGCGCGCTCATGCCTCGCCCGGCGCGCCGCCGCTGCGCTGCACCGGCAGCACCACGCGGAAGCGGCTGCCCTGGCCAGGTTCGCTCTCCACCTGCAGCTCGCCGCCGTGCTTCTTGACGATGCCATAGGCGAGCGACAGGCCCAGGCCGGTGCCCTTGCCGATGGGCTTGGTGGTGAAGAAGGGATCGAAGATGCGCTTCATCAGCTCCGCCGGAATGCCGACGCCATCGTCGCTCACCTCCACCCAGACCTTGCCGGCCGCCGCATCGTGGCCGGTGCGGATGAGGATGTGACCCATGCGGCCGTCCGGAATGGCATGGGCGGCGTTCACCAGCAGATTGAGGAAGACCTGGTTGAGCTGCGAGGGCAGGCATTCCACCTCCGGCAGCCGGGCGTACTCCTTCACCACTTCGGCGCGGTACTTGATCTCGTTGTTGACGATGTTGAGGGTGGAGTCCAGCCCGGCGTGCAGGTCGGACCACTGCCAGTCCTGGCCGCTATCAACCCGGGAGAAATCCTTCAGGTCGGCGACGATCTTGCGCACCCGGTCCACTCCCTCGCGCGACTGCTGCAACAAGGCAGGCAGGTCTTCCATGATGAAGTCGTAGTCATGCACCTCCCGCGCCTGCCGGGCGGCGATGGCGGCGGGGTGTTCCGGCGGCAGCTGCGCGGCGGCGCTAGCCAGGGCGGTGGCGACCGCGCCGAGGTCGGCCAGGTAGCGTTCCAGCGTGCCGAGGTTGGATTGCACGTAGCCGATGGGGTTGTTGATCTCGTGCGCGACGCCGGCGGCGAGCTGGCCGATGGAGGCGAGCTTCTCCGACTGCAGCAGCTGTTGCTGGGCGTCCTGCAGGCGGGCGTTGAGTTCGGTAAGTGCGGCGTTGCGGCGCAGGGCCTCCTGCTCCGAGGCGGCACGCCGGCTCACGTCCGCCTCCAGCTCGGCCTTGGCGCTGGCGAGCTGAGCGGTGCGCTGCTCCACCTTGCTCTCCAGCTCGGCGCGGGCGCGGCGCAGGGCCTCTTCCGCCTGCTTGCGCTCGCTCATGTCCACCAGGGTTTCGATGGCGCCGATGATGCGGCCGTCGAGGTCGCGCAGCGGCGCGGCGGTGAAGAACAGCCAGCGGCCGTTGTCGCCGGAGCGGGGGAAGAACAGCTCGGCCTCGTAGGCGCCGGGAATGATGGGCGAGCGGCGGACGTTGCCGTGGTAGTAGCTGTCGATGCGGCGCTCGATGTCGCCGGTGACGATCAACTCCGCCAGCACCGGCCGCTCGTAATCGTAGAAGGCCTCCCAGGCGGCACCGCGGCCCAGCATCTGGCTGGCCGGCGTGTCGGTGACCAGCTCGCAGGCGTGGTTCCAGTGGGTGACGACACCGGCGGAGTCGATGACGAAGGTGGGCACCGGGCTGCCCTGCACGATCTGCTGCAGCACCTGCTGGATGTGCTGCTGGGCGGCCTCGGCCTGTTTGCGGCCGGTGACGTCCAGCGCGGTGGCGAGCAGGGCGTGGCCGGTCTCGTAGGCGATGCGCACCACCGTCACGTCCAGCCAGCGCAGGTCGCCGCCGCGGGTGAGGATGGGCACCTCGTGCATCTCCGCCTCCGCCCCACCCTCGCCGCGCAGCATGGCGGCGCTGCGCTGGCGCAGGGTTTCGCGCTGGTCTTCGCGCACCAGGTCGAAGAAGGCGCACTCCAGCAGCTCTTCCCGGCGGTAGCCGGTGCAGCGCTCCAGCGCGCGATTGACGTAGAGCAGCTTGCCGCCCCGGTGCAGCATGATGGCCGCGCCCACCGTCTCCGCCAGGCCCTGGAAGCGCTCGGCGCTGCGCCTGGCCTGGCGCTCGGCGCTCACTACCCGGGAGATGTCCTTGCCGATGCCGAGGAAGCGGTGCGGCAGCGCCCCGCCGGGCAGGTCCTTGTCCGGTGGGGCGCTGCCG
>NZ_WUEI01000133.1 GCF_012911025.1 Azoarcus sp. TTM-91 | reverse complement strand
CCCTTACCGCTTCCGCCCAGGCCATCCCGGCCCCCGCCCTTGCCGCCAAGGCCTGGGTGCTGATGGACCACGCTACCGGCCAGGTGCTCGCGTCCAACACGCCGGATGAGCGTATCGAGCCGGCCTCGCTGACCAAGCTGATGACCGCCTACCTCACTTTCTCGGCGATCAAGGCGGGCACCATCGCCCTCGACCAGCCGGTGCCGGTGTCCGACAGGGCCTGGCGGCAGGAAGGCTCGCGGATGTTCATCGAGCCGCGCAAGCCGGTCACGGTGCAGGAGTTGATCCGCGGCGTGATCGTGCAGTCCGGCAACGACGCCTGCGTGGCCCTGGCCGAGCTCATCGCCGGCAGCGAGGAAGCCTTCGCCGCGCTGATGAACCGCGAAGCCAAGCGCCTCGGCCTCACCGGCACCAACTTCATGAACTCCACCGGCCTGCCGGACCCGCAGCACTACACCACCGCGCGCGACCTCTCCCTGCTGGCCGCGGCCATCATCCGCGACTTCCCGGAGTTCTACAGCCTGTATTCCATGAAGGAGTACAGCTACAACGGCATCACCCAGCCCAACCGCAACCGCCTCTTGTGGCTGGACAGCACGGTTGATGGCATGAAGACCGGCCATACCAGCACCGCCGGCTACTGCCTCATCTCCTCCGCCCAGCGCGGTCCGCGCCGGCTGATCTCGGTGGTGCTGGGCGCCGACTCCGACGCGGTGCGCGCCCAGGAGTCGCTCAAGCTGCTGAACTTCGGCTTCCAGTTCTTCGACACGGTGAAGCTCTATTCCGCCGATCAGGCGCTGTCCCAGTTCCGCGTGTGGAAGGGCAAGGCCAATGAAGTGGCGGTGGGCTTCACCTCCGACTTCGTCATGTCCTTGCCCAAGGGCCAGGCGGAGAAGGTGGTCGCCACCCTGGAAAGCCGCCAACCGGTGCTGGCGCCGCTGCAGAAGGGCCAGGAGGTCGGCACCCTCAAGCTCACGCTGGACGACAAGACCATAGGTGAGTACCCGGTGGTCGCCCTGCAGGACGTGCCGGTGGCCGGTTTCTTCGGCCGCCTGTGGGACGCCCTGGTGCTGTGGATCAAGAACCTGTAACCGCCTGAACCGACCACGGAGGCGCCGATGAGCCTGTGCTACCTGAACGGTCGCTACCTGCCGCTGGAAGATGCCCAGGTGTCGCCGATGGACAGGGGCTTCCTGTTCGGTGACGGCGCCTACGAGGTCATCCCGGTGTATTCCCGCCGGCCTTTCCGGCTGGACGAACACCTCGCCCGGCTGGCCAGCACGCTGGCGGCCATGCGCCTGCCCAACCCGCATGCCGAGCAGGAGTGGGCGGCGATGGTGCGCGAGGTGGTGGACCGGAATCCCTGGGACGACCAGTCGCTGTACCTGCAGGTCACCCGCGGCGCCGACATGCGGCGCAACCACGCCTTCCCGGAAGTGGTCCGACCTTCGGTGTTCCTGATGAGCGAGGCGCTGGTCACCCCATCGCGGGAGCTGCGCCAAAGTGGCGCCAGCGCGGTGAGCGCGGCAGATTTCCGCTGGCTGCGCTGCGATCTCAAGACCACCTCACTGCTCGCCAACTGCCTGCTGCGCCAGCATGCGGTAGACCACGGTTGCCACGAAACCGTATTGTTCCGCGACGGCTTCCTCACCGAGGGCTCCGCCTCCAGCATCTTCATCGTCCGCGACGGTGTGCTGCTGGCGTCGCCCAAGAACCACCTGATGCTGCCCGGCATCACCTACGACGTGGTGCTGGAACTGGCGGCCGCCAACGGCTTGCCGCATCAGCTGCGGGAAATCCTGGAGGACGAGGTGCGCAGTGCGGACGAGGTGTGGATGACGTCTTCCACCCGCGAAGTGCTGGCGATCACCCGCCTGGACGGGCGGCCGGTGGGCGAGGGCAGGCCGGGGCCGGTGAGCGAACAGATGTACGCCTGGTATCAGGCATTCAAGACGACGGTGATGCGCGGTGGCTGACGAAAACAATCCAGAAAGACAGACCCTGATCGAATATCCCTGCGATTTCCCGATCAAGATCATGGGCGCCCGGGTGGAAGGCTTCGCCCAGGCGGTGGTGGAAGTGGTGCTGCGGCATGCGCCCGATTTCGACGCTGCCGCGATCGAGATGCGCCCCTCCAGCAAGGGCAACTACTTGGCGGTGACGTGCACCTTCCGCGCCGTCTCCCAGCTGCAGGTGGACAACCTCTACCGCGAGCTGACCTCCCATCCGATGGTGAAGGTGGTCCTTTGACCGTAGCCATGGCCGGCGATCTGCTGGTCAAGCGGCTCGGCCTGGTCGATTACGAACCGGCGTTGGAGGCGATGCGCGTCTTCACCGCCGAGCGCAGCGACACCACGCCGGACCAGATCTGGCTGCTGGAGCATCCGCCGGTCTACACCCTGGGCCAGGCCGGCCTCGCCGAACACCTGCTGCCTGCCGGCCGCGAAGCCGGCATCCCGCTGGTGCAGATAGACCGCGGCGGCCAGATCACCTACCACGGTCCTGGCCAACTGGTGGCTTACCTGCTGCTGGACCTGCGCCGGCGTGGCCTCAAGGTGCGCGAGCTGGTATTCCTGATGGAGCAGGCGCTGATCGACTGCCTGGCCGATTACGGCCTCCACGCCGAACGCAAGACTGGCGCCCCCGGCGTCTACATCGACGGCGCCAAGATCGCCGCCCTCGGCCTGCGGGTGCGCAATGGCTGCAGCTATCACGGCCTGGCGCTGAACGTGGATGTCGATCTGGCGCCTTTCACCTGGATCAACCCCTGCGGTTACGAAGGCCTGAAGACCATCCGGCTGCGGGATTTCGGCATCGCCGACGACGTTGCCGCGGCGGGCGAACGCCTGCTGGGCCACCTGCTGCGCCTGCTGCCGCGGGTTGCCGTGGCGGGTGACGGTGTCGCCAGCGTAGCGGCAGCCGACTGAAAAGCAGGCGATAATGGCGGCCGGCCGCGCTACCCGCGTGGCTGCGACCTGCAAATGAGAGAGCGTATGGACACCCCAGCCCGCAAGCAGCGCGGCGCGGAAAAAACCGCCCGCATCCCGATCAAGATCGTTCCCGCCGAACGGCTCAAGAAGCCGGAGTGGATCCGCATCAAGCTCGGCGCGGGCCAGGAAGCGGAGCGCTTCAACGAGATCAAGCAGACCCTGCGCGACCACAAGCTGCACACCGTCTGCGAAGAAGCCTCCTGCCCCAACATCCATGAGTGCTTCGGCAAGGGCACGGCCACCTTCATGATCATGGGCGACATCTGTACCCGCCGCTGCCCCTTCTGCGACGTCGGTCACGGCCGCCCGGAGCCGCTCAATCCCAATGAGCCGGCGGACCTGGCCAAGACCATCGCCGCCATGCGGCTGAACTACGTGGTGATCACCTCGGTGGACCGCGACGACCTGCGCGATGGCGGCGCCCGCCACTTCGTCGAGTGCATACAGCACACCCGCCAGGCCTCGCCCAGCACCACCATCGAAGTGTTGGTGCCCGACTTCCGCGGCCGCATGGAAATCGCCCTGCAGATCTTCGCCGAGGCCACGCCGGACGTCATGAACCACAACATGGAAACCGTGCCGCGGCTGTACAAGCAGGCGCGCCCCGGGGCCGACTACGACTACTCGCTGCGCCTGCTCAAGGAGTTCAAGGCCAACCATCCGGAGGTGCTGACCAAGTCCGGCCTGATGGTCGGCCTGGGCGAGACCGACGAGGAAATCCTCGAGGTGATGCGCGACCTGCGCGCCCACGATGTGGACATGCTCACCATCGGCCAGTACCTGCAGCCCTCCGGCGGCCACCTGCCGGTGCTGCGCTACGTGCATCCGGACACCTTCAAGATGTTCGAGGCCGAAGCGCTGAAGATGGGTTTCCGCAACGCCGCCTGCGGCCCGATGGTGCGTTCCTCCTACTGGGCCGACCAGCAGGCCCACGGCGCCGGCGTGGTCTGATGCCGGCGCGCGGCGCGGTCGTCCGCGGCGCCGCCTGACCATGGGCGAGGCGCTGCGCGCATCCCTGTGGGCCTATCCGGCGCTGGAGGTGGTGCACATCATCGGCATCGCCCTGCTGTTCGGCAGCCTGGCGGTGCTGGACCTGCGCCTTGCCGGCCTGGGCCGTGCCCTGCCGCTGGAGGCGCTGGCCCGGCTGGCGCTGCCGGCGAGCCTGGGCGGCTTCCTGCTCGCCGCCGCCAGCGGCCTGGTGATGTTCGCTACCGATGCCGCGGGGCTGCTGACGCATCCCGCCTTCCAGCTGAAGCTCGCCCTCATCTGCGCCGCGGGGCTTAACGCAGCGCTGTTCCATGCCCGAGGCGGGTTGCAGAAGGCGGACGACACCGCCTTCACCCAGGCGGTGCTGTCTCTCGCGCTGTGGATGGGCGTCATCGCCTGCGGTCGCGCCATCGCCTACGTCTGAGAACTCCGGCGGCGCTTGCCACCTCGAACCGGCAGCCGCGATCCGCGGTGCTTCCCCGGAGAGAGAGATGGATAGACGATGCTTCCTGTTCGCCGTCGGCGCGGCAGGCATGAGCCCGCTGCTGGCGCGCGCCCACCACGGCTGGAGCGGTTTCGACACCGCCGCGCCCCTCTACCTCGCCGGCACGCTGGAGTCGGTGCGCTGGCAGAACCCGCACGCCGAGCTGGTGTTGAAGCCTGCCAGCGGCCTGGCGCTGCCGGCGGACCTCGCCCAGCGCAGCCTGCCGGCGCAGACTGCGCCGCCGGAGCTGGCGGATTTCCTCGCCCGCACCCGGCTCGCCACGCCGGTCGATGCGGCCTGGACGCTGGAGCTGGCACCGCTGTCCCGCCTCAACGCCTGGAAGGTGCCGCCGCTGCAGGCGGGTGACACGGTGGAGGCCATCGGCTACCGCTCCAGCCGCAGTGGCGGCCCGCTGATGCGGGTGGAGTACCTGTTCCACCGCGGCCAGGCCTACGGACTGCGTTCCTCGCCGGCCTGAACCCCGCTCGCGGCCGGCGGCTCCTTGCATTCCCTCACAGCCGCTGCGGCGCGGCTTTCCTACCATGCCGGCTTCGCATGCATGAAGGGAGCTCATCGTGGCGGACACCCGCATCGGATTTTTCCCCGCGCTGCTGCTGGGCGGCGGCATCGCCTTGGGCGGCTGGCTGGTCGGGCAGGGCATGGAGCGCTTCCGCCTGGCGGACCGCTCCATCACCGTGAAGGGCCTGGCGGAGCAGGAGGTGAAGAGCGACTTCGCCATCTGGACGCTGGGTTTCCGCCGTGGCGGCAACGAGTTCGGCGCGGTGCAGCAGGCGCTCAATGGCGACCGCGAGCGCGTCATCGCCTTCCTGCGCGGGCAGGGCTTCGAGGATGCGGAGATCGAGGTGCGGCCGCTGCAGGTGCAGGATCTCTACGCCCGCGAATGGGGTTCCTCCAGCGTGCCGCTGCGCTTCAACGGCCTTGGCCAGGTGACGGTGAAGTCCGCCCGGGTGGAGGCGGTGGCGCAGGCCGCCGGCAAGGTGGACCCGCTGATCCAGGCCGGCATCCAGCTCAGCGGCGACAACGAAGGGCCGGGCGGCCCGCGCTTCCAGCTGCGCGGCTTCAACGACATCAAGCCGCGGCTGCTGCAGGAGGCGACGCATAACGCCCGCGAGCAGGCGGCCAGGTTCGCCGCCGACGCCGGCGCCGAGCTGGGCCCGCTGAAGAGCGCCAACCAGGGCGTGATCCGGGTGCTGGACGACGATGGCGGCGACAACGACAGTACCGGCCGCACCATAGGCAAGCGCCTGCGGGTGGTGAGCACCTTCGAGTTCGGGCTGGACTGAGCCTTTCCCCCGGTACCGTCGGCGGCGCCGGCTGGACAAGCCGCGCGCCAGGCAGGAGGATGGTCGCCCCGGATCGCGCCCGCGCTCCGGCCAGAACATGGAGAAGAAGATGCGCACCCTCCTCAAGTTTTTCGCCCTCATGCTGTTCGCCGTGCCCGCCTGGGCGGCGGGGCTGGCGGCCTTGAGCAGCAGTGAAGCCACCGGCGGCCTCAAGGAGGCGCTGACCCAGGGAGCCGCCCAGGCGGTCGCCGCCCTTGGCCGGCAGGACGGCTTCCTCGCCAATCCCAAGGTCAGGATTCCGCTGCCGGAAGGCCTGGCCCAGGCCGAGCCGCTGCTGCGCATGAGCGGCCGGGGCAAGGATCTGGACGAGCTGGTCACCGCCATGAACCGCGCCGCCGAGGCCGCGGTGCCGGAAGCCCGCAGCCTGCTGGTCGACGCGGTGAAGGCGATGAGCGTGGATGACGCCAAGCGCATCCTCGGCGGCGGCGACGATTCCGCCACCCAGTACTTCCGCAGCAAAACCGAAAGCCGCCTGACCCAGCTCTTCCTGCCGGTGGTGAAGAAGAACACCGACAAGCTGGCGTTGTCCGGCCTGTACAACCAGTTCGCCGGCCAGGGCGCCAGCCTGGGCCTGGTGAAGGCGGAGGACGCCAAGGTGGAAGGCTATGTGACGCGCAAGGCGCTGGACGGCCTGTTCCTGATGATCGCCGAGGAAGAGCGCGAGATCCGCCGCGATCCGGTATCCGCCGCCGGCAGCCTGGCGAAGAAGGTGTTCGGCGCGCTGGGCCGCTGAGCGCCCGGCGGCCGGAGCCGTCCGCCCCATCGGTTAGAATTCCGCCCGCGCCGCCCTTCGGGGTGGCGCCTTCGTTTCAGCGTCGGGCCGCCACCGGTTCCGGCGCAACCCCCTCCCGTCCTGCTCAGCGTTTCCCCTGCCCGATGTCCGCCCTTCTCAATGCCCCCCAGCGCGAAGCGATCTATTACCTGGACGGCCCCTGCCTGGTGCTGGCCGGCGCCGGCAGCGGCAAGACGCGCGTCATCACCCACAAGATCGCCCACCTCATCAACGGCTGCGGCATCAGCGCCAACAACATCGGCGCCATCACCTTCACCAACAAGGCGGCGAAGGAGATGCAGGAGCGGGTCGCCCACCTGATGGGCGGCCGCGCGCCGGGCGGCCTCACCGTGTGCACCTTCCACGCCCTGGGCGTGCGCATCATCCGCCAGGAAGCGCTGCACTGCGGGCTGAAGAAGCAGTTCTCCATCCTGGACGCCTCCGACACGGTGCAGATCGTGTCCGACGTCGCCAGCGAGGGCGACAAGGGCATCGCCAAGCAGATGCAGTGGCAGATCTCGTCGTGGAAGAACGCGATGATTCCGCCGGAAGAGGCGGTGAAACTGGCCGACAACGAACTTTCCTTCGCCGCCGCCAAGGTCTTCGGCGAGTACGAGCGCACCCTGCGCGCCTACCAGGCGGTGGATTTCGACGATCTCATCTCGCTGCCGGTGCATCTCTTCGAAACCAACGAGGAGGTGCGCGAGCGTTGGCAGAACCGCCTGCGCTACCTGCTGGTGGACGAGTACCAGGACACCAACCGCGCCCAGTACCGCCTGCTGCGCCAGCTCTGCGGCGTGCGCGGCGCCTTCACCGCGGTGGGCGACGACGACCAGGCCATCTATGCCTGGCGCGGTGCCGACGTGGAAAACCTGCGCCTGCTGCAGAAGGACTACCCCAAGCTGCGGGTCATCAAGCTGGAGCAGAACTACCGCTCCTCGCGCCGCATCCTGGAGGCGGCCAATACCGTCATCTCCCACAACGAGAAGCTGTTCGAGAAGACGCTGTGGTCCGAGCACGGCCCCGGCGAGCAGATCGCGGTGACCAACTGCCGCGATGCCGAGCACGAGGCCGAGTGGGTGGCGATGAAGATCACCGCCCACAAGTTCGAGGCCCGCACCCGCTTCAAGGATTACGCCATCCTCTATCGCGGCAACCACCAGGCGCGCGTCATCGAGCAGCAGCTGCGCAACCAGCGCATTCCTTACGTGATGTCCGGCGGCCAGAGCTTCTTCGACCGCGCCGAGATCCGCGACCTGCTCTCCTACCTGCGCCTGCTGCTGAACCCGGACGACGACCTCGCCTTCATCCGCTCGCTGACCACGCCGCGCCGCGGCATCGGCCCCAGCACCATAGAGGCGCTGGGTCGCTACTCGGCCTCCCGCCACGTCGGCCTGTTCGCCGCGATGTTCGAGGAAGGCGCCAGCGTGCATCTCACGCCCAAGCAGCTGGAAGGGCTGCGCGAGTTCGGCGACTTCATCAACCGCATCCAGTACCGCGCCCAGCGCGAACCCGCCGGCCAGGTGCTGGAAGACCTGCTGCTGGCGATACGCTACGAGGCTTGGCTGTTCGAGCACTGCGGCACTCGCGAGGCCGAATCCAAGTGGAGCAACGTGCGCGACTTCGTCAATTGGCTGACGCGCAAGGGCGAGGAAGACGGCAAGAACCTGCTCGAGCTGACCCAGACCATCGCCCTGATCTCCATGCTGGACAAGGAAGACCCGGACTTCGACGGTGTCCAGCTCGCCACCCTGCATGCCTCCAAGGGGCTGGAGTTTCCCCATGTGTTCCTGGTCGGCGTCGAGGAAGGCATGCTGCCGCACCAGAGCAGCATCGACGAGGACAAGGTGGATGAGGAGCGCCGGCTGATGTACGTCGGCATCACCCGCGCCCAGCGTAGCCTCAACATCACCTATTGCGAGCGGCGCAAGATGGGCAAGGAGTCCCGTGTTTGCGAACCGAGCCGCTTCATTGCCGAGATGGGCGGCGACATCAAGATGAACGACCGCAAGGCCGCCGCGCCGGTGACCAAGGAAGAAGGCAAGGCGCGCCTCGCCAACCTGATGGCGATGCTGGAGAGCAAGGACAAGAGCGGTCCGGCTTGAGCCGCAGTAGCGCTTCTGTCGCATATGAAAAAGAAGGGCGACCCTGCAAAGGTCGCCCTTCTTGTTGCACCCGGTGCCGCGCCTCCGCGAAAGCGCCGCATCGGGCCAGAAGCGGGATCGTCGACCGCCGCTTCGCTGCCGTCCCGGTTTATTCCACCGCCGGCTCGGCGAAGCCGGCACCCGCCTTGTTGGCGAGGAAGGCCACCGCGCGCTTCACTTCGGTGTCGGTCAGGTCGCTGCCGCCGCCGCGCGGGGGCATGGCGTTCTTGCCGTGGATGGCGGAGTTGGTCAGGCCGTCGAAGCCCTGGGCCAGACGCGGCTTCCAGGCGGTGGCGTCGCCGGACTTGGGCGCGCCCAGCACGCCGGCTTCGTGACAGCTGCCACAGATGCTCTTGTAGATCTGCTCGCCGGTGCGGCTGCCCGGCGCCACCGTTTCCACCTTCAGCTCCACCCGGGCAACCGGCTGGATCAGGGTGGCGGTGAGTTCGGGGTCGACCGATTCCTTCTTGCCACAGCCAGCCAGCAGCACGGCTGCGAGCACGGCGACGGCAGGCAAGGCGAGGCGTTGGGGCCGCAGGGCGGCGCTCAGGGCGCTGTGTTCCGACATGCTAGGGTCCTTTGACTGGCGCAAGACAAAGCGCGAATTATAGCCAGGTAAAAACCATAATGGCAGCGCGGATGGACATTCCTTATCAAGCGGTATATGCTTGCGCGCCTTGCTCGGGGTGCCTTCCGCCCCGCCGCATTGCCTCCGCGCCCGTAGCTCAGCTGGATAGAGTACTGCCCTCCGAAGGCAGGGGTCGTGCGTTCGAATCGCGCCGGGCGCGCCAAACATGGAACGGCCTGTCAGCTTGCTGGCAGGCCGTTTGTCTTTCCTGGCGGCGAAGAAGTGGATCGCTGGCAACGGTTTGACCCGCGCATCAAGCTCGTCCGCATTGCTCTACCCCGCAGGACGCCTGCCCCGCGCTGGGGCAGCTGCCCCAGCTGCCGCAGGGAGTCCTCTCCCCGGCGCGTTACTGCGCAGGCGGATGCTGGCGTATCGAGCATGGGGGGCACCAGAGACACCATGCACGCCGACGCCGCCTGATGCGGCGCCGCGCCTGAGGAGCCTCAGCCAGCGCCGTCCAGCGGGCGGCCCGACAGCCAATCCAGCACCTGCTGCGCCGCGCGGGCGGGGTCCAGCGCGGCGGTGTCCAGCCGCAGTTCCGGCGCCACGGGGGCTTCGTAGGGCGAGTCTATGCCGGTGAAGTCGCGCAGCTCGCCACGGCGGGCGCGCCGGTACAGGCCTTTGGGGTCGCGCGCTTCGGCTACGGCCAGCGGGGCATCGACATGGATCTCGATGAACTGGCCCGCCGCGAACAGCGCGCGCACCTTGTCGCGCTCGGCGCGGAAGGGAGAAATCAGCGCTACCAGCACGATCAGGCCGGCATCCACCATCAGGCGGGCGACTTCCCCCACGCGGCGGATGTTCTCGCTGCGGGCTGCTGCGCTGAAGCCGAGGTCGCGGTTGAGGCCGGTGCGCAGCTTGTCGCCATCCAGCAGATAGGTGTGCCGGCCAGCGCGGTGCAGACCCTGTTCGACCAGATCGGCAATGGTGGATTTGCCTGCCGCGGAGAGGCCGGTGAACCAGAGCACGCAGGGCTGCTGCGCCTTGGCGGCGGCGCGCTGCGCCGGCAGGACGGAATGGTGGTGGGGAAAGAGGGCCTCGTTCACGAAAAATCCCGCGGACATGCTGTGACGTCCGCGGGATTCTAGTGCATGGGCCCGGCCGGCGGCTGGGCCGGCGCCGCCGGAAGCGCGTGCCTTGCCGGTCTTACTGGTGGTACTTCACCTTGGCCTCGGCCACGCACTGGTCCTTGGCACTGCCGGAGAGGGCGTCGCAGCGGGCCTTCGCGATCTTGTACTCCGCCTCTGCACGGTCCTCGACCGTCTTGGCGCGGGCCTTGTCGCCCTTGTAGGTGGCCTTGGCGTCACCCTTGGCGGTGGTGTAGTCGGCTTCCGCCTTCTTCATGCACACGTCGCGGGCGTTGCCTTCCATGCCGCGGCACTGCTCCTTGGCCATTTTGTAGTCGGCCTCCGCCTTTTCCATGGCGGCGTCGTGGTGGGCTTCGGCCCGCTTTTCCGCCGCGTCCTGGAGGTCGGCCGCGTGGGATACGAAGGGAAGGGCGAACAGGCTGGCGCCCAGCAAGGTGGCTTGGATGAGTTTCATCGTCTTCTCCTTCTTGATTGGGATGGCTGGTCATCCGGCCGGCGCTTGCGAGGCGGCGGGTCCGGCTGATAGCGCATGGCCATTGTTGCCCGTGGCCCGGCCCGGGGCTGTCGGGCAGCGCCGATGCTGCTGTCGGCGGTGTCCGACTCCGGTTTCGCCTGGCGGTGAACGCAAAACGGCCCGGGTCGCCGGGCCGTTCGCATCATGGAGTCGCGGGCGCAGCGTTCAGCCGCTGCGGGCCATCGCGGCCTCCGGCGTCACCCGGCTCATCTGCCGGCGGGCGCCGGCGACCTTGGCCAGGGCGTCGCCGTAGAGGGCAATGCCGTCTCCATAGACCGCCAGGATGGCGCCGCGCCGTTCCAGGGCGGCGATGCGGGTGAGGCGTCCGAGGATGGCGAGCAGGCGCCCGCCTACGCTGTACAGCCGGCCTGCGAACTGGGTGCGATGCATTGCTCTCTCCTTGCTGCTGCGGGGCGTTGGAAGGGGG
>NZ_WUEI01000132.1 GCF_012911025.1 Azoarcus sp. TTM-91 | reverse complement strand
GTGCTGGGGCGAAGGCGGGCGGGGGCCCATTCAACTGGCAATCAAGCACACGCGCGGAACGCAGCAGCGGGACAAGGCCGAGGAACATGCCAGCCGCTCGGGCTGAGCCTGTCGAAGCCTGTTTCCTGCGATGCCCTTCGACAGGCTCAGGGCGAGCGGTGTCTCGGGGCCGGGCGCCGCCAGAAGCGGTTGTCCATGAATCGCGGGGAGCGGTGCGCGCCGGTCGCTGCGCAAAGCCGCAGGCGCGGGAGACCGGCCTGGAGCAGGCTGCTGCCGCGCCGCACTGCCGCACAGCCGCTCAGCCGCTCAGCCGCTCAGCTCCGCCGCCGTCCGCGCCGCACCGTTTCCGATGGGCTTTCGCCGTAGCGCTGCTGGTACAGGCCGGCGAAGCGGCCGAGGTGGGGGAAGCCGCAGTCCAGCGCGATGTCGGCCACCCGCGCTTCCGGGCCGGCGCCCAGCAAGCTTGCGCGGGCGCGCTCCAGGCGGCGCTCGCGCACCAGCTGCATCGGGCTACAGGAGCGGAAGCGCTGGAAGCTGTCCAGCAGGGTGCGGGCCGGCACCTCGGCGGCGGCGGCGATGTCGGCCAGGCGGATGGCTTCGCAGGCGTGGGCGTCGATGAAGGCTTCGGCGCGCCGCACCGCGCGGGGGGCCAGGCTGGGCGCGGCCGGCTCCTGCTGCGGCCGGTGCGGGTGGCCGGCCAGCAGCAGGGAGATGAGCATGCGCTCGAACTCGATGGCGATGCGTTCGTCGCGCTGGGCCAGCTGCAGCATGGCCGGCTCGGTGGCGAGCAGGCGGAACTGCGAGACCCAGGGCGACAGCTCCGGCCGGTCCAGCGCCATGGCGTGATCGAAGTGCATCAGTTCCACGCCGGTGTGGGCGGCCAGGGTGGCGCGGTCCACCCGCAGGAAGATCTGCTCGCAGTCGGGCGAGAAGCGGCCGGAGAAATGCGCCCCAGGAATGCACACCGCGCCGCGGTTCTGCCCGATGGTGGTGCGCTCGCCCATGGTGTTGAGCTCCGCGTGGCCGCGCAGGCAGCAGACGAAGAGGTAGTACGCCTCCATCTCTTCCACGATCACGTCCATCTCGTCGCCGAAGTCCAGCGCGCCGATCACCGCCCCGCCGAAGCGGATGAAGTCCATGTGCGAGTGAACCCGCGTGGAATGGCGCGTCGGCCGCAGCCGGTGGGGCTGCAGGATGGTGGAAATGCGGATACAGGTGTCATCGACGTCATGCGACTCGAAGTACCTGTGCTGGCGGAGCGCGACCGGCTCCTGGGCAACGGCGGCAGGCATCTGGGGGTTCTCCTGACTTTGTGTACAGCGCGTCGGGTAGGGAGAACAAAGCAACAGCCGTGCCGATGGGCATCCCGTTTGGGCTATCCGTTTTGCGCCGCATCAAGGCCGGCGGAGAAAGCTGCGGTAAGTGGATAAGGCGGCGGCCTGCCTGCGGTGAATGGATAGAGCCGGGCACGGGCGGCTGCGCAGAATGTGCTCCATGGTTGCGCAATGCAGCAATCCCGAATGCCTTAAGCCTGGAGATTCCCCATGAGTGCAGTCCACACCAGCGAGGCCGCCGCCGTGGCCGCGGATGCCCCGGCGCAGAAGCTGGCCTTCTTTCCCCGCGAGGACGGCTCGCGGGTGCCCTACGAAGTGTTCAGCTCGCAGGAAATCTACGATCTGGAGCAGGAGCGCATCTTCCGCGGACCCACCTGGAGCTTCCTCGCGCTGGAAGCCGAGATTCCGAAGCCGGGCGACTACAAGAGCACCTTCGTCGGCGACACCCCGGTGGTGGTCACCCGCACCGAGGAGGGCGAGCTGGCCGCCTGGGTGAACCGCTGCTCCCACCGTGGCGCCATGGTCTGCCGCAATGCCCGCGGCAACGCCAGCTCCCACTCCTGCGTGTATCACCAGTGGAGCTTCGACCAGCGCGGCAACCTGCTGGGCGTGCCCTTCCGCCGCGGCCAGAAGCACATGACCGGCATGCCTAAGGATTTCGATCCCAAGTGCCACAGCCTGCGCCAGCTCAAGGTGGAGAGCTACCGCGGCCTGGTGTTCGCCACCTTCAGCGATGAGGCGCCGGCGCTGCCGGATTACCTCGGCGCCGAGATGCGGCCGTGGGTGGACCGCATCTTCCACAAGCCGGTGGAATACCTCGGCTGTACGCGCCAGTTCTCCCAGTCCAACTGGAAGCTGTACTACGAGAACGTGAAGGACCCGTACCACGCCAGCATGCTTCACCTGTTCCACACCACCTTCAACATCTTCCGCGTGGGCATGCACGCGCGCTCGCTGCCGGACGCCACCCACGGCCTGCACAGCATCATCACCGTCACCAAGAACGAGGAAGAAACGTCCGCCGCCTACAAGCAGCAGGGCATCCGCTCGATGGACGACGGCTTCAGCCTGGAAGACGAAACCGTGCTGGGCCACGTCAAGGAATACGACGAGCTCACCACCAACCACATCCAGACCATCTTTCCGCAGCTGGTCATCCAGCAGATACACAACACCCTGGTGGCGCGCCAGCTGCTGCCCAAGGGGCCGGACAACTTCGAGCTGGTCTTCCACTTCTTTGGCTACACCGACGACACCCCGGAGCTGCGCGAGCTGCGCCTCAAGCAGGCCAACCTGGTAGGCCCGGCCGGCTACATCTCGATGGAAGACACCGAGGCCACCGAGCTGGTGCAGCGCGGCACCAGGCGCGATCCCAAGGCCACCTCGGTGATCGAGATGGCGCGCGACAACCCCGGCCAGCAGGACAGCAACATCACCGAAAGCCTGATCCGGCGCTTCTGGGTCGGCTACCAGCAACTCATGGGCTTCTGAGCGGGGATATAGATCGTTATGGATAAGATGGAACAGATGTTGCTGTGGTTCGAGCTCCACAGCCTGCAGGAGCGCTACGTGAGCGTGCTCGACAACGACCGCCTGGAAGAGTGGCCTACGCTGTTCACCGAAGACTGCGAGTACGGCGTGATTCCCAGAGAAAACGAGGACATGGGCCTGCCGGTGGGCGTCATCTGGTGCAACAACCAGCGCATGCTGCGCGACCGCGTCGTCTCCCTGCGCCACGCCAACATCTTCGAGGCGCACAGCTACCGGCATATGACTTCCGGCCTGCAGATCACGCCGGTCGATGCCGACACGGTGGAGATGCGCTCCAACTATGTGGTGGTGCAGACCCGCGCCAACGGCGAATCCCAGGTGTACCAGGCCGGCCGCTACGAAGACCGGGTGGTGCGCACGCCCGAAGGCTGGCGCTTCCAGAAGAAGCGCGCCATTTTCGACACCTCCCGCGTGCAGACCCTGCTCGCCACCCCGATCTGAGGCCCGCCATGAGCAGCGAAGACAGCGCGGTGGCCGCGGTGGCCACCTGGCACGACGTCGGCGTGCCGGACGATTTCCCCGACAACGGTTCCTGGCCGGTGGTGGCCGGTGGCATGGAAGTGGCCGTGTTCCGCCTGGGCGACGAGCTGTTCGCCCTGCGCGACCTCTGTTCCCACGGCGCGGCCAGGCTGTCCGACGGCTATGTCGAGGATGGCTGTGTCGAATGCCCGCTGCACCAGGGCCTGTTCGATATCCGGACCGGTGCGCACAAGTGCGCGCCGCTCACCGAACCGGTGCGCGCCTTCCCGGTGCGGGTGGTCGCCGGCCGGGTGGAGGTTGGCATCTGATCGGCATTTGAGCAGCAGCCGATGCGCCGCCGCGAGCGGCGCATGAAACCCGCAACGAGGGCGACATGAACGCCGTCCGAGAAAGCCGGCGGGCCGGGAGCCCGCCCGCGCCCGCCGCATGAATTTCCCGCAGTCCCCAACCGCATCGCACGCAGTCCGATACCAGGAGAGATCCATGTTCAAGCTGAAAAACGCCGCGCTGGCCCTAGCCCTCTGCGGCGCCCTCGGTGCCCAGGCCGCCGATCCGATCAAGGTCGGCATCGCCCTCGACATCTCCGGCCCCTTCGCCGCCGCCGGCGCCGAAGCGCGCGACGGCTTCGACCTCGCCATCGACAAGCTGGGCGGCAAGCTCGGCGGCCAGCCGGCCGAGTTCCTCAAGACCGACTTCGCCGGCAACCCGGAGCAGGCCACCCAGCTGGTGACCCGCTACCTGCAGCGCGACAAGATCACCTTCTTCACCGGCCCCATCGCCTCCAACTCCGCGCTGGCGGTGGCGCCGGCGCTGTTCGCCGCCAAGGTGCCCTTCATCTCCAGCAACCCCGGCCCCAGCCAGTTCGCCGGCAAGCAGTGCAATCCCTACTTCTTCGGCCAGTACCAGAACGACACCTACGACGAGGCCGCCGGCAAGCTCGCCAACGAGAAGGGCTACAAGAACATGGTCATCATTGCCCCCAACTACCCGGCGGGCAAGGATCACCTGAACGGTTTCAAGCGCCTGTACAAGGGCGGCTTGAAGGACGAGATCTACACCAAGGTCGGCCAGATCGACTATGCCGCCGAGATCGCCCAGATCCGCGCCGCCAAGCCGGATGCGGTGTTCTTCTTCCTGCCGGGCGCGATGGGCATCAACTTCGTCAAGCAGTTCGTCGGCGGCGGCCTGAAGGACGTGCCGCTGATCGCCCCCGGCTTCTCCGCCGACCAGGACGTGATCCAGGCCGTCGGCGAGCCGATGCTGGGCCTGTACAACACCGCCCACTGGACGCACGACCTGCCGCTGCCGGCCAACGCCGAGTTCGTTTCCGCGTTCCGCAAGAAGTACGACGGCCGCTACCCCACGGTGTACGCCGCCATGGCCTATGACGCCATCCTCGCCATGGACGCGGCGGTACGCGACGCCGGCGGCAAGACGGACAGCCCGGAAGCGCTGGTGAAGGCGCTCTCCACGCCCACCTTCAAGTCGGTGCGCGGCGAATTCACCTACGCCCGCAACCACTACCCGGTGCAGGACTACTACCTGCGCGTGGTGGAGAAGGATGCCGACGGCAAGCTCACCAACAAGCTGGTCGGCAAGGTCCTGGAGAAGCACCAGGACGCCTACGTCGCCGAGTGCGCGATGTAAGCGCGACCCGCGCCGCCGGTGGGCGGGGCCGGAGACGGCTCCCGCGCGCCAGCGGCGCGGTTCGTGGTTACCCGTGACCAGGACGGGCTGATCGGGGGTATTGAGGCGGAGATCGCCGCCGAGCCTATCCGCCCTCCCGGCTCCGCCCCGGTATTGCCAATTTCATACCAGCCTCAATAAGCTCACCCCTCCCGGCATCGCGCCGCCAACCGGATTCCACCGATGGACGCCATCTTCATCATCGAGCAACTGCTCAATGGCCTGGGCTACGGCTTCATGCTGTTCCTGCTCGCCGCCGGCCTGACCCTGGTGTTCGGCATCATGGACACCATGAACCTCGCCCACGGCTCGCTGTTCATGGCCGGCGCCTACATTGCCGCCCGGGTGCACGAGAGCAGTGGCTCCTTCGTCGGCGCGGTGCTCATCGCCATCCTCGCCACCGTGCTCATCGCCGCGGTGATCGAGATCCTCATCATTCGCCGCCTCTACAGCCGGGATCACCTCGCCCAGGTGCTGGCCACCTTCGGCATCATCCTGCTCGCCGACGACGCGGTGAAAGCCATCTGGGGCCCGTCGCCCATCATGGCGCCGACGCCGCCGGCGCTGGCCGGCCCGGTGCAGCTGCTGGATGCGCTGCCCTATCCCTCCTACCGCCTGCTGATGATCGCCGCCGGCCTGCTGGTCGCCATCGGCCTCTACCTGCTGGTGAATCACACCCGCGTCGGCATGCTGGTGCGCGCCGGCGCCTCCAACCGCGCCATGGCGGAGTTCATGGGCGTGCGCGTCGGCCGGGTGTTCTCCTTCGTGTTCGCGCTGGGGGCTGCGCTGGCGGCGCTGGCCGGCGCGCTGATGGGGCCGATCAGCGCAGTGCAGATCGGCATGGGCGAGGCCATCCTGATTCCGGCGCTGGTGGTGATCGTCATCGGCGGCATCGGCTCGGTGCGCGGCGCCTTCGTCGCCGCCCTCATCGTCGGCCTGGTGGATACCGCCGGCCGCGCCTTCCTGCCGCCGCTGCTGCGGGCAGTGCTGCCGCCCTCGCTCGCCGCCGACCTCGGCCCGGCCATGGCCGGCATCGCCATGTACGTGCTGATGGCCGTCATCCTCACCCTGAAACCCGCGGGCCTGTTCCCCGCCCGTGCCTGAGGTTTGCCCATGAATGCTTCCGCAAGCCTTCCCGCCAGCGCGCCGGCCGCCCGACGCGGCGGTGGTTTCGGCGCCGTGCTGCCCTGGCTGCTGCTGGCGCTGCTCGCCGCCTTCCCCCTCATCGCGCCGCATTTCGAGCTGGAGTACTACGTCGGCTTCGTGCGCAGGCTGCTCATCGTCATGATCGCCGCCACCAGCCTCAACTTCATCCTCGGCTACGGCGGCATGGTGGCGCTGGGCCATGCCGGCTTCCTCGGCGTCGGCGCCTACACGGTGGTGGCGCTGGTGGATGCCGGCTTCAGTTCCGCCTGGCTGGCCTGGGGCGCGGCGTTGGTGGTCACTGCTGCCTTCGCCACGCTGATCGGCGCCGTCTCCCTGCGCACCCGCGGGGTGTATTTCATCATGATCACGCTGGCCTTCGCCCAGATGCTCTATTACCTGGGCGTGTCGCTGCGCACCTATGGCGGCGACGACGGCTACGGCATCTACACGCCGCTGTCGCTGGGCGGCTGGCTGGATGCCCAGCCCAACGCCTTCTACTGGGCGGTGCTGGCCATTGCCGCGCTGATCTTCGCCCTCGGCAGCCGGCTGGCGGTGTCCCGCTTCGGCCTGGCGCTGATGGGCATACGCGACAACGAAACCCGCATGGCCGCGCTCGGCTTCCCGGTGTTCCGCCTGCGCCTGGTGGCCTTCGCCGGCGCCGGCGCGGTGGCCGGCCTGGCGGGCGCGCTGCTCGCCAGCCACAACGGCTTCGTCAGCCCGTCGATGATGCACTGGACCGAATCCGCCATCCTCATCGTCATGGTGGTGATAGGCGGCATGGGCAACCGCTGGGGCGGCGTCATCGGCGTCGGCCTGTGGCTCACGCTGGAAGAGGTGCTGAAGATGTACACCGAATACTGGCACTGGCCGCTGGGCCTGTTGCTGATCGCCATCGTGTTCTTCGCCCCGCGCGGCCTGGCCGCGCTGTTCGGCAGCAAGGGAGAGCGAGCATGAGCCTGTTCCAAGCCCAGGGCCTGGTGAAGCGCTTCGGCGGCCTGGTCGCCACCGACAATGTGTCCATCGCCGTCGAGCCGGGCGAGATCCACGCCCTGATCGGCCCCAACGGCGCCGGCAAATCCACGCTGGTGAACCTCATCTCCGGCCTGCTGCCGCTGGACGCCGGCAAGCTGCAGCTGGACGGCGTGGATCTCACCGCGCTGCCGCCGCACCAGCGGGTGCGCGCCGGCCTGTCGCGCTGCTTCCAGGTCACCAGCGTGTTCAAGGGCGACAGCGTGCGCAGCAACCTGCTGCTGGCCGCCCAGGCCCACGCCGGCTCCAGCTTCCGCTTCCTGTCCCGCCGCGCCGGCGAGCAGGCGCTGATGGAAACCGCGCTCGGCCTGGCGGAAAAGGTGGGCCTCTCCGATGTGCTCGACCGTACCGCCGGCACCCTGCCGCACGGCGTGCAGCGCAAGCTGGACGTGGCCCTCGCCCTGGCGGCGGGGCCCAAGCTGCTGCTGCTGGACGAGCCCATGGCCGGCATGGGGCCGGAGGATTCGCTGCAGATGGTGGAGCTGATCGAGAAGCTGCGCGCCGAGGCCGCCATCCTGCTGATCGAGCACGACATGGACGCGGTGTTCCAGCTCGCCGACCGCATCTCGGTGCTGGTCTACGGCAAGGTGCTGACCTCCGGCGACGCCGAGCATGTGAAGGGCCACCCGGAAGTGCAGGCGGTGTACCTGGGCACGGAGGCGACGGCATGAGGCTGCTTTCCTCCCATGCGGCGCGCCACCCGGCCGCCGCTTCCCTCCTTCTTTCCGGCGCCGCACGGAGGCCCGCATGAAGCACGATCCCCTCCTGAGTTGCCGCGGCCTGGAAGCCGGCTACGGCGCCAGCCAGGTGCTGTTCGGCATCGATTTCGACATCCAGGCTGGCGAGGTCGTCGCCCTGCTGGGCCGCAACGGCATGGGCAAGAGCACCACCATCAAGACGCTGATCGGCGGCCTGCGCCCGCGCGCCGGCCAGATCCGCTTCGGCGGCCGCGACATCCACGGCGCCCGGCCGGACGCCATCGCCCGCATGGGCGTGGCCATCGTGCCGGAAGGCCGGCAGTGCTTCCCCAACCTCACGGTGGAAGAGCACCTGCTCGCCTTCGCCGACAACCGCAACGGCCTGCGCGATGGCTGGACGCTGCCGCGCCTGTACGAGCTCTTTCCGCGGCTGAAGGAGCGCGCCAGCAACATGGGCAACCAGCTCTCCGGTGGCGAGCAGCAGATGCTGGCGGTGGCGCGGGCGCTGTCTACCAACCCGCGGCTGCTGATCCTGGACGAAGCCACCGAGGGCCTGGCGCCGGTGATACGCGACGAGATCTGGCGCTGCCTCGGCCTGCTCAAGGAACAGGGCCAGACCACGCTGGTGGTGGACAAGTACGTGGAGAAACTGGTCTGCCTCGCCGACCGCCACCTCATCCTGGAACGCGGCCGGGTCGCCTGGACCGGCACCTCCGCCGAGCTGGATGCGGATCGCGGGCTGTGGCATCGCTACCTGGGCGTGTGAGCGCCCGCTTGCTGCCGCCGCGGCCGGGAAGTCGCCCTTGCTGAAGCACTGAGCCTGCCGCTGTCTCTGTGCTCTCGCCTCGGGCGGTGAGCAGCGCCAGCCCGCTTCAGCAGACTGCACCCCAGCCGGAATCAACCGAAGACCCCACCCCGCCGTGCCCGCCACGGCGCGGCAGGCCCCGCTTTGCCTGTCGTTTCACCACGAGGAAGCCGCCATGAGCCCCGCCGCCACGTCCCTGCAGACGCCGAAGCCCGCTGAATCCCCCTTGCCCGTAGGCGTGGTGGCGGAGGCGGTGCCGGCCGGCAACCACCCCATCGAACTCCAGCCCGGCGGCAGGCGCTACGCCGCCGCGCCCGGCCAGACCCTGCTGGATGCCGGCCTTGCCGCCGGCCTCTGCCTGCCCTACCAGTGCCGCAGCGGCGAATGCGGCACCTGCAAGGCCACCGTGCTGGCGGGCGAGGTGGAACATCTGCCGGCCAGCTATCCGCTGGAAAACGAGGGCGACTGCCTGCTGTGCCGCTGCCAGGCCCGTGGCCCGGTGACGCTGGCCTGCGAGGAAGTGCCCGGTGTGCCCGGCCTGCCGCTGCGCAAGCTGGCGGTGCGCGTCACCGCCATTGAACGCCCGGCGGCCGACGTCGCCATCCTCCACCTGCAGCCGCCCGCCGGCCAGCCGCTGGAATACCTCGCCGGCCAGTATGTGGACGTGCTGCTGCGCGATGGCCGCCGCCGCAGCTATTCGCTGGCCACCGCGCCCGGCAAGACGGAGCAGCTGGAGCTGCACATCCGCCACCTGCCCGGCGGCGCCTTCACCGAGCACGTCTTCGGCCGCCTGAAGGCGCGCGAGATGCTGCGCCTGGAAGGGCCTTTCGGCACCTTCTACCTGCGGGACTCGGAGGCGCCGATGATCCTGCTCGCCAGCGGCACCGGCTTCGCCCCGATCAAGGCCCTGGTCGAACACGCCCGCCGCGCCGGCCTGCGCCGCAAGGCGGTGCTCTACTGGGGCGCCCGCCGCCGCGAAGACCTCTACCACCATGCCCTCGCCCAGCAGTGGGCGCGCGAGTTGCCGTGGTTCAGCTATGTGCCGGTGCTGTCCGAAGCCAACGCCGACTGGACTGGCCGCCGCGGCCTGGTGCACCGGGCGGTGCTGGAGGATTTCGCCGACCTGTCGGGCCATGAGATCTACGCCTGCGGCGCGCCGCAGATGGTGGACGCGGCGCGGCGCGATTTTGTCGCCGAGGCGGGCTTGGCGGAGGAAAGCTTCTACGCTGATGCCTTTGTGAGCGCCGCGCCTGCGGTGGCTTGATGGTGCTTGGGGACGCGGCCCTGCTGCTGTCCCCGTGCATGCTCAATAGTGGTAGCGGCAGGAGATGATGGTGAGCGCGCTGTCATCGACCGCATAGACCAGCCGGTTGACATCATCGATGCGGCGGGACCAGAAGCCGGCAAGGTTTTCCTTCAGTGGCTCGGGTTTGCCGATGCCTTCGAAAGGGGACCGCAGGGTGTCGGTGATGAGTTGGTTGATGCGCTTGAGGGTCTTCCGGTCTTGCCCCTGCCAGTACAGGTAGCCGCTCCAGGCTTCATCGGTCCAGGCCAGCAGCCTAGTCATCCTGCAGCTCTCTCGGCGTGGTCTTTCCCGCCTTGAACTGTTCGATGGAGCGGTGCAGGTGTGCCGCGTTGGCGGGGGAGCGCAGCAGATGCACGGTTTCCATCAGGCTGTTGTAGTAGTCGAGCGACATCACGACCGCATCCGCCGCATCGCGCCGGGTGATGATGGTTGCGTCCGCGTCATCGACCACACTGTCCAGCACGGCCTTGAGCGCATTGCGTGCCTCGGTGAATGAGACGACTTTCATCGGATTGCCTCATGTACGGTTTAGCGTACAAGTCTAGGCCGGGCAGCGGTCCTTCGCAAGCATCGGGGTGTGCTGTCGGTCATGCGGCGACTGGGTGTTTCCCATCGTCGCTGGAAGGCCGTCAAACGCTTTTCACCCGATCTCGCCCATTGTCCTTGGCCGCGTACAGCGCGCTATCCACCTGATCGAGGAAGCGGCGCGGGTCGTCTTCCGCGCCGGGGATCAGCGTGCCCACGCCCAGGCTGATGCTGAGCCGGCCGTCGATGGCGGCGTGGGGGATGGCGAGGTCGGCGATGGCCTGGCGGCAGCGTTCGGCGATCATGCGGCCGGCGGCGGCGTCGGCTTCGGGGAGGATGATGACGAATTCCTCGCCGCCGAAACGGGCGACGAAGTCGCGGGCGCGGGCGGCGGCGCTGCCCAGGGCCTGGGCGACGAGCTTGAGGCTGTCGTCGCCGGCGAGGTGGCCGTAGTGGTCGTTGTATTCCTTGAAGTGATCCACATCCGCCAGGATCACCGACAGCGGCTGGCGGTTCTGTCGCGCCCTGGTCCATTCGAGCTCGAACACGGTGTCGAACATGCGGCGGTTGGCGACGCCGGTGAGGCCGTCCTTGTAGGACAGGGCTTCCAGCTCCTGCTGCAGCTTCAGCAACTGTTCCTCGGTGGCCTTGCGCTCGCTGATGTCGAACATGAAGCCGGTCACCGCTTCCACCTCGCCATCCTTGCGCACCACATGGACCACGTCGCGTATCCACACGTAGCCGCCGTCGGCGGTGAGGGCGCGGTAGTCGGCTTCATGGTCGGAGCCGGCCTTGCACTGGGAGACGCAGAAATCGACCACCCGTTCGCGGTCGTCCGGGTGCATGCGGGCGGCCCAGTCCTCCACGGTGCTCCAGCTGTCCGGCGTCCAGCCCAGCACGGCTTCGATCTGCGGGCCGATGTAGGTGAAGCGCAGGGTTTTCCAGTCGATGCGCCAGGGGATGGCCTTGGTCGATTCGAGCAGGGTGCGATAGACGTCGCTGTCGGGCGTGGGCTCGGCGCGGGGGAGGGACATGGG
>NZ_WUEI01000131.1 GCF_012911025.1 Azoarcus sp. TTM-91 | reverse complement strand
CCTCCCTGGCAAGCGGAAGCTGGAACAGACCCGCTACCCGCCAGCCCGCCGACCCCTTGACGCCCTCAGCCGCCCACCATCAGCAAGCGCCCCAGCCCCAGCGCCAGGCCAAGCGCCACCGCCGTTGGCGAGAACAGCAGCCGCCAGGCCAGCGCCCGCGGCCGGAAGCCGACGCCGGCGACGAAGCCGGCGCTCATCGCCCAGCACAGCGCCAGCGCCGCCAGGTGGTCCGCCCGGCCGTCGGCGGTGGCGAACAGATTGGGCGCGATCCCCAGCCCCAGCATCAGCGCCAGGGCTGACAGCAGCGGCAGCGGGCGCAGCCGGCCGGTGGCGGCGGCTGGGGTCGGGCCGGCGGCGGCCGGGCCTGGCGCGGCCGCCATCAAGCTTGCCCCGCGTCATCGTCCGCCGCGGCGCGGCCGGCGCGCATCGCCGCGGTGTCGCCCCACAGGGCGTTGAGTATGGCCAGCAGCACGGCGAAGCCGATGCCGAGTATCCAGGCGAAGTACCACATCGGAAATGCTCCTCGGGTTCAGTAGGCGGAATGCTCGTTCTCGCGGATGTAGGCGGTGGTGACCTTGCCCGCCATCACCTTGTAGGCCCAGCCGGTGTAGGCCACGATCAGCGGCATGAAGATCACCGTGGCCCACAGCATGATGCCCAGCGTGCGGTGGCTGGAGACGCTGTCCCACACCGTGAGGCTGGCGTCCGGCCGGGTGGAGGAGGGCATCACGAAGGGGAACATGGACACCCCGGCGGTGCCGATGACGCCGACGATGGCCAGCGCCGAGGCGACAAAGGCCGCCAGCGTGCGGCGGGCGGCGACCAGGGCGATGGCGGCGAGGCCGCCGGCATAGGCCAGCGCCGGCACCAGCACCGTGGCCGGCGCGCTGGCGTAGTTGTGCAGCCAGGCGCCGGCTTCGGCCACCACGCGCTTCGCCAGCGGGTTGGGCAGGGCGGCCGGGTCCGGCGCGAGGGCGAGCGCATAGCCCAGACCACCGCGCGCCACCCACAGCCCGGCGAGGCTGAAGGCCAGCAGCATCAGCGGGCCGAACACCAGCGCGGCGCGGATGGCGCGGCGCTGGATGTCGCCCTCGGTGCGGTGGGCGAGATAGACCGCGCCGTGAAAGCTCAGCATGGCGCTGCTCACCACCCCGGCGAGCAGGGCGAAGGGGTTGAGCAGGGCCCAGAAGCTGCCGGTGTAGTAGGGCACCAGGTTGGCGTCGAAGTGGAAGGGAACGCCTTGCAGCAGGTTGCCGAAGGCCACGCCGAAGATCAGCGGCGGCACCGCGCCGCCCACGAACAGGCCCCAGTCCCAGGTGCGGCGCCAGCCGGCGTGGTGGATCTTGCTGCGGTAGTCGAAGCCCACCGGGCGGAAGAACAGCGCCCACAGCACCGCCAGCATGGCCCAGTAGAAGCCGGAGAAGGCGGTGGCGTACACCAGCGGCCAGGCGGCGAAGATGGCGCCGCCGGCGGTGATGAACCACACCTGGTTGCCGTCCCAGTGCGGGCCCACGGTGTTGATCACCGCGCGGCGCTCCTCGTCGCTCTTGCCGACGAAGGGCAGCAGGGTGCCGACGCCCATGTCGTGGCCGTCCATGATGGCGAAGCCGACGAGCAGCACGCCCACCAGCAGCCACCAGATGAGTTTCAGGGTGGGGTAATCGAGAGGCATGGCGGGGCTCCGGTCAGGACAGGGTGGGGCGGGGCTCGATGGCGGCGGGCGCGAGGGGGGCCGCCGGCGCGGCCGCCTCGCCGTGGTAGCGGCCGGTGCCCAGGCTGGCCGGGCCGAGGCGGGCGAAGCGCACCATCAGGTACATCTCCACCACCAGCAGCAGGGTGTAGAAGCCGACGAAGCCGGCGAGCGAGCCGTACAGGCTCTCCACCGTCAGCGTGGACACCGACAGATGGGTGGGCAGCACGCCGTAGATGGTCCACGGCTGGCGGCCATACTCGGCCACGAACCAGCCCATCTCGCAGGCGACCCACGGCACCGGCAGGAAGTACAGCGCCCAGCGCAGCAGGCCGCGGCGCTCGGCGAAGTCGCCCCTCAGCGAATGCCACAGGGCGAGGCCGAACAGCGCCAGCATGGCGAAGCCCAGCGCCACCATCAGGCGGAAGGTCCAGAACAGCGGCGCTACCCGCGGCAGGGTGTCGCGCGCGGCGCGGTCCACCAGCTCCGGCGTCACCTCGTCCATGCTCTGGACGTAGCGGCGCAGCAGCAGGCCGAAGCCGAGGTCGCCCTTGATCGCGTCGAAGCGCGTGCGCGTCGCGGCATCCGCGGGGTCGGCGCGCAGCGCGTCCAGCAGGCGCACCGCCTCCATGCCGCTGACGATGCGGGCGCGATTCTTCGCCAGGATCTCCTTCAGGCCGGGAATCTCCTGCTCCAGCGAGCGGGTGCCGATCAGGCCCATCACCCACGGAATCTGCAGCGCGTAGCGGTTCTCCATCGCGGCGTCGTCGGGCAGGGCGAAGAGGTTGAAGCCGGCGGGTGCCGGCTCGGTCTCCCACATCGCCTCCATCGCCGCCAGCTTGGTCTGCTGCGCCTCGCCCAGCGAGTAGCCGGACTCGTCGCCGAGCACGATCACCGAGCACACCGAGGCGAAGCCGAAGGCGGCGGCGATGCGGAAGGAGCGTTTGGCGAAATCCACGTCGCGGCGGCGCAGCAGGTACCAGGAGGAGATCGCCAGCACGAACATGGCGCCGGTGACGTAGCCGGCGGACACGGTGTGCACGAACTTGGCTTGCGCCACCGGGTTCAGCAGCACCGCGGTGAAGTCGGTCAGCTCCATGCGCATGGTCTCGAAGCTGAACTCCGCGCCCACCGGGTTCTGCATCCAGCCGTTGGCCACCAGGATCCACAGCGCCGAGAGGTTGGTGCCCACCGCCATCAGCAGCGTCACCAGCAGGTGCTGCAGCCGCGACAGCCGCGCCCAGCCGAAGAAGAACAGGCCGATGAAGGTGGATTCGAGGAAGAAGGCCATCAGGCCCTCTATCGCCAGCGGCGCGCCGAAGATGTCACCGACGTAGTGGGAGTAGTAGGCCCAGTTGGTGCCGAACTGGAACTCCAGCGTGATGCCGGTGGTGACGCCCAGCGCGAAGTTGATGCCGAACAGCTTGCCCCAGAACTGGGTCATGTCGCGGTACACCGGCTTGCCGGTCATCACCCACAGGCTTTCCATGATGACCAGCAGCCAGGTCATGCCCAGGGTCAGCGGAACGAACAGGAAGTGGTACATCGCGGTGGCGGCGAACTGCAGCCGCGACAGGTCGACGAGTTGCTCAGTGACCATCGTTGTCTCTCGGAGTACGGAAATCGGAAGGGGCGGGGGCCGCCGGCGGCGCGGCGCTCGTTTCGGCGCCGCCGCCGGCCAGCCAGCCGCCCAGGGCGGCGAGCAGCGCCAGCTTTACCGCCAGCGCCAGGGCCAGTTCTCGCAGCAGGCGGCGGTCGGCGCGGCTGAGGGGGCTGGAGGCTGGCGCCAGGGACAGCGCTGGATGCGGCTGACAAGTGTTCGGTGAGGCCGCCTCGAAAGGCGGCGGCGCAGGCGGGGGGATGGGCGGTGACATGGCGGCAGCCGGGTGAGAATCTCACCTTGGTAATAACAAGCTGCGTGCCAGGCCGGCGCGGTGCCGCGGAATGACGTGGAATCAGGGCCTTGGCATCTGCCGTCCGGCGTGCAGGGGCTGACAGCCACACTGCCAGTGCTGCAAGATATGGCAGTCTCCTGTCAGAGGTGTCGCAGCATGTCTTCCACGCCGTCCGCCGGCCAGCCCGTTCTGCCGGAGCTGGTGTCCTACCTGGAGACGCTCTCCGAGCCCCACATCCTGTGCGACCGCGATTACCGCATCGTTGCCGCCAACACCGCCTACCGCGCCGCCTTCGGCACCACCCGCAGCGTGCTCGGGCGCAACTGCTACGAGGTCTCGCACCGCTATCCGCGGCCCTGCGACCAGGCCGGCGAATCCTGTCCGCTCACCCGCAGCCTGCAGTCCGGCACGCGCGAGCGGGTGCTGCACTTGCATCACACCCCGCGCGGCGAGGAGTACGTCGCCATCGAGTTGTCGCCGGTGCGCGACGGTGAGGGCCGCATCGCCTGGTTCATCGAGAAGATGGCGCCGATGGAGGTGGCCCGCGGCCCGGGCGGAGGCGGCATGGTGGGGCGCGCGCCGGCCTTCCGCCGCATGCTGGAGCTGGTGTCGCGGGTGGCGCCGGCCGAGGCGGCGGTGCTGCTGCAGGGCGAGTCCGGCACCGGCAAGGAGCTGGTGGCCCAGGCCATCCATGCCGCCAGCCCGCGCGCCGGCCGGCCCTTCGTCGCGGTGGATTGCTCCGGCCTGCCGGAAACCCTGTTCGAGAGCGAGCTCTTCGGCCATGAGCGCGGCGCCTTCACCGGCGCCAGCGCACGCAAGCCGGGGCTGGTGGAGGCGGCTGCCGGCGGCACCCTGTTCCTCGACGAGGTGGGCGACATTCCGCTGGGCATGCAGGTGAAGCTGCTGCGCCTGCTGGAGACCGGCACCTACCGCCGGGTGGGCTCCACCGAGCTGCGTCAGGCCGACATCCGCCTGGTGTCCGCCACCCACAGGCCGCTGCGCGAGATGGTGGCGGAGGGCAGCTTCCGCCAGGATCTGTATTACCGCATCAACACCTTCCCCATTCCGGTGCCGCCGCTGCGCGAACGCCTGGCCGACCTGCCGCTGCTGGTGGCAACCTTGCTGGAGCGGGTGGCGCCGCGGCGCCGGCTGACGCTGGCCGAGCCGGCGCTGCGCTGCCTGGCCGCCTATGCCTTTCCCGGCAATGTGCGCGAGCTGCGCAACGTGCTGGAGCGTGCCAGCCTGATGTGCGACGGCGAGCAGATAGATCTCGGCCACCTGCCGCCGGAGGTGCTCGGCGAGGTGGCGGCGCCGCTGGCGGGCGTGGCCATGAGCGGCGGCCTGCGGCGGCTGGAGCGGCAGGCGCTGCTGGAGGCCCTGCGCGAGCATCACGGCAGCCGGCGGGCGCTGGCCGAGCGCCTGGGCATCAGCGAGCGCACCCTGTACCGCAAGCTGCGCGACCTGGAGCGCGGCTGACAGCCCTGGCGGTCGTGGCTGCCACCGCTGCCGCCAGCGGCAGCCGGCGGCAGCGCGCGGGGTGGCTGCCTGGGGCCAGCGCGTGCTGCAAGCCGATGACGGAAAAGCGCTTTCCCGCCATTGCGGGGCGGGGTGGCCAGCAGGCACGCGATTTGTTTCTACAAGGGCGAGGCGGCGCGTCCGCAAGCGTCGCGGCGGCCACTGGTCACCTCGCCAAACCCCTGCGGGCCCCGGGGCCGCGGCGGCGGCGCGTCGCCTCATCCCCGACCGCTCAAGGAGTACCGACCATGTCCGCCCATCCGCTGCCGCCCGCCGCGCCGGACGATGACCGCCGCCGCCTGCTCGCCGCCACCGCCGGTGCGGGTGCCGTTGTGATGGCTGCCACCGCCGTGCCCTTCGTCGCCAGCCTGACGCCCTCGGAGCGCGCCCGTGCCGCCGGCGCGCCGGTGGAGGTGAACGTGGGCCGCCTCGCCGAGGGCGAGATGATGACCGTGGAGTGGCGCGGCAAGCCGGTGTGGATCCTGCGCCGCAGCGCGCAGATGCTGGCCGCGCTGGAAGGCCATGACGCGCGCCTCGCCGATCCCGCCTCGCAGGAAGCGCAACAGCCGGCCTATGCCGCCGACCCGCAGCGCGCCATCCGGCCGGAGTTCCTGGTGCTCATCGGCATCTGCACCCACCTCGGCTGCTCGCCGTCGGAGAAGTTCGCGGCCGGCGCCGGTGCCGGCATGGAGGCGGACTGGCCGGGCGGCTTCCTGTGCCCCTGCCACGGCTCGCGCTTCGACCTCGCCGGCCGGGTGTTCCTGCACCAGCCGGCGCCGACCAACCTCGAAGTGCCGCCGCACCGCTGGCTGGACGGTAACCGCCTGCTGGTTGGCGAGGATGCCGGCGGCGAGGGCGCCGCCGCCGTCTGAGCGCCGCCGGCCGTGGGATACTCCGGGGCTGTTCCGCCCCGGAGTCCCGATGAGCGCCCTGGCCCAACTCGACATCGCCGCCGTCCGTCTGCTGATCGCGGTGGCCGAAGCCGCCAGCATCAGCGGCGGCGCGGCGCGCTGCCACATGTCGGTGGCGGCGGCCAGCAAGCGCATCAGCGACCTGGAGGCGCGGCTGGGCGTGATCCTGTTGCACCGCCGGCCGCGGGGAGTGGCGCTGACGCCGGCGGGCGAGGTCTTCGTCGGCCAGGCGCGGCAGATGGCGGCGCTGGCGGCCAGCCTCGAAGAAGAACTGCGCGACTACGCCAGCGGCGTCGAGGGCCGGGTGCGCATGGTGGCCAACGCCGCCGCCATCGTGCAGTTCCTGCCGCGCGACATCGCCGCCTTCCTCGAAGCCCACCCGCGCCTGCGCATCGACCTGGAGGAGCAGACCAGCGCCGAGGCGGTGGCGCTGCTGCAGACCGACCGCACCGACCTCGCCATCTTCGAGGAGAGTTACGCCACGCCCGGCATGCTGGTGCGCCCCTACCGCACCGACGAGCTGGCGCTGGTGGTGCCGCTGGGCCATCCGCTGGCAGCGCGGGACGAAATCTCCTTCGCCGATTCGCTGGCCTACGAGCAGGTCGGCCTGCACGGCGGCACCGCCATCCTGTCGCGCATGCAGCTGGCAGCGGCCAAGCTCGGCCGGGTGCTGCGGTTGCGCATCCAGGTGCGCAGCTTCGACGCCGTGTGCCGCATGATCGAAGGCGGCGTGGGCGTGGGCGTGCTGCCGGTGCGCTCGGCCGAGGCCTATGTCGCCCTCGGCCGGCTGAAGGCGATTCCGCTGCGCGACGACTGGGCCCGCCGCCGCCTGCTGATCGGCTGGCCCACCCAGCGCGAGCCGCTGCCGCAGACGCGGATGATCATCGACTTCCTGCAGGCGTCGGCCGCGGCGGACGGCAGTCCGCTGTCATCTCAGATCTCCCAGGTTTCGAGATAGTCGAAAACGGCTTCGCAAAAAACTCGCTTGTCCACCCCTGCCGCCGGTCTCTATAAACGCCGAACGCAGCCCGCACGGCGACACGCCGCCGACGGGCGAGCGCAAGAGGAGACCCAGGCATGCAAATAGATAAAGAAGCCACGAAGAACGTCGATCAACAACACGCCGAAGCCGGCGCCCGGCTGGAGCGGGAGCTCACCATCCGCAGCGTGCGCGCCATCCCCATCAACGTACCGGTGGATGCGGTGGTCGGCGCGGTGCGCAAGCCCACCGCGCTGTCCTGCGTGCTGGTGCGGGTGGAGACCGAGAGCGGGCTGGTGGGCTGCGGCTTCACCGCCATCACGGAGGAAGAGGTGGTGGCCGCGGCGATCAACGAGGTGGCGGCCCATCACCTGGTCGGCGAGAGCGCGCTCAACATCGAGCGGCTGTGGAACCGCCTCTACTGGTTGCTGACGCCGCGCGGCCAGAGCGGCTACGGCGCCCATGCCATCGCCGCGCTGGACATCGCGCTGTGGGATCTGAAGGCCCAGGCGCTGGGCCTGCCGCTGTGGAAGCTGCTCGGTGGCGCGCGCGGGCGGGTGCCGGTGTACGCCACCTTCGGTTTCGGCTTTCTCGATACCGAGCAACTGGCCGAGGCGGCGCGCAGCTGGGTCGGGCTGGGCTTTTCCCGGCTGAAGATGACGGTGGGCAACCATGCCCTGCAGCGGCGCGACGAGCCGCGCCCGCTGTCGGCAGTGATCCGCGAGGACGAAGCCCGCATCCGCGCGGTGCGCGAGGCAGTGGGGCCGGGGCCGGAGCTGTGCATAGACGCCAACTGCAGCCTGGACCCCTACCACGCCCGCCTGCTCGCCCAGCGGGTGGAGGACTGCGGCATCGCCTTCTTCGAAGAACCGGTGAGCCACAACGACGTGCGCGCGCTGGCCGACCTGCGCCGCAGCATCACCATTCCGCTGGCCGCCGGCCAGAACGAGGGCCTGGACAGCCGCTTCGCCGACCTCTTCCAGGCGCGTGCGGTGGACATCGCCCAGCCCAACGTTGCCATCACCGGCGGCTACACCCAGTGCCTGCGCATCGCCGGCATGGCACAGGCCTGGCAGGTGGCCATCGCCAACGGCGGCGCCTGGCCCTTCCACAACATGCATTTACATGCCGGCCTTGCGCATGGGGGCTTCATCGAATATCACCATGTGGCCGTGACCATGAGCGAACAGCTCTTCACCGGCCTGCCGGTGCCGGAGAACGGCTGGCTGCCGCTGCCGGAGGCGCCGGGCCTGGGCTTCGCGCCCGACTGGGACGCGGTGGCGGAACTGGCGCGGCGGCCAACCTCGCGCGGCGCCGGCAAGGCCTGAGCCGGCAAGGTGGCGGGCCCTGCGACAGGGTGCCCGCCACCGGCCAGCGGAACGAACAGAGAACGGGCTGTGGGGCCAAGCCCGCCCGCACGAGGAGGCAGATTCCAGCAGACAGAAGGCAGCACACCGGCGCGGCGGGACACCGCGCCGGCGGGAAACACACTCGATGCACGCCGCGACGACGGCCCGGACCGCTCACGGTCCGCGACATAACGACATCAAGACCAAAGGAGACCCGACATGAAGAGATTCCCATCCCGCGCCGCACGCCTGCTGCGCGGCATTACCCTCGCCGCCTGTGCCCTCGCCGCCGGCGGCGCCCAGGCCCAGGCCTGGCCCACCCAGCAGCCGATACGGCTGATCGTGCCGGCCTCGGCCGGCGGTTCCCTGGATACGCTCACCCGGCCGTTGGCCCAGCACCTGGGTGAGGCCCTGAAGCAGGCGGTGGTGGTGGAGAACCGCGGCGGCGCCGCCGGCATGGTGGGCGCGGAGCACGTCGCCAAGTCCGCGCCCGACGGCTACACCTTCCTCATGGGCGCCATCCACCACGCCATCATCCCCGGCGTCTATGCCGACGTGCCCTACGACAGCAAGAACGACCTGGTCGGCGTCGCCCACATCGGCGAAACGCCCAACATGGTCATCGTCAGCAAGCGGGTGCCGGTGGAAACGCCGCAGGAGCTGGTGGCATGGATCAAGGCCAATCCGGGCAAGGTCAGCTATGGCACCGGCGGCGCCGGCGCGCTGCACCACGTCGCCACCGAGATGTTCAAGGCCGAGGTCGGCACGCCGGACATGGCCGCCATCCATTACCGCGGCAGCTCGCAGGCGGTACGCGACATCCTCGCCGGCCACATCCAGGTGATGTTCGAGACCATGCCCACCGCCGCGGTGCAGGTGCGCGCCAAGCGGGTGAAGGCGGTGGCGGTGACCTCGCCGCGGCGCGCCGAGGCCTTCCCGGACGTCCCCACGCTGGCGGAAACCGTGATGCCCGGCTTCCAGGTGATGACCTGGTACGGCGTATTCGCGCCCAAGGGCACGCCGCCGGAGGTGGTCTCCCGCATGCACGAGGAAATCGCCCGTGCCCTGCAGCGCGAAGACATGCGCGAAGTATGGAAAACCGCCGGCGTGGAGGCGGTGAACATGCCGCAGCCGGATTTCCAGCGCTTCTGGGTGGCCGAGGTGGACCGCTGGAGCGGCGCCGCCCGCAAGTTCGGCATCACCGCCAACTGAGTTGCCCGCTCCCGGCCGGGTACCCCGCCGCCCGGCACCAAAACTCGACAAGGGCCGCGCGACGCCGCCAGCACCGGGCGCGACGCGGCCGCGGAGGAGACCCCGCATGACGGACAAGAATTACCGCGACCTGCTGGGCGGCCTGCTGGTCGCCGCCATCGGCCTGTTCGCCGCCCTCTACGGCCAACGCTACGAGTTCGGCTCCCTGCAGCAGATGGGGCCGGGCTTCTTCCCCATCCTGCTGGGCATCGGCCTGCTGTTGCTGGGTGGCGCCATCGCCGCGCCGGCCTGGCGGCGGCAGGGCAAGGCCCAACCCATCCGGGTGGAATGGCGCACCGGCGCGCTGGTGCTGGGCTCGGTGGTGGTGTTCGCGCTGGCGCTGCAGACCCTGGGCCTGGTGATCGCCACCGTGGCGGCGGTGCTGCTGGCCTCGCTCGCCGACCGCAGCCTGCGCTGGCCCGGCCGGCTCAAGCTGGCGGCCGGCATCACCCTGCTGACGGTACTCATCTTCGTCACCGGCCTGGGCATGATCGTGCCGCTGTGGTGGCACTTCTGAGGAGGAGACGGCAATGGACACCCTGAACAACCTGCTGGCCGGCTTCCAGACGGCCATGCTGCCGGTGACGTTGATGTACTGCTTCATCGGCGTCTTCCTCGGCACCCTCATCGGCGTGCTGCCCGGCATCGGCTCGCTGGCGGCCATCTCGCTGCTGCTGCCGGTGACCTACTACATCGAGCCGACGCCCGCCATCATCATGTTGGCCGGCGTGTATTACGGCGCCCAGTACGGCGGCTCCACCGCCTCCATCCTGCTCAACCTGCCGGGCTCGGCCTCCTCCGCCATCACCTGTCTGGACGGCCACCCGATGGCACAGCAGGGCAGGGCGGGCGCCGCCCTGTTCATGACCGCCGCCGCCTCCTTTTTTGGCTCCATGATCGGGCTGGCTCTGTTGGTGGCTTTCGCCCCGGCGATCGCCGAACTCGGCCTGGAACTGGGCTCGGCGGAGTACTTCGCGCTGATGGCGCTGGGCCTGGTGGCTGCCTCCACACTGGGCTCGGGCGCGCTCGCCAAGGGCCTGGCGATGGTGCTGCTCGGCCTGCTGCTGGGCGTGGTGGGCACCGACGTCAGCACCGGCGTGCAGCGCTTTACCTTCGGCTTCAACGGCCTGGCGGAAGGGCTGAGCATCGTCGCCCTGGCGATGGGTGTGTTCGGCATCGCCGAGGTGATCAGCGCGGTGAACCGGCCGCGCGAAGGCCAGTTGCACAAGGACAAGATCAGCCTGCGCACCATGGTGCCCAGCCGCGACGACGTGCGCCGCTCCTGGATTCCGATGGCGCGCGGCTCCGGCATCGGCTCCTTCTTCGGCGCACTGCCGGGCACCGGCGCCGCCATCGCCGCCT
Organism: Azoarcus sp. TTM-91; assembly: GCF_012911025.1. GTDB lineage: Bacteria > Pseudomonadota > Gammaproteobacteria > Burkholderiales > Rhodocyclaceae > Azoarcus. The sequence goes on along the minus strand of NZ_WUEI01000131.1, from coordinate 689 downwards.
TCATTGCCTACGCGGTGGAAAAGAAAGTGGCGCGCGAGCCGGCGCGCTTCGGCAAAGGCGCGGTGGAAGGCATCACCGCCCCCGAATCGGCCAACAACGCCGCCGCCCAGACTGCCTTCGTCCCCACCCTCACACTGGGCATCCCCGGAGACGCGGTGATGGCGCTGATGCTGGGCGCCCTCATCCTGCACGGCATCACCCCCGGCCCGCTGCTGATGGTGGAGCAGCCCGAACTGTTCTGGGGCCTGATCGCCAGCTTCGTCATCGGCAACCTGATGCTGCTGGTGCTCAACATCCCGCTGATCGGCCTGTGGGTAAGCGTGCTGCGCATCCCCTACAGCGTGCTCTACCCCGCCATCATCGTGTTCATCTGTCTGGGCGTGTACAGCGTGAACAACAGCAGCTTCGACATCCTGCAGGTGGCCCTCATCGGCGCCCTCGGCTACGCCTTCGCCGTCCTCAGCTTCGAACCCGCCCCGCTGCTGCTGGGCTTCATCCTCGGTCCGCTGATGGAAGAACACTTCCGCCGCGCCATGATGCTGGCGCGCGGAGATGTGACCACCTTCGTGGATCGCCCGCTGAGCGCGATCATCCTGGGCGTGACGGTGGCCGTGCTGGTGTGGGCGGTGTGCAGAAGGACGGCTGCGGTGCTGAAGAGGAGGGAGGCGCTGCGGGTGGCGGGGTGAGGG
>NZ_WUEI01000130.1 GCF_012911025.1 Azoarcus sp. TTM-91 | reverse complement strand
CATCGAAGAAATCCCCGCCGCGCTATCGCCCCCGCCAGGCGGCGCGACCACCACCCTCGCCGCCTTCATCGGCGCCGCCCGCCGCGGGCCGGTCAATACCCCGCTGAAGGTCGGCAGCGCTCATGACTACGAGCTCCACTTCGGCAGCCCGCGCGCCGAGGACACCCTGGGCCACGCGGTGCAACACTACTTCCGCAATGGCGGCCGCGAAGCCTGCATCGTCCGCGTTTTCAATGGCGATCCAGCCGCCTGCACCGCCACGCTCGCGCTGCCCGCCGGCGACGGCCAACTGACGCTGGAAGCCGCCAGCCCCGGCAGCTGGGGCCGGCACCTGCGCGCCACGGTGGACCACATGACCGGCGGCGCGGCGGACGAACCCTACTTCAACCTCACCCTGGAAGAACTGGGCGCAGGCGGTAACGCCATAAACACCGAGGTGTTCCGCGACCTGTGCTGCAACCCGGACAGCCCGCGCTTCATCGACGCCGCCCTTGCCCGCAGCTCCCGCCTGGCGCGGGTGCGGCACGGCCTGCCGGCAGGCACGCGCCCCGATCCGGCAGCGGTCGCCATCCTGGACGGACAAGGCCAACCCACCAGCGCGGCGACACCCGGCAGCGACGGCGCCCCGGTGGGCGACGCAGAGCTCGTGGGTGAGCGCCATGCCGGCACCGGACTCCACGCACTGGAAGGCATCCCCTTCAAGCTGCTCTGCCTGCCGCCGCCGCAGCGGGACACCGAGGTGGCGCCGGCAAGCTGGGCCGAGGCCGCCGCCTACTGCCAGCAGCGCCGGGCGATGCTGATGATGGACGCCCCCGCGCACTGGAGCACCCCGCCGCTGGGCGCGGAACTGCGCGCGCTGCGGGAACGCATCGGCCTTACCGCGGCAGCCAACGTCGCCCTTTACTTTCCGCGCCTGCTGTTCGCCGACCCGCTGGCCGGCAACCGCGCCGCCGCCTTCGCCCCCTGCGGCGCCATCGCCGGCGTCATCGTCCGCAACGATGCCGAACGCGGTGTGTGGAAAGCCCCCTCCGGCGAGTCGGCCCAACTGCTCGGCGCCCTGGACGGCGCGCAGCGCCTGGACGACGCCCAGCAGCGTCAACTCAACCAGCAGGGCCTCAACTGCCTGCGCAGCCTCCCTGGCCGCGGCTGGGTGGTGTGGGGAGCACGCACCCTGGCCGGCGCCGACGAGCTCGGCTCCGAGTGGAAGTACATCTCGGTGCGCCGGCTGGCGCTCTTCATCGAACAAGGTTTGGAGGAAGCCCTCGCCTGGGCGGCATTCGAGCCCAATGGCGAAGTACTGTGGGCCCGGCTGCGGCGGGAAGCCGGCTGCTTCATGCTGGCCCTGATGCGCCAGGGCGCCTTCCAGGGCGGCAAGCCGGAAGAAGCTTTCTTCGTCCATTGCGGGCGGGAAAGCACCAGCCCGGCCGAACTCGTCGAAGGACGCATCGTCCTGCAACTCGGCTTCGCACCGATCAGGCCGGCGGAGTTCATCCTCCTCCGCCTGCGTCTGCCGACGGCGGACCTCGCCGCGTGAAGGCGGCCTCCGGCTTGGCCTCGCCCCCAAGCCTCGGTACCATCCACCGCCATTCGAATACGCCCCTGCCCCAATGAAAATCGCCACCTGGAATGTGAACTCGCTGAAGGTCCGCCTTCCCCATGTGCTCGACTGGCTCGCCGCCAACCAGCCGGATGCGCTGTGCCTGCAGGAGCTGAAGATGGAGGACAAGGTCTTCCCGCTGACCGAGTTGCAGGCGGCGGGCTACCACGCGGTATACAACGGCCAGAAGACCTACAACGGCGTTGCCATCCTCAGCCGCTCCGAGCCCACCGAGGTGCTGCGCGACATCCCCGGCTTCTCCGACGAGCAGAAGCGCATCATCGCCGCCACGGTGGACGGCGTGCGGGTGATATGCGGCTACTTTCCCAATGGCCAGGCGGTGGGTTCGGAGAAGTTCGCCTACAAGCTGCGCTGGCTGAGCGCGCTGACCGAATGGCTGCGCGAGGAAATGCGTCAGCACGAACGGCTGGTGCTGGGCGGCGACTTCAACGTCGCGCCCGAAGACCGCGACGCCCACCCGGACTGGAAGGACGAGATCCACGTCTCCGAGCCGGAGCGTGCCGCCTTTGCCGCCCTCCTCGGCCTCGGCCTGGTCGACACCTTCCGCCTGTTCGAGCAGCCGGAGCGCAGCTACTCCTGGTGGGACTACCGCCTGTTCGCCTTCCGCCGCAACTTCGGCCTGCGCATCGACCATCTGCTGGTCTCGCCGGCCTTGACCGCCGCCTGCCGCAGCTGCGTGGTGGACAAAACACCGCGCGCCCTGGAACGCCCCTCCGACCACGCCCCGGTGGTGCTGGAGCTGGCGCTCTGAAACGGCACCCCGCGCCATGAAGCGGCCGGGCATCGTGCTCGCCCACGGCAAGTGGGACAAACCGCCCTATGCCATCGGCGCGCTGGCGGACGCACTGCGCGCCGCCGGCCACCCGGTGCTGACGCCGGAACTCCCCTGGTCGCTGGCCCGCCTGTACGACGCCTCCTTCCACGACGCACTGCAGATCCTGGACGCCGCCACGCAGGCCCTGCGCCGGCAGGGCTGCGGCCAGGTGGTGCTCGGCGGCCACAGCATGGGCGCCAACGCCGCCCTCGCCTGCGCCCGCCGTCATGCATCGGCCGACGGCCTGCTGGTGCTCGGCCCTGGCCACTTCCCGGACTGGTTGCACCAACAGGGCATCAGTACCGATTCCCTCGCCCGTGCCGCCCACGCCGTCGCCAGCGGCGAACAGGAACGCCTCACCCTGACCGACGTCTTCCAGGGCCGCCCGCGGCCAGTGCGTATCCCGCCTGCACACTACCTTGAGTATTTCGCCCCGGATGGCCCGGCGGTGATGCCGGACAACTGCCGCCATCTCGAGCCGCTGCCACTGCTGTGGGCGGTCGGCCGCGCCGACGCCCACTTCGACCTCGGGCGCGGCTACGCCTACGCGCTGGCGCCGGCGCACCCCGCCAGCGCGTACCACGAGCTGGAGGCAGACCACATCGGCACGCCGCAGGCGGCCACCGCGCTGGTACTGGCCTGGCTGCAGCGCACTTTCCCGGAGCCGACATGAACGACGTCGCCACCTTGCTGACACGCTACCCCGCCATCGCGGCGCTGGCCGAAACCGACCGCGAGCGCCTGCTGGCGCCGGCCCGATGGATGGCAGTTCCCGCCGGTAGCGTGCTGTTCGACGAACGCCAGGGCTGCGAGGGCTTTCCTTTCCTGCTCGAAGGCTCGGTACGGGTGAGCAAGCGCTCGCCCAGCGGCCGCGAGCTGCCGCTCTACCGCATCATCGCCGGCGAGACCTGCATCCTCTCCGCCTCCTGCCTGCTCGGCCGGGCGGACTACAACGCCCGCGGCGTGGCCGAGACGCCGCTGCGGCTGATGCTGTTGCCGGCACCGGTCTTCGACCAGCTCCTCACCGTGGCCGCCTTCCGCGATTTTGTCTTCCACCTGTTCGCCGAGCGCATCGCCGACCTGATGCAGCTGGTGGAGGAAGTCGCCTTCCGCCGCCTGGACCAGCGCCTGGCCGCTGTTCTGCTGGGCAAGGGCCGGGTGCTGCATGTGACCCATCAGCAGCTGGCGGACGAACTGGGCAGCGTGCGGGAGATGGTCAGCCGCCTGCTCAAAGGCTTCGCCGACCAAGGGCTGCTGAAGCTGTCGCGGGAACAGGTGGAGATCCTCGACCCGGCGGGCCTGCGGGCATTGGCCGGCGGGGCGGGCTGAAGCTTTCCTGGCGCATCCAGGCCGGCAGCGGGGGCAGCACCAACCACGAACGGGCCGGATGCCGGCGATTGCCGGCGTGCCACGGCGCCCGGCCCTGTGTAACCCAGGTCACAGACCCGCCCCTCCTCCGGCTGGTGCAATCGCAAGCATTTGCCAACGACCGAAGGAGAAAACCATGAAAGCCAATGTCGGCGGAATCGACCGGATGCTGCGCATCCTGGTGGGCCTCGGACTGATCGCCTGGGCCCTGCTGGGCGGACCGCTGTGGGCCTGGATAGGCGTGGTGCCGCTGGCCACCGGCCTGGCCAGTCGCTGCCCGCTCTATCCCTTGCTGGGGCTCAGCACCTGCGCGGCGAAGAAGCCCTGAGACACCCGGCGAGCGCAGCGGCAGCGCCAGCGGAGGCGCCAGGTTCAGGCCGCCGTACCGGCCCGTGCCCCCTTGGCGGCGACATGGTTGGCGATGGCGACGAACTCCGCCATCGCCAGGCGCTCGCCGCGCAGGCCGGCGTCCAGGCCGAGGGCCTCGAAATCCGCTTCGTCGAGAAAGTCGCGCAAGGTATTGCGCAGGGTCTTGCGGCGCTGGCCGAAGGCGGCGGTGACGATGCGGCCGAGCAGCACCTCATCCGTCGCCGTCAGTTGCTCCACCGGCAGCGGCACCATGCGCACGATGCTGGACATCACCTTGGGCGCCGGCCGGAAAGCGCCCGGCGGCACGTCGAACAGCCGGCCCATGCGGAAGCGGTACTGCAGCATCACCGACAGGCGGCCGTATTCCTCGGTGCCGGGCTCGGCCACCATGCGCATCACCACTTCCTTCTGCAGCATGAAGGTCATGTCCTTCACCCCTTCGGCGAATTCCGCCAGGTGGAAGAGGATGGGGGTGGAGATGTTGTAGGGCAGGTTGCCGACGATGCGCAGCGGCGCGCCCAGGCTGCCGAAGTCGAACTTCAGCGCGTCGCCCTCATGCACCGTGAGCCGCTCCGGCGTGTAGTTCTCATGCAGGCGGGCGATGAGGTCGCGGTCGATCTCGACCACATGCAGATGGCCCAGGCGCTCGACCAGCGGCGCGGTCATCGCACCCAGGCCGGGGCCGATCTCCACCATGAGTTCGCCGGCCTGCGGTCGGATGCCGTCGATGATGCGGCGGATGATGTTGGGATCGGACAGGAAATTCTGGCCGAAGCGCTTGCGCGCACGATGCTCTTCCATCGATGGATTCCTCAGGCGCGGCGGGCCGCAGCCATGGTGACCGCCAGCTCGTAGGCGGCGAACAGGCTGCCGGCGTCGGCGCGGCCCGTGCCGGCCAGGTCCAGCGCGGTGCCATGGTCGACCGAGGTGCGGATCACCGGCAGGCCGAGGGTGACGTTCACTCCGCCGCCGAAGCTGGCGTGCTTGAGCACCGGCAGCCCCTGGTCGTGGTACATCGCCAGCACGGCGTCGCCCTGCTCCAGGGTGTGCGGCACGAACAGGGTGTCGGCCGGCAGCGGGCCGGTGAGGCGCATGCCGTGCTCGCGCAGGCTCGCCAGCACCGGAGCGATGACGTCTATCTCTTCCCGTCCCATGTGGCCGCCCTCGCCCGCATGCGGATTCAGGCCGGCGACCAGGATGCGGGGCGAATCCAGGCCGAAGCGATTGCTCAGGTCGGCATGCAGGATGCGCAGGGTTTCTTCCAGCAGCGGCTGGGTGATGGCGGCAGGCACCGCGGCCAGCGGCAGGTGGGTGGTGGCGAGGGCGACGCGCATGCCACCGCCGACCAGCATCATGACGACCAGCGGGGTGCCGGTCTTGGCGGCCAAGTACTCGGTGTGGCCGGAAAAAGGCACGCCGGCTTCGCAGATCACGCCCTTGTGCACCGGCGCGGTGACCATGCCGGCGAATTCGCCGTAAGTACAGCCGGCCAGCGCGCGGTCCAGCAGCTCCAGCACATAGGCAGCGTTGGCGGCCGCCAGCATGCCGGGCTGCGAGGACGCCGCCAGCGGCACGTGCAGCACGTCGAGCACACCGCGTTCAGGTGCGAGGGCCGGGTCGTACTCCCGCAGCTGAACCGCCACGCCGATGAGGCGGGCGCGCTCGGCCAGCAACCCGGCATCCCCCAGCACCACCGGCCGCAGCGGCCAGTCGCGCTCGACCAGGCGCAGGCACAACTCCGGCCCGACGCCTGCCGGCTCTCCGCTGGTGACGGCGAGCACGCCGGGCTGCGGGGCGGTCACGCTCACTCCTGTTCCAGGCGGTATTCGACGTAGGTGCTGTCACGCAGCTGGCGGACCCAGTCTTCGTAGGCGTCTTCGGATTTGCGCTCGCGCAGGATGGAGCGCGCGGCATTGCGCTTGCGCTCGTCGGTGACGTCCTGCATGCGTCGCTCCACCACCTGGATCAGGTGCCAGCCGAAGGGGGAATGCACCGGCGGGCTGACTTCGCCCGGTTTCAGCGCGTTCATCGCGCGCTCGAACTCCGGCACGGTATCACCCGGGTTGACCCAGCCGAGGTCGCCGCCCTTGGCGGCAGAGAGGTCGGCGGAGTTGGCTTTGGCCAGTTCGCCGAAGTCTGCGCCGTTCACCACGCGCTCGCGCAGGCCCAGCAGGCGGGACTCGGCTTCAGCGTCGGACACCACCTCGGAGGTCTTGATCAGGATGTGGCGGGCGTGGGTCTGCTCCAGCTGCTGCGGCCCCGCCGCCGAGCCGCCGCGGGACTCCACCAGCTTGACGATGTGCAGGCCGGCGGCGCTGCGCATCACCGGCGAGACCTGGCCAGGCTGCAGGCTGCGCACCGCGTCGGCAAACAGCGCCGGCAGGCGGTCGCGCTCGCGCCAGCCGAGGTCGCCGCCGCTGAGTCCGTCCGGCGCATCCGAGGTTTCGGCGGCGACGCGGGCGAAGTCCTCGCCCGAGCGCAGCCGCGCCATCACCGTCTCGGCGCGCTGGCGCAGGCGGGCGATCTGCTCCGGCGAGGCGCCTTCCGGCGCGCGCAGCAGGATGTGGGCAACGTGGTACTCGACGCCGGAGAAGGCGTCCGGATTGTTGGTGAGGAAGTTGTCCACCTCGGCGTCGGTCACCACTACCTTGCTGTCCACTTCGCGCTCGCGCAGGCGGGTGAGCAGGATCTCGGTGCGGATCTCGTCGCGGAAACGGCTCCAGGACACACCATCACGCTCCAGCGCCGCACGCATCTCCTGCGGTGACAGGCGGTTGTTCTCGGCGATGCGGGCGATGGCACGCTCCAGCATGCCGTCGTCCACCCGCAGCGAGGTCTCGCGGGCGAGCTGCAGCTGGGCGCGCTCGACGATCAGGCGTTCCAGGATCTGGCGCTGCAGCACGTCCTGCGGCGGCAGCTGGTTGCCCTGCCGGCTGAACTGGCGAACGATCTGGTCGACCCGGGCGCGCAATTCCTGGGAGGTGATGACTTCGTTGTTCACCACCGCGATGATGCGGTCCACCTCGACCGGGCGCACCGACGCAGCGGAAACCGGCTGGGCCAGGGCTACGCAGGAAAGGCCGGCGACGATCAGCGACCGGAGGAGAAACAGGGATCGATTCATGATGCCTCGGGAACGGATGGGGCGGAGAAGTGCAGGAAAAACTCAGTCGAAACCGAACACCCGGTTGGCAACCGGGTCGTTGATCGTGCCATAGCCCGGCACGCTACGCTTGATCAGGCTTACCGGACTGGTGCCGATGCTGGCCAGATCGTTCAGTTCGAGCTGGATGAAGAAGGCCTGGGTGGTGTCTTCGGAGTTGGTGGCGAAGCGGTGCGCCGCGACGCGGAACACCCAGCAGCCGCCATCGTACTCCAGGCCGGCAATGGCCTCGGTCAGGCGGTCGTCCTTCAGCGAGTGGGTCAGCCGGCTGACGCCGTACCAGCCGCCGCCCAGCGGCCACTGGCCGGAGACGTCGACATCGCGCAGGATGTCGCGGGCGTAGCGGTAGCTGAGGTTGAGCGCCTTGGCGAAGTCCGGCTGGTAGCGGTAGACGACGTTGAAGCGCTCGGTCCAGTTGTCCCGCGGGTTGTACTGGATCAGCGAATCCAGCGAGTTCTCGCGGTTGAAGTGGCCGCTGAAGCCGGCCAGGATGTCGGCGCGCCGGCCGGTGCGCGGCTCTTCGACCACGCTGCCGCCCAGCTGGTTGATGGTGACGCGCTGGTCTTCGAAGTAGTAGCGCTGGCCGATCAGCGCGCGCAGGCGCTCCCCACCGGTGGTGGGGTCGATCAGCCGGGTGGTGACGGCGGCGGTGATCTGGTTGGCGTCGGCGATGCGGTCGCCACCGGTGTAAAGGTTCTCGGAAAAGATCTGCGCGAAGCCGAAGTCGAAGCGGCTGGTGTCGAAGATCGGAATGTCGTCCTGCCGGCGGTAGGGCACGTTCAGGTAGTAGAGGCGCGGCTCCAGGGTCTGCACATAGTCGCTGCCGAACAGATTGACGTCGCGCTCGAAGGTCATGCCGGCATCCACCGAGTAGATGGGCACGGTACGGGTGATGGAATCGCGCCCGCCGGGCAGGCCGCGGTCCAGGTCGTACTGGGTCTGGTGCACGCCCACCTTGGGCGTGATGTAGTAACCCGCCCGCTGGATGGGCAGCGACAGCGAGGGATAGGCGATGACACGCGTCCCCTCCGGCATGCCTTCGTCCGGGTGGGCGAACTTGACGTACTCGCTCTGGAAGGTGGCCGCCAGCCCGCCGATGAGATCCGGCCGGTTGGCGTTCAGCATAAGCTGCGGCAGGCGGCGGTAGGGCGTGGTGTAGGTGACGTCCGGGTCGGCATTCAGGGTCTGGTAGCTCTGCACTAGCGCCGAGGCCGACCACCAGTCGCCGCCGACGTACATCAGGCGGCCTTCCCGCACCAGGTTGACCTTGGAGGCAACCGAGATGCGGGTGCTGAGGTCCTCGAAGTACTCGTCGTCCGACACCCCGTTGACGTCGAAGGAGGCATACAGCTGCGGCGTGATCCACTGCTGGTGCTGCCAGGAACCCAGGCTGCGCTCTTCGCCGCTGACATTGTCGCGCGGCAGCCATTCCACCCGCGCCTCGCCCTTGTAGGTCTCGCCGAGGTAGCGCCCTTCGATCGCCAGCTGCAGGCCGCGGCGGCTCATGTAGCGCGGCGCGATGGTGGCGTCGTAGTTGGGCGCGATGTTCCAGTAATAAGGAACCGACAGGTCCAGGCCGGTCTTGTTCGAAGTACCGAAGGTGGGCGCCAGCAGGCCGGACTGGCGCTGGCCGACGAGCGGGAACTCAGCCCAGGGCGTCCACAGCAGCGGCACGTCCTTGAACACCACGGTGCCGCTGCGGGCGGTGCCGATTTCGCGGTCGTAGTCGAGTTGCAGGTCGCGCGCCTTGATGTACCAGTCGGGATCGTCCGGCGTGCAGGTGGACCAAGTGGCGTTCTCCAGCCGGTAGTGGTTCTCGCCCTCGAAATACATCACGTCCGCCTGGCCGCTGCCGGACACAACTCGCGGCGGCTCGCCTTCGACCAGCGCGGGGCGCTCGCGAGTGATGCGATAGACCGGCGACTGGAACTCGCCCACCTGCTCGCCGACGACCAGCTGCGCGGACGGGCCGGTGACCTTGTTCTGGCCCTCGCGCAGGCGCACGTTGCCGTCGGCCAGGGCTTCATCGGTGGGCTCGCGGTAAGTGAGCTTGTCGGCGCTCAGCACCATTTCGCCACGCTGCAGTTCGGCGTCGCCATCGGCGACCAGCTCCACCGCGCGGGTACCGCTGATGCGCAGGGCGCGGATCTCGGTGCCGCCGGGGGCTGGCGTCGCGGCGCTGGGCTGGGCTGCCGGCGCGGCAACCGGCGCCCGGGTCTGCTCGGGACGCACCACCTGCCCGCTGGCACCGGCGGAGGGTTTCGGCTGCACCGGCACCACGACGGCCGTGCCTTCGTCGCCGGCGGGCCGCACCGGGCGGACCTCCGCAGCGGAAGCGGCAGACGAGGCCGGCGCAGCGGTGGCGGAGCCCTGCTGTTGCGCCGGCTTGTCGGCCGCCTGGGCGGCGGCAGGCGTGGCGGCCTTGTCGCGGGAACCGCGGACCAAGTCGGGAGAAACGACCAGGGGAGACATGCCCGCGGCGAAAGCCGTCCCCGACATCCAGCACAACAGCAGCGGAATCAACCGCATCCGCGTCTTCAAGCCCATGTCTGGCAAAGCGTTCCCCGTCGTCCCGAAGATGGCCGGATGCGCGCGCAGCGGCCGTGTTGATAAACTCGCGGATTCTACACGAACGTACGCGGAGAACCCGCTTGCAGCGACTCGAACAACTCCACGCCTGGCTGGAGAAAACCCTGCCCGGCCGCGCCTTCGAACTCACGCCGGCGTCGGCCGACGCCAGCTTCCGCCGCTACTTCCGCGCCCGCTTCGCCGACGGCTCGCCCAGCCTGGTGGCGATGGACGCGCCGCCCGAACGCGAGGACTGCGGCCCCTGGCTGCAAGTGGCGGCCCTGTTCCGCGATGCCGGCGTGCATGTGCCGGACGTGCTCGCCGAGGACCGCGCCCAGGGCTTCCTGCTGCTCTCCGACCTCGGCAGCACCACCTACCTCTCAGCGCTGCGCGGCACCCACGCCGATCCGCAGGCGGCGGCCCATCTCTATGCCGATGCCCTGGGCTCGCTGGCCGCCATCCAGGCCGCCAGCCGGCCGGGCGCGCTGCCCGAGTATTCCCGCGAACTGCTGCTGCGCGAGCTGATGCTCTTCCCGGAGTGGTACATCGCCCGCCACAAGGGCGTGGCGCTGAACGACAAGGAGAAGGCCATGCTGCACCAGGCCTTCGAGCGCATCCTGGCGGTGAACCTGGGTGAGCCCAAGGTCTTCGTCCATCGCGACTACCACTCGCGCAACCTGATGCTGATCCCGGAAGGCCGCAACCCGGGCGTGATCGACTTCCAGGACGCGGTCTACGGCCCGCTCACCTACGATCTCGCCTCGCTGTTCAAGGACGCCTACATCCGCTGGGACGAAGCCTTCGTCCTCGACATGCTGGCCCGCTACTGGGAAACCGCCCGCAGCCTCGGCCTGCCGGTACGCGAGGCCTTCGATGACTTCCACCGCGACTTCGAATGGATGGGCGTGCAGCGCCACATCAAGGTGCTCGGCATCTTCGCCCGCCTCTACCACCGCGACGGCAAGGACGGCTACCTGGCCGACATGCCGCTGGTGATGGACTACCTGCGCCGCGCCTGCGCCCGCTACCGCGACCTCGGCCCGCTGCTCAAGCTGCTCGACAAGCTGGACCCGGAACCCGTCACCGTCGGCTATACCTTCTGACCATGAAGGCAATGATCCTTGCCGCCGGCCGCGGCGAACGCATGCGCCCGCTGACCGACGACTGCCCCAAGCCGTTGCTGGCCGTCGGCGGCAAGCCGCTGATCGTGTGGCAGATCGAAGCACTGGCCCGCGCCGGCCTGCGCGACATCGTCATCAACCACGCCTGGCAGGGCGGAAAGATAGAAGCCGCCCTTGGCGACGGCGCCCGCTTCGGCGTCCGGCTACACTACTCCGCCGAAGCGGAGGCGCTGGAAACCGCCGGCGGCATCGCCCAGGCCCTGCCACTGCTCACCGCCGGCGACAGCAGCGTCTTCCTCGTCGTCTCCGGCGACATCTACAGCGACTACGATTACCGCAAGCTGCTGCCGCTGGCCGCCGGCATGGTGGATGCCCCGGAGCCGCTGATGCATCTCGTCATGGTGCCCAACCCGGCCTTCCATCCCGCTGGCGACTTCGCCCTGGACGACGCCGGCTGGCTGCACGCCGATGGCGCGCACACGCTCACCTTCGGCAACATCGGCCTTTACGACAGCCGCAGCTTCGCCGAGCTCGCCCCTGGCACCAAGGCCGCCATGGGCCCGCTCTACCGCCGCGCCATCGCCGCCGGCCTGGCCACTGGCGAGCGCTTCGACGGCACCTGGGAAAACGTCGGCACGCCTGCCCAGCTGCGGGCCCTGGACCAGCGCCTGCGCGCCGGGGACCTCGCCGGCGTGGCGTGACATAATCCGCCCATGAACGCCCCGACCC
>NZ_WUEI01000012.1 GCF_012911025.1 Azoarcus sp. TTM-91 | reverse complement strand
GCCTGAAACTTCCGGGCGGGGGCTTACTCGCCGGCCGCGGTGCGGCGTTTTTCCTTGGAGGCGGCAGCGCTGCTGGCTGCTTCGGTATCCGCCGCCTTGCCGTCCTGAACACCGCTCATCAGGTTCCAGGGCCACATCGCCGCCGCGGCAGCGAAAGGATTGGCGTCGCCGGCGTCGCCCTTCTCCGCTGCGTCCCTGGCCTGCTGGCTCATGGCCTTCACCGCAGCGAGGGCGGCGCGCTGCAGCTCCAGGCCCTGGGTGGTCATCTGCAGCATGTTGAGGTTCATCTTGAGCCAGCCCTCGACCGCCTTGAGGTCGGCGATGCGCTTGTCCAGCTCATCGATGTCCAGCGTCGGCGTGACCATGCCGGGGAAGGAGAAGCCCATGTTGTTCCACAGGCTGCGCACGAAATCGAGAGGGTCCTGGCTGGATGAGTCCTGAGACATCGTCGTGCTCCCGCGGGGTTGAGATCGTTCCATCTTACCCGATGCGCCCGGCATCGGCTGCCGTAAAAGGCAGAGCTGCCCGTGATCGTTCAGACCGGGTTGTGCAGGCGGTTGATCAGCGCCCGTAACCGGGCCGGCCGTACCGGTTTGTGTAGCAGCGGCACGCCGGCCTCCTGGGCGAGCGCCTGGGTGTCGGCGCCGGTGTCGCCGCTGATGAGGATGGCGGGCAGTTGTTCGCCCAGCAGCTTGCGCACCGCATGGACCATGTCTATGCCATTGCGCGGGCCGTGCAGGCGGAAGTCGCTGATCAGCAGGTCGGGCCGGCGGCTGTCGGCGAGCAGCGCCAGCAGATCGTCGGGCGTGCTGGCGGGAATGACCTCGCAGCCCCAGGAGTTGAGCAAGCCTTCCATTCCAGCGCAGGCGAGCGGGTCATCGTCCAGCAGGGCGATGCAGATGTTCTGGAGGTCGCCGGGGGCACGGCCGCCGTCTTCCTCCTGGGCGGGCGCCGGTGGCTGCGCCATCGGCATGTCCACGGTGAAAACCGAGCCGCGGCCAGGGGTGGAGCGCAGGCCCAGGCCGTGGCCGAGCAGGTCGGCCAGCTTGCGCACGATGGCCAGGCCCAGCCCCAGGCCCTTGTCGCGGGCGCGCTCGTTGTTATCCAACTGGACGAACTCCTGGAAGATGATTTCCTGCGCGTCCGGCGGAATGCCAATGCCGCTGTCGCGCACTTCCACATGGATGCGCTTGCCGCGCTTGCGGGCGGCGATGAGGATGCGGCCGGCGGGTGTGTAGCGCACGGCGTTGCTCACCAGGTTGGTGACGATGCGCTCGAACAGCACTGGGTCGCTGTCCACCCACCAGTCGCTGGTGCGGACCTTCAGCTGCAGTCCACGCTCCTCGGCGGAGGAGCGCTGCTCGGCGGCTATGCGCAGCAGCACGGGTTGCAACGCGAAGGGGCGGATGTTGGGCTGGAGCACGCCGGCGTCCAGCTTGGAGATGTCCAGCAGGCTGTCGAGCAGGTTCTCCATGGCTTCGGCGGACGCGGCGATGCGCTGCACCAGCCGCCGGCTCTGCGGCGCGTGGGCATGCTGGCCGAGCTCGGTGATGAAAAGGCCGAGGGCATGCATGGGTTGGCGCAGGTCGTGGCTGGCGGCGGCGAGGAAACGGGATTTGGCGAGATTGGCGGTTTCGGCCTCCTCCTTGCGGGCGCGCAGCTCGGCGGTGGCCTCCTCGATGCGGCGGGCGAGGTCCTCATGGGAAGAGGCCAGTTTCTCGGCCATTTCGTTCACGCCTTCGGCCAGCTTGCGCAGGCTGCCGCCGCCCATCAGCGGCACCCTTTCGCCCAGCTTGCCCTGGCCGATGCGGGCAACGGTGTGCGCGACCACCCGGATGGGACCGCTGACGCCGCGGCTCAGATGGCTGGCCAGAAGCAAGCTGCCGATCAGCACCAGCAGCACCGAGCCTGCGCCGGCCCACAGCATTTCGTCCCGCTTGCCATGCAGGTGCTTCAGCGACAGCTCCAGCACCACGCTACCCAGCGGGGCCTCGCCGAGGTGGGCCGCGGCGCCCAGGGTGATGGCGGTGAAGCCGTCGTCCAGTTCCAGCCGGTTGGGACGGATGGGCTCGATGATGCGCAGCGTCGGGCCCTTGATCATGGTGGAGGGCTCCAGCACCGCGCTGGTGGGCAGTGGCGGCAGCTGGCCGTCCAGCATGCCGCTGCGCGCCAGGGTTTCGCCGTTGCGGTCCACGATGCTGACGCCGACGATGTCGTCTTCCGCCAGTACCGCGCTGGCGAGCTGCTGCAGGGCGTCGCGGTTGCCGGAGAACACCGCGTACTCGCTGGCCGCGGCGAGTTGGCGGGCGAAGGCGGTGCCCCGCGCAGTCAGCGCCTCGTCCATGTCCGCCAGCCGCGAGGTGGTGAAGAACACGGTCAGCACCACTGCCAGCGCCAGCATCGGCACCACCGCGGCAACCATGACCCGAGCGCGCACGCCCCAGCGGGCGATCATGGCCGGCCTTCCCTGCGGGCGAGTTCGTTGCCGAGCCGCTCGGCGCTGTCCAGCTGTATGCCCAGCGAGCGTGCCACATTGGCATTGACCGCGACTTCGAACTGCCTTGGCGGCCTCGGTGGCGGCAGGGCTTCACCGGAGAGCACTTTCTGCACGGTTTCGGCCGCCTGCTGACCGATCTGCTCCGGTGTCGAATACAGGCCGAGCAGGGCGCCGGCGCGGACGTAGGCGGAAGAGAAGCCGACCACCGGCGAGCGGTGGCGGTAGGCGGTGAGCAGCACGTTCTGGACGGTGAAGCTATTGAATACCTGCGCGTCCGGGCTGGCGATCAGCACCGCGGGTTCAGCCAGCACCCGCTGCAGCGCGGGGTAGAGGTCGCGGTCGGTGTTGACGTTGGCCTCCCGCACCTCCAGCTGGCGTTCGCGGGCCAGCTCGCCCAGGCGCAGGTTGAGCGCTTCGCTGTCGCTGCCGGTGAGCAGGGCGATGCGCTTCCAGTCCGGCAGCGCCAGGCGGATGAGGGCGATCTGGCGCTCGGCCGGCTGGTCCAGCAGGATGGCGGAGACCGTGGCGCCGCTCTTGGGCATGTTGGGGAGCCGGGAATAGGCGCTGCTCGGCAGCAGGGTGTGCAGCACCGGTTGCCGCGGCGACAGCCCTGCCACCACCCGGGCCGCCTGCGTGCCTATGGTGACGATCATGCGGCTGCCCTCCAGCCGTTGCGCCGCCATTTCCTCCCAGCCCTGCTCCTCGATCTCGACCCAGGGCATCGTCCGTTGCAGTTGCGAGCGCAGAGCCGCGCTGGCCTCGCCGTAAGCGCCGTCGCTCGAGCTGTTGACGATGATCAGATGCGGCGCCGCCCATCCCGGCCCGGCCATCGCTACCAGCGCGAGGCTGGCGGCGAGGCGGAAGAGGAAAAGGCGGAGGGCGGCGCGCATGGGCTTAGATCTCCAGCCTCAGGGTCGCGTAGGCGGCCGGGCCGGTCTTGATCCAGGGTACGTATTCCGCATGATGTGCGCCGATGTTGCTGATCGTCACCGCAAGCTCTGCGCGGGTGGTGCCGATGTCCAGCCGCCGGGCGACACGCAGGTCGGTGCGCTGGTAGGCCGGCAGGCTGTCGTCTTCATCGCGGTACCAGGCCATGGCGCCGACGTAATGGTGGGCGATGCTGAAGTGCCAGTCCGGCCAGGGGGCCCAGCCGGCGAGGATGGAGGCTGCTGTGCGAGGAGCCGAATTCTTGTAGAAAGGTTTGCTTTGGATGTCTTTTTCGTTACTACTGACCTCGATACGGCTGTAGTTTAAGCCCAGCCAACTGGTCGCAGCTGGGCGCCACATCAAGCTCAACTCAGCACCGCGAATATCAGCCTTTCGATTTCCTATGGGCTGTTTGGCCTCACCATCATCCATTGGGGGGTAAAGGGGCGAGGGCGTGCTTTGGAAGTGGGTGAGCCTATCCACTCTTTCTTCGAATACACGGATGTCTAGTGAGGTGCGCCAGCGCTCTAGTTCAGCTAGATAGCCTAGCTCGCGGAAGCGAAGGCGCTCAGGGGCCAGCGTTTCGCTTGGTGGTTGATAGGCTTGTCTCAGTAGAATTACGCCATTTCCGTAGAAACGTGCGTCACCTTCCTGCTCGAACGGGAATGGCTGCCGGTACGCTCTGCCGATGGCGGCACGCAATGTATGTTCTGGTGCCAACAAAAAATTAATACCTAGGCGGGGGGATAGTTGAGCAGAGTTGTAGTCATCTTCCTCTGACATGGCTCCCAGGTTTATCAACCAGCGCTCAGTGGCGCGCCATTCCAGGTTTCCGAATAGGCGGCGGCTTGTGTAAGTGATGGCTTTGCCAGGATAGAAATACTGTGGCGCATCTATTCGGTCCTGCCGCTGCCCTAGGCCCCAAACGATACGTACGTCGTCCCTTGGCGAGAAGGTGTGCTCAAGCTCGAGCTCATCTCGATCAACGGTATATCCGAAGTCAACGCCGACGTTGATCGTCGTTCCAGAGGGCAGTAAGGGAAACTCTGCCGAGGTGATAAGAATCCCATAGTCATCCTTTAGTCGCTCGCTTTGATGGAGGTAGCTAAGCGTTAGCTCCTCCTGAGCGTCAGGTAACCAATGCCATCGTATCTGCCCAAATGAAGAGCTGCTACGTTGGTCGCGAGGAGGGTCAGATAACTCTCCTGCTGTGCCGGCACGGTTGTCGAAACGCACGCCACCGGCGTGGATCTCCACCCGGTGGGTGGCGGCGGGCTGCCAATCCATGCGCAGGTCGGCCCGGTGCTTCTGCCAGTTGTCCTCCAGGCCCTTGGTGCCATCGTCGCTTTCCCGGCCCATGCCCAGACGCACGTTCAGCGGGCCGAACTGCTGGGCGATGCTGACCTGGCGGTCGCGTATGCCGTTTTCGCCCTGGGTGATGCGCATCCTCAGGCCGGGCGTGTCTGCTGCCGGCCGGGTGATGATATTCACCACGCCCATGAAGGCCTGGCTGCCGAAGGCGGTGGCGTTAGAGCCGCGGAAGACTTCGATGCGCTCGATGTCGTCGATGTCGACCGTGAGCTTGTGCCACTCCACGCCGCTGAGGAAATAAGGGGAGTAGAGGGAGCGGCCATCCACCCGCACCAGCATGCGGCGCGGATTGTCGTCGGCCAGCCCGTGATAGGCGGTCAAGGGCCGGAAGGCGTTGGCCTCGCCGACCTGGAAACCCGGCACCCAGCGCAGCAACTCCGCCACAGAGCGGGCGCCAGAGGCGCGAATCATGTCGCGGTCGATGACGGTGATCGCGCCAGGCGCTTCCCGCGTGGGCTGGGCCAGCCGGGAGGCCGAGAGCACGACGGGCAGATCGCCGAGATAGGCGTCTTCCGGCGCATCGCCGAGCGCCATGCCGGACGCCTGTGCGACCGACAAGGCCCCCAAGGCTCCGTATAGCACGCCCCACCGCCCGAATTGGCGCAGACTGAAGGCGGGGCAGGGGTGAGGCTGGGGCATCGGCAAATGTCGGTTAAATGGGCAGGATCGGATTTTCTCCCGTTTTGCGCCGTCCTGATAGTGGGAGCGAACACGAGGGGTCTCACGATCATGCTATGCTTGGCGCATGGCGCGCGTGGCGATGCCGGAATCCAGTGGAGCGAGCAGTGACGAAGATTCTCATCGTTGAAGATCATGCCCTGGTCAGAGAGGCTATGGCCCAGAGCCTGGGGCGGCTTGAACCGGGTATCGAATGCGTAGAGGCCAAGGGAGCGGATGAAGCCCTGGCCCAATTGGAGAAAGGGAGCGATTGGGATCTGGCCATCATCGATCTGATGCTGCCGGACATGAACGGTTTCTCGCTGCTGGCGGTGCTGGCCAAGCGTTTCCCCGACGTGCCTGCCATCGTCGTTTCAGCAATGGATGACGAGGCTTCGGTGCGGCGCGCGATCAAGGGCGGCGCCTCCGGGTTCGTCTCCAAGGCGAGCTCGGGCGAAACCCTGCTGCAGGCGGTGCGCGTGGTGCTCGACGGCGGGGTGCATACGCCGGATACCGGCAGCGGCGGCGCCGGCAAGCGCAGTGGTGCGCCGGTCAGCGAGCGCTTTGGCCTGACCGCCGCTCAGACGCGGGTGCTGGAGTTGTTGGCGCAGGGCAAGACCAACCGGGAGATCGCCGACCTGCTGGGGCTCTCCGAAGGCACGGTCAAGGTCCACATGTCCGCTATTTTCCGCGCCCTTGGCGTTTCCAATCGGGCCCAAGCGCTGGTGGTCATCGCGCGTCACGGAGCTCGCCTCTAACGCGGCTCGCCGCAGCGGGGCAAGACGAACAAGAAGCGGCCACTGCCGGATGGGCGGTGGCCGCTTCTTGTGCTTGTTGCGCAGGCTTCAGTGGGAGCGGCGTTCGCCGTAACCCAGGCGCATGGGCATCTCGGAGGCAGGCAGGCGCTCCGCCTCTTCTCCGCCTGCTTCTGTGCCAGGCGCTTCGGTGTAGTCGATTTCTAGTACTTCAAGCACCTGGCGGGCGATCGCACGGCAGGCGTTCGCCAGCGGCGTCGGCAATTGGTCCGGCACCTGCTTCTGCAGCAGCAGCTTGGAGGACGAAAGTGCGCCGACCGGGCGCAGGATGCGATGGCGATAGGCCCCCATCAACTGCGCAACGTTGCGGTCTGCCGCTTCCCGCTGCCACGAGTTGCTTGGCCATTGGGAGGGAACGGCATAGGCGCGGGGGAACATTTCCAGGTCGCGTACCACGGTGCGGATGTCTTCGTGCGATTCGCGGAAGGGCAGCAGCACGATGTCGGACAGCGCATACAGCTTGCGGTCCATCTCGGTGCGGTTGCCGCCACCGTCTATCACGCCTATCCAGTCTTCCAGCGTGCGCAGCTTGTCCACTACCTTGGTCAGGGCGTCGCGAGTGCGGGCATCGGCGGTGATGTAGCGCCGCCCTTCGGGGGAGAGCGGCTCGCGGGAGGTGTCGGTCAGCACGCAGGCGGAGCGCTGGCCCAGTAGCCCTAGGCCCTGGCACAGCATGTGCGACAGCGTCGTCTTGCCGGTTCCGCCCTTGTTGCCGATCACGCAGATGATCTCAGCCATGAATCGATTCCTCAGCTCGCGGCGCTTGCTCGCCGCACCATGCCATTATCGGCGCGGGTCTTTACGGACCTGAGCCGGAAAAGCGGCGATTCGTACCGCTATTTCCCGGCTTCTGCCGTCGGTGTGCGATAGCAGTAGAGCCGGGTGCGGCGGCGGTCGTTCACTTCGACGACGAAGTCGGGCTCGCGTTCGGGGACGGGGAAGCTATTGCTGACGAGTAAGGCGCCGGCCTTCATGTCCTGCGCGGCCTTATGCCAGACGGCGGGCATCGGAACCGGCGAGAGGAAGGCGTATATCACATCGTAGTCGCTCCAAGGGTGGGCGAACAGGTCGGCACGGCGCCAGGAAATGGTGGGCGAGCGGCACAGCAGGCGGCCCAGCAGCCAGGGGCCTGGAGCGGTTTCGACGCCGGTCAGCACGCAGTCTGGCCGCAGGGCGGCGATGTGTCGCAGTACGGTGCCGGTGCCGGCACCGATGTCCAGCAGGCGCGCCGGGCGATCGGCCGGCAGCAGCGCCGCCAGTGCGGTGGCGGTGGCGCGGTTGCTGAGATAGAGCGGCACCTGGGTGCGGAAGCTGCTCCAGTAGATCAGGGCCAGGATCAGGAAGGCGGCAAGGTACCAGCCCGGGTGCAGTTCCATGCGCAGCGCCAGCAGCGCCAGCGGCAGGAAGGCGAGATGGATGGGTAGCCACCAGCGCGCGCTGCGCAGCAGGGCGGCGATGATTGCAGCGCTGACGGCCTGGGCGCCGGCCAGTGTCCACAGCGAGGCGGGCATGAGCCCGCTGCGGGCGAGCAGGTAGGCCGACAGGGCGCCACCGAGTTGGGCGCAGAGCGCCTTGAGGCTGGCTGGCATACAGGGGCGAACTCAGGAGGTGAGGGTTGCAGCCGGAGGGGCGCTGGCGGCTGGCCGGATGTCCGTGCGGACAGGTCGTTCCGCGGCGTCCGCCGGATCATAGCCTCCGGAGGGCGTCGGGAGGTGCCCCGTCTTCGCTTTCAGGCTGCCTGGGTGGCGCCCGCTGCTGGTGCGCGCCATTGCGCGATGAGCCGGGCGCGTTTACTCGCCGCTTCCTCCATCGCCTTCTGCTTCACTGGACCGAAGCCGCGTATGCCTTCGGGCAGGCGGGCGAGGGCGCAGGCGAGCTGCAGGCGATCAGCGCTGAGTCTCCCGAGGATCTCGTCCACATCCTTTTCATACTCGGTGATCAGCGCGCGCTCGGCCTTGCGCTCGGCGCTGTAGCCGAAGACGTCCCAGCGGCCGCCGCGTAGTTTCTTCAGGCGGGCAAGCAGGCGGAAGAGCCGCAGCATGCCGGGGCCGTAACTGCGTTTGGCGATGCGTCCGGTGCGCGGATCGGGGCGGGCGAGCAGCGGTGGCGCGAGGTGGAAGCGCAGGGTGTAGTCGCCGCTGAAGGTGGCGGCCAGTTTTTCGTGGAAAGCGGGCTCGGTGTAGAGCCGTGCGACTTCATACTCATCCTTGTAGGCGAGTAAGGAGAAGTAGTTGCGGGCGACCACTTCAGCCAATGCCTTGCTGCCCGGCCCGATCAGCCGTTGCTCGGCCTCGCGAACCCGTCCGATCAGTCTTTGGTAGCGCTCAGCGTAGGCGGCGTCTTGGTAGGCGCGCAGATAGGCTGCGCGACGGGCGACGGCTTCGTCCAGGCTGGGCGGATGCAGCGGCGGGGCGGGCGCTGGCTGCAAGCGCCGCATCACTGCCTCCAGATCGTGGGCGGCGCGGCGGCCCCAGAGGAAGGCGCGCTTGTTCATGTCCACCGCGACCGCGTTGAGCTCGATGGCGGTGCTCAGCGCCACCAGGCTGACCGGCACCATGCCTTTCTGCCAGGCGTAGCCAAGAAGGAAGAGGTTGGTGGCAATGGCGTCGCCGAGCAGCGCGGTGGCAAGGGCGCGGGCCGGAATGAAATGCGCTGCGCCCGGCAGGGTGGCATCGGCGATGGCGGCCTCCATGCGGGGCAGCGGAAACTGCCAGTCGGGTTTGTGAGTGAAGTCGGAGGTGGGGGTTTCGGCGGTGTCCACCACCGCCCGGGTGCGATCTGCCGCCATCTTGCCCAGGGCTTCGACGCTGGCGCTGACCACCGCGTCGCCGCCGATCACGCAGTCCGCCTCGCCGGCGGCGATACGCACCGCGTGAAGTGCTTCCGGCGTGTCTGCGATGCGTACATGGCTGAACACCGAGCCGCCTTTCTGCGCCAGGCCGGTCATGTCCAGCACGGTGACGCCCTTGCCATCCAGGTGGGCGGCCATGCCGATAAGTGCGCCGACCGTGATGATGCCGCTGCCGCCGACGCCGGTGACCAGCAGGCCATAGGGCCGCGCGGTGGCGGGCAGCGTCGGCTCGGGCAGGGAGGCGGGCGCGGTTTCGTCTTCCGCCAGCGGCTGGCCCTTGCGCAGGCTGCCGCCTTCCACTGTGACGAAGGACGGACAGAAGCCGGCCAGGCAGGAATAGTCCTTGTTGCAGGAAGACTGGTCGATCTCCCGCTTGCGGCCGAACTCGGTTTCCAGCGGCAGGATGGCCATGCAATTCGACTGATTGCCGCAGTCGCCGCAGCCTTCGCACACCGCTTCGTTGATGAAGACCCGCCGGGCCGGATCGGGGAAGGTGCCGCGCTTGCGCCGGCGGCGCTTCTCGGCGGCGCAGGTCTGGTCGTAGATGAGGGCGGACACGCCGCGGCAGCTGCGCAACTCGCGCTGGATGGCGTCCAGTTCGTCGCGGTGGCGTATCGGCACATGGGGGAGGTCGGCCGGGCCGTAGGCGCGCTCGCTGCCGTCGGTGACGACGACGATGGTGTGCACGCCTTCCGCCTGCAGCTGGCGGACGATGCGCGGCACCGTCAGCTTGCCATCCACCGGCTGGCCGCCAGTCATCGCCACCGCGTCGTTGAAGAGGATCTTGTAGGTGATGTTCACCCGTGCGGCGACCGCCTGCCGGATCGCCAGCAGGCCGGAGTGGAAGTAGGTGCCGTCGCCCAGGTTGGCGAAGAGGTGCGGCTCCGCCACGAAGGGCGCCTGGCCGACCCAGGGCACGCCTTCGCCACCCATCTGGGTGAAGGTGCCGGTGTGGCGCTCCGGCATCCAGGTGACCATGTAGTGGCAGCCGATGCCGGCCATGGCGCGGCTGCCTTCGGGCACCTTGGTGGAGGTGTTGTGCGGACAGCCTGGGCAGAAGGTGGGCACGCGGTCTATGGAGAAGCTGCGCGCGGCCAGCGCCTTCTCCTTGGCTTCGAGGAAGTCCAGCCGGGCGCGTATGGTATCCGAGGTGAAGAACCGGCCGATGCGGGCTGCGATGGCGCGGGCGATCAGCGTCGGCGTGAGCTCGCCGGCGGCAGGGAGCAGCCAGTCGCCGTGGTCCACCGTGCCGTCGGCGCGGGCGATGCGCGCCCATTCGCCCTTCTCGTCGAACTTGCCGATGACCCGCGGCCGTACGTCTTCTCGCCAGTTGTAGAGCTCCTCCTTCAACTGGTACTCGATCAGCTGGCGTTTTTCCTCGACGACCAGGATCTCTTCCAGCCCTTCGGCGAAGCGGCGCACGCCGTCCGACTCCAGCGGCCACACCATGCCGACCTTGTACAGCCGCAGGCCGATGGCGGCGGCCAGCGCTCCGTCGATGCCGAGATCGTCCAGCGCCTGGCGCACGTCCAGGTAACTCTTGCCGGCGGTGATGATGCCCAGCCGCGGCGCAGGCGTGTCGATGACGATGCGGTTCAGCCGGTTGGCCCGCGCATAGGCCAGCGCGGCGTAGAGCTTGTAGTGCAGCAGGCGTTTTTCCTGCACCAGCGGCGGGTCCGGCCAGCGGATGTTGAGGCCGTCCGGTGGCAGCGGGAAGTCGTCCGGAATCGCCACCCGCACCCGCTGGGGATCCACATCCACCGAGGCGGAGGTCTCCACCGTGTCGGCCAGCGCCTTGAAGGCCACCCAGCAGCCGGAGTAGCGCGACAGGGCGTAGCCATGCACGCCGTAGTCGATGTATTCCTGCACGCCGGCGGGGGCGAGCACAGGCATCATCATCGACTTGAAGAAATGGTCGGTCTGGTGCGGCAGGGTGGAGGACTTGGCCGCGTGGTCGTCGCCGGCCACCACCAGCACGCCGCCGTGCCTGGCGCTGCCGGCGGCGTTGGCGTGGCGGAACACGTCGCCGCAGCGGTCCACCCCCGGCCCCTTGCCGTACCACAGGCCGAACACGCCGTCGTACTTGGCGGCCGGGGAGAGCGCCACTTGCTGGGAGCCCCACACCGCGGTGGCGGCAAGATCTTCATTGACGCCGGGCTGGAAGACGATGTGGTGGTCGGCGAGGTGGTGCTTGGCTTTCCACAGCGTTTGGTCCAGCCCGCCCAGCGGCGAGCCGCGGTAGCCGGAGACGAAGCCGGCGGTGTTGAGCCCGGCGGCAAGGTCGCGCTCGCGCTGGATCATCAGCAGCCGCACCAGCGCCTGGTAGCCGCTGAGGTATACGCGGCCGGCTACGGTGGTGTATTTGTCCTCGAGGCTGGCCCGGAGGGGCGTGTGGGGGTCGGCTTCGGCCATGGCTGTCTCCTTCCTGTCCGAAAAATCCTGTTCTTGGACTTGGGGCGGAAAGCGGCCTTGTGGGCGCTGCCGCCTTGATGCGAGACGTTCCGTTTCTTGCTGCCGGGTGTTGCCTGGTGGGTCGCCCGCCGCGCCATCCTGGGCCGCGGCGGGAATCGCTTCAATCCTTGGATACCCTTAGCCGGGCGCGGTTCAGGGGAGTGGCGTGGCCTGCTGCGGAGGGGGCAGGATCTTGCCAGGGTTGAGGAGGTCCTGCGGATCGAGCGCACGCTTTACCAGGCGCATGGCATCCAATGCGGCTTCGCCATGCTCGGCGAGCATGAAGTCCTGCTTGCCGATGCCTACGCCGTGTTCGCCGGTGCAAGTGCCGCCCAGCGCCAGTGCGCGCTCGACGATGCGCCGGTTCAAGGCTTCGGCACGCTCGATCTCGCCTGCATCGTTGGGATCCACCAGAATCACCGTGTGGAAATTGCCGTCGCCCACATGGCCGACGATGGGCGCGATGAGACCGGTGGCGTCGATGTCGGCGCGCACGCCGGTCACGCATTCCGCCAGCTTGGAGATGGGCACGCAGACGTCGGTGGTGATGCCGCGGCAGCCGGGGCGCAGGTTGATGCTGGCGAAATAGACGTCGTGCCGCGCGGCCCACAGGCGGCTGCGGTCTTCCGGCCGGCTGGCCCAGTCGAAGTCCAGGCCGCCGTGTTCGCGGGCGATCTCCTGCACCGTCTGCGCCTGTTCGTCTACGCCGGCGGGCGAGCCGTGGAACTCGAAGAAGAGCATGGGGGCTTCGCGCAGCGTGGTCTTGCTGTAGCGGTTGATGGCCTGCACGGTGAGGGTGTCGACCAGCTCTATGCGGGCCACGGGCACGCCGAGTTGTATGGTCTGGATCACGGTGTTCACCGCCGCGGCCAGGTCGGGAAAGGCGCAGACGGCGGCGGATACTGCCTCCGGCAGCGGATGCAGCCGTACGGTGAGTTCGGTGATCAGTCCCAGGGTGCCTTCGGAACCGATCAGCAGGTGGGTGAGGTCGTAGCCGGCTGAGGATTTGCGTGCCCGGCCGCCGGTGCGGATGGCGCGGCCGTCGGCAAGTACCGCGGTCAGCCCGAGGATGTTCTCCCGGATGGTGCCGTAGCGCACCGCGTTGGTTCCGGATGCGCGGGTGGCGGCCATACCGCCGAGGCTGGCGTCGGCGCCGGGGTCGATGGGGAAGAACAGGCCGCTGCCATGCAACTCGGCGTTGAGTTGCTTGCGGGTGACGCCCGGCTGGACGACCACGTACATGTCCTCGCCGTGGATGGCGAGCACCTTGTTCATCTCCGAGAAGTCCACCGTGATGCCGCCGCGGATGGCGAGGATGTGACCTTCCAGCGAGCTGCCGGCGCCGTAGGGCACGATGGGCACGCCATAGGCGCGACAGGCGTCGACGATGGCGGTGACTTCTTCCGTGCTGCGGGGAAAGACGACCGCGTCCGGTGCAGCGTCCGGGAAGTGGGATTCGTCATGCCCATGGTGGGCGCGCACGCCTTCTGACGTGGTGAAGCGGGTGCCGAAGCGGGCGCTCATCTGTTCGATGAAGGTCTGCGGCAGCGGCAGGCGCGCTTCGGAATAGGGCGCGTTCATGGTTGTCTCCGTTCGGGGTGCTGGCCCGCGATTATCGTTCTTTTCCCACAAAGGGCGCGGGAACGGCGAACGCCCCCGTGCTTGCGCCGCGGGGGCAGTGAAACTGCAGCGTGGGCGAGCTCAGGCGGTGCGGTCTTCCAGTACGCCGCGGCGGACCTGGTCGAGCTCGATCGAATCGAACAGGGCCTTGAAGTTGCCTTCGCCGAAGCCGTCGTCGCCCTTGCGCTGGATGATCTCGAAGAAAATCGGTCCGATCACCGTCTCGGTGAAGATCTGCAGCAGGCGACCGCCGTCCGCGGTGGGGGCGCCGTCGATCAGGATGCGGTTGTGGCGCAGCCGTTCCAGGTCTTCGCCATGGCTTGGCAGCCGGGTGTCGACAGCCTCGTAGTAGGTGTCCGGTGTATCCAGGAAGGCCACCCCATTGGCGCGCATGCCTTCGACGGTCTCATAGACGTTGTCGGTGGTCAGCGCGATGTGCTGGATACCCTCGCCTTTGTAGGCGTGCAGGAATTCCTCGATCTGGCTCTTGTCGTCGGCCGATTCGTTGATCGGAATGCGGATCTTGCCGCAGGGGCTGACCATGGCGCGCGACTTCAGGCCGGTGAGCTTGCCTTCGATGTCGAAGTATTTCAGCTCGCGGAAGTTGAAGATGCGCTGGTAGAAGCCAGACCAGACGTCCATGCGGCCGCGATGCACGTTGTGGGTGAGGTGGTCGATGTCGACCAGTCCATAGCCGCGCGGATTGCGCTCCACGCCGGGCCGCCAGTTGAAGTCGATGTCGTAGATGGAGACGTCGCGATAGCGGTCCACCAGATAGATCAGGCTGCCGCCTATGCCTTTGATCGCCGGAATGTTCAGTTCCATTGCGCCGGTTGCGCCGAGGTGCGCTTCGGCGCCTGCGGCAAGCGCCGCCTCGAAGGCCGCCGCAGCATTCTCCACCCGCAGCGCGATCGCGCAGGCGGACGGTCCGTGCACCCGGGCGAAAGCCTGGGCAAAGCTGGAGGGTTCCGCGTTCAGGATGAAGTTGATATTGCCCTGCCGGTACAGGGTGACATTCTTGGCGCGATGGCGGGCAACCGGCTGAAAGCCCAACTGGCGGAAGAGGGCGTCCAGCTGCGCCGGGTCTTCCGCGGTGTATTCGACGAACTCGAAGCCGTCGGTCCCTAGCGGATTGCCGCGTAGTGCGGTGGTCGGGGTGGGGCTGTTCATGGCTTGTCTCCTGCCGGGTCTGGTGTAGGTATGGAGAGCAAGCTTAGGCTCAGGGCTCGGCAATTCGCTTGCGAAATGGTCTGGCTGGTGCATAAATTTCGGCAGTTCATTGCGCGAAAGGTGGTTTTGAAGATGGATCGTATCGACCTCAAGATTCTGGAGGCACTGCAGCAGGACGGACGCCTCAGCAACGCCGATCTGGCGCAACGGGTTTCGCTTTCGCCTTCGCCCTGCCTGCGGCGGGTAAAGCAACTGGAGGAAAGCGGCGTTATCAAGCGCTATGTCGCGCTGCTCGATGCCGCCAAGCTGGGCTTGGGCCTGCAGGCCTATGTCACCGTGACCCTGGAGAAACGGAGGGATAGTCAGATCCAGGCCTTCCATGCAGCGGTCTCTTCCTGGCCCGAGGTGCTGGGCTGTTTCGCCCTGACCGGGGATATGGACTACCTGCTACAGGTGGTGGCGGATGACTTGGAGCACTTCTCCCGCTTCCTGATGGACAGGCTGCTGAAGCAGGAGGGCGTGGCAAACGTGAAGTCCAGTTTCGTGCTGCAGGCGATCAAGAACACCACTGCGTTGTCGCTGAAGGAGCGCCCGCTTTGATCCCAGCGAAAAAGATCGCAGCAAGAGTTTGACAAAGTTTTCTGATGCCTCTATAGTGCGGCGCTTCTCGCTTGGAGGGGTTCCCGAGCGGTCAAAGGGATCAGACTGTAAATCTGACGGCACTGCCTTCGAAGGTTCGAATCCTTCCCCCTCCACCAGTAGTTTTGTCGTTCCGCTGTGTTGTTCTCGCGGTCGGCGGCGGTTGATGCGAGTCGGCTGCAAGTCGTGTTCAAGTGAAGCGGGTGTAGCTCAATGGTAGAGCAGAAGCCTTCCAAGCTTACGACGAGGGTTCGATTCCCTTCACCCGCTCCAAGTGCAGTTTCGGAGCCCATGTAGCTCAGTGGTAGAGCACTCCCTTGGTAAGGGAGAGGCCACGTGTTCAATCCACGTCATGGGCACCACTCATTTTCTGCCTGGCCGGGCGGGTGGCGTTAGTCCCCCAGTCCGGCTTTCTGATTCTGATTTAAGGGTGTCGATATGGCGAAAGGTAAGTTTGAGCGGACGAAGCCGCACGTGAACGTAGGCACGATCGGCCACGTTGACCACGGCAAGACGACGCTGACGGCGGCGATCACGACGATTCTGTCGAAGAAGTTCGGTGGCGAGGCGAAGGCCTACGATCAGATCGATGCGGCGCCGGAAGAGAAGGCTCGCGGCATCACGATCAACACCGCGCACGTCGAGTACGAGACGGCCACGCGCCACTATGCCCACGTGGATTGCCCGGGGCACGCCGACTACGTGAAGAACATGATTACGGGTGCGGCGCAGATGGACGGCGCGATCCTGGTGTGCTCGGCCGCTGATGGCCCGATGCCGCAGACGCGCGAGCACATCCTGCTGGCTCGCCAGGTCGGTGTGCCGTACATCATCGTCTTCCTGAACAAGTGCGACATGGTCGACGACGAAGAGCTGCTCGAGCTGGTCGAAATGGAAGTGCGCGAGCTGCTGTCCAAGTACGACTTCCCGGGCGACGACATTCCCATCGTCAAGGGTTCCGCGCTGAAGGCGCTGGAAGGTGATCAGTCCGACATCGGTGAGCCGGCGATCTTCCGTCTGGCCGACGCCCTGGATAGCTACATCCCGACCCCGGAACGTGCCATCGACAAGCCCTTCCTGCTGCCGATCGAAGACGTGTTCTCGATCTCCGGCCGCGGCACCGTGGTGACCGGTCGTGTCGAGCGCGGCATCGTGAAGGTTGGCGAAGAAATCGAAATCGTCGGCATCAAGCCCACCGTCAAGACCACCTGCACCGGTGTGGAAATGTTCCGCAAGCTGCTGGATCAGGGTCAGGCAGGTGACAACGTCGGCGTGCTGCTGCGCGGTACCAAGCGTGAAGACGTGGAGCGTGGCCAAGTGCTGTGCAAGCCGGGCTCCATCACCCCGCACACCCACTTCACCGGCGAAATCTACGTGCTGTCGAAGGAAGAGGGTGGTCGTCACACGCCGTTCTTCAACAACTACCGTCCGCAGTTCTACTTCCGTACCACGGACGTGACCGGTTCCATCGCGCTGCCGGAAGGCACCGAGATGGTGATGCCGGGTGACAACGTGTCGATCACCGTGAAGCTGATCGCTCCGATCGCCATGGAAGAAGGTCTGCGCTTCGCGATCCGCGAAGGCGGCCGTACCGTCGGCGCCGGCGTCGTCGCCAAGATCATCGAGTAATCGCCAAGCGATTGTTTGATGGGGAAGCGCACCCACAGGGGTGCGCTTTGTAGTCTCTGCTGCAGGGGCATAGCTCAATTGGCAGAGCGTCGGTCTCCAAAACCGAAGGTTGGGGGTTCGATTCCCTCTGCCCCTGCCAAATTATCCGGAAGTCATTGTTCCGATGGCCGATAAGTTGAAGTTCGCGCTGGCTTTGGCGCTGGTCGCGGCCGGCGTAGTCGGCTTCTATCTGCTCTCCGAGCAGCCCTTGGTGCTGCGTGTCCTGTCGGTTCTGGCCGGTCTGGGTGCTGGTGTCTCCGTGGCTTGGTTCTCTGAGCCGGGGCGTCGCTTTGTCGAGTTTGCTCGCGAAGCTGTAGTCGAGACAAAGAAAGTCGTATGGCCCAGTCGTAAGGAAACCGTTCAGACGACGGGCTTGGTGTTCGCCTTCGTGGTTGTGATGGCGATCTTTCTGTGGCTGACGGACAAGAGCCTGGAGTGGGTGCTGTACGACCTCGTTCTGGGTTGGAAATGATCATGGCGAAGCGCTGGTACGTGGTTCACGCCTATTCGGGCTTCGAAAAGTCGGTTCAGCGGGCGTTGGTTGATCGCATCGCGCGGGCTGGCATGCAGGATTTCTTCGGCCAGATTCTGGTTCCGGTCGAAGAAGTCGTGGAAATGAAGGGCGGTCAGAAAAGCATCTCCGAGCGTAAGTTCTTTCCGGGCTATGTGCTCGTGGAGATGGAGATGAACGACGAAAGCTGGCACTTGGTGAAGTCGACATCCAAGGTCACGGGTTTCGTTGGCGGTACCGCCAATAAGCCCACCCCGATCTCCGAGAAGGAGGTCGAGAAAATCATGCAGCAAATGCAAGAGGGTGTGGACAAGCCGCGTCCCAAGGTTCTCTTCGAGACTGGAGAGGTGGTTCGCGTGAAGGAAGGTCCGTTTACCGACTTCCATGGTTCCGTCGAAGATGTGAACTATGAGAAGAGCAAGCTGCGTGTTTCCGTGACCATTTTTGGTCGGGCGACGCCAGTGGAATTGGATTTCGCCCAGGTCGAGAAGACCTGAGGTTGATGAGGCGGGCACGTGAGTGCCCGCTTTTTGCCCGTTGACGCGGGTAAATGGAGGAGCGTCGGTTCACGCCGGCGCGCTAGGACTCAATCAAGGAGTGTGCCGCAATGGCAAAGAAAATCATTGGCTACATTAAGCTGCAGGTGCCGGCCGGCAAGGCCAACCCCAGCCCCCCGATCGGCCCCGCGCTGGGTCAGCGTGGTCTGAACATCATGGAATTCTGCAAGGCCTTCAATGCCAAGACTCAGGGCATGGAGCCGGGTCTGCCGATTCCGGTGGTGATTACTGCGTTCGCGGACAAGAGCTTCACATTCATCATGAAGACGCCGCCGGCGACCGTCCTGATCAAGAAGGCGGCCGGTGTCCAGAAGGGTTCGCCGAAGCCCCATACCGACAAGGTCGGTTCGATCAGCCGTGCTCAGGTCGAAGAGATCGCCAAGGGCAAGATGCCTGACCTTACCGCTGCCGACTTGGAGGCCGCCGTGCGTACCATCGCCGGTTCCGCTCGCAGCATGGGCATCACCGTGGAGGGCCTTTAATCATGGCGAAAGTTTCCAAGCGTGTTCAGGCGCTCCGCGCCAAGATCGACCGTAACCGTGCTTACCCTGTAGCCGAGGCGCTGGCGCTGGTGAAGGAATGCGCGACTGCCAAGTTCGATGAGTCGATCGACATCGCCATCAATCTCGGCGTTGACGCGCGTAAGTCGGATCAGGTCGTTCGGGGTTCCGTCGTGCTGCCGGCGGGTACCGGCAAGACGGTGCGCGTGGCCGTGTTCGCCCAGGGTGACAAGGCTGAGGCCGCTCGTGCCGCTGGTGCGGATGTCGTCGGGTTCGACGATCTCGCCGAGCAGGTGAAGGCTGGCAACATCGCGTTTGACCTCTGCATCGCTACGCCGGATGCCATGCGCGTGGTGGGGCAGTTGGGACAGATCCTCGGCCCGCGTGGTCTGATGCCGAACCCGAAGGTCGGTACTGTGACCATGGATGTCACCACTGCCGTCAAGAATGCCAAGGCTGGTCAGGTTCAGTACCGTACCGACAAGGCTGGCCTGGTTCACGCCACCATCGGCCGCGCTTCCTTTGGCGTCGAAGCGCTGCAGCAGAATCTCAACGCTTTCGTTGATGCTCTGGTGAAGGCACGTCCGGCCGCAGCCAAGGGCGTGTATCTGCGCCGTATCGCACTGTCCAGCACCATGGGCAGTGGCGTTCGCGTTGAAACGAGTACCGTTTCCGCCTGAGGCGGGAAATACAGAACTTTGGGACACGCTTGGGCTTAGGCGCGGGCGTGGATCGTCAAAGACCGCAGGTGCTGCCGCTTCGGTGGCCGCTTAATTGTCCCGGTGACGCCTGCGCAGACGGTGTGCCCAGAACAGGATTGGCTGAAGCAAGGCCGCTCTCCTGATCCAGGTCGCCGTGGGTGCGAACCGCTAACAGTGGTTCGTGTGTGGACTTGAAAGGAGGAAGGACCCATGGGTCTCAATCTCGATGACAAGAAAGCCGTAGTGGCAGAGGTGTCGGCACAAGTGGCCAACGCCCAGACCATCGCGGTGGCCGAGTATCGCGGCATCGCGGTGGGCGATCTCACCACGCTGCGTGCAAAGGCCCGCGAGTCTGGCGTTTACTTGCGTGTGCTGAAGAACACTCTGGTGCGTCGTGCGATCGCCGATACCCCGTTTGCCGATCTGGCTGACCAGCTTACCGGTCCGCTGATCTATGGCATTTCGGAAGATCCGGTTGCCGCTGCCAAGGTGCTCAATGACTTTGCGAAGGGTAATGACAAGCTGGTGCTGAAGGCCGGTTCCTATGCGGGCAAGACGCTCGACAAGGCCGGCGTGCAGGCGCTCGCTTCGATCCCGAGCCGCGAAGAGTTGCTCGCCACGCTGCTGGGTGTCATGCAGGCGCCGGTTTCCGGCTTCGCAGGTGCTCTCGCCGCCCTCGCCAAGAAGCGCGAGGAAGAAGGCGTGGCTGCCTGAGCCTCAGGCACTACAGTTTTCAGAATAGTTTCGATTTTGGAGTGATTTGATATGGCTATCAGCAAAGAAGACATCCTCGAAGCCGTTGGCGCGATGACCGTTATGGAACTGAACGACCTGGTCAAGGCGTTCGAAGAGAAGTTTGGCGTGTCGGCAGCCTCCCTGGCAGTGGCTGCTCCGGGTGCCGGCGGTGCTGCTGCTCCGGCCGCTGAAGAGAAGACCGAGTTCGACGTGATCCTGACCGCCGCTGGCGAGAAGAAGGTCGAAGTCATCAAGGTCGTCCGTGCCGCCACCGGTCTGGGCCTGAAGGAAGCCAAGGACGTCGTCGACGGCGCGCCGAAGGCCGTGAAGGAGGGCGTGTCCAAGGCCGACGCCGACGCGCTGAAGAAGCAACTGGAAGACGCTGGCGCCAAGGTCGAGATCAAGTAATACTCGCCTTTCCAGCAGGGCTGGCGCTCCTAGGGGTGCCAGCCCTTTCGTGCTTTGTACTGAAGCATGAAGCCAGAACAAAGCGTCCCTAGAAGTGTTGCAGTTTTTTTCAGATATCTAGGCAACCGCGGGCGCTGTGTTCTGTCTTTTCGAAGTTCGACCTCTAGCCGGAGCATTCATGGCGTATTCCTACACTGAGAAGAAGCGTATCCGCAAGAGCTTCGCCAAGCGCGCGGCCGTGCTCGATGCGCCTTTCCTGCTCGCCACCCAAATCGAGTCGTTCGCCTCGTTCCTGCAAGCGGAAACGTTGCCTGAAACGCGGCACAACCAGGGCCTGCAAGCGGCGTTCACCTCGATTTTCCCGATCTCCAGCCATAGCGGCAACGCCCGGCTGGAGTTCGTCCAGTACATGCTGGGCGAGCCGGCGTTCGATGTGAAGGAATGCCAACAGCGCGGTCTGACCTTCGCGTCGCCGCTGCGCGCGCGCGTCCGCCTGGTCATCATGGACCGTGAAGCGCCCAAGGAAACCATCAAGGAGGTGAAGGAGCAGGAAGTCTATATGGGCGAGATTCCGCTCATGACGGACACCGGCTCCTTCGTCATCAACGGCACTGAGCGGGTGATCGTTTCCCAGCTGCACCGTTCTCCGGGCGTGTTCTTCGAGCACGACCGTGGCAAGACCCACTCCTCCGGCAAGCTGCTGTTCTCCGCCCGCATCATTCCCTACCGTGGCTCCTGGTTGGACTTCGAGTTCGATCCCAAGGATTACCTGTACTTCCGCGTCGACCGTCGGCGCAAGATGCCGGTGACCATCCTGCTGCGCTCCATCGGGATGACGCCGGAAGAGATCCTCGAGACCTTCCACGACTTCGATGCCTTCCAACTGGCGCCCGAAGGTGCGCAGTTCGAACTGGTGCCGGATCGCCTGCGTGGCGAAGTGGCCCGCTTCGACATCGTGACGCCGGATGGCAAGGTGATCGTGGCGCGCGACAAGCGCATCACCGCCAAGCATATCCGTGAACTGGATCAAGCCGGCGTCAAGACCATTGCGGTGCCGGACGACTTCATGCTCGGTCGTGTGATTGCCAAGAACGTTGTGGACGCGGAAACCGGCGAACTGGTCGCCCGTGCCAACGACGAGATCACCGAAGATCTACTCGGCAAGCTGCGCGACGCCCGCGTTGTCGACCTGCAGACCCTCTACATCAATGACCTCGACCGCGGCGGCTACATCTCGCAGACGCTGCGTATCGACGAAACGGCCGACCAGTGGGCTGCCAAGGTCGCGATCTACCGCATGATGCGTCCGGGCGAGCCGCCCACCGAGGACGCGGTGGAAGCCCTGTTCCAGGGGTTGTTCTACGCGGAAGAACGCTATGACCTGTCCTCCGTCGGCCGCATGAAGTTCAACCGTCGTGCCTATCCCGAGAAGATCGACGACAAGGCGCCGGGCTGGCTGAAACGTTTCTATGAGAAGGTCGGTCCCCACGGCGAGGAAGGTGTCGGCGTGCTGGCCAACGAAGACATCCTGGCCGTGATCGGCGTGTTGGTTGAACTGCGCAACGGCCGCGGCGAGATCGACGATATCGACCACCTGGGGAACCGTCGGGTGCGGTCCGTTGGCGAACTGGCCGAGAACCAGTTCCGTGCCGGCCTGGTCCGTGTCGAGCGTGCGGTGAAGGAGCGTCTGTCCCAGGCTGAGTCTGACAACCTGATGCCGCATGACCTGATCAACGCCAAGCCCATCTCGGCCGCGATCAAGGAGTTCTTCGGCTCCAGCCAGCTCTCCCAGTTCATGGACCAGACCAATCCGCTGTCCGAGATCACCCATAAGCGCCGCGTTTCCGCGCTTGGCCCGGGCGGTCTGACCCGCGAACGTGCTGGCTTCGAAGTTCGTGACGTAC
The DNA here is from genome assembly GCF_012911025.1 of Azoarcus sp. TTM-91. Lineage (GTDB taxonomy): Bacteria > Pseudomonadota > Gammaproteobacteria > Burkholderiales > Rhodocyclaceae > Azoarcus. The sequence goes on along the minus strand of NZ_WUEI01000012.1, from coordinate 54,040 downwards.
ACCCGACCCATTACGGCCGGGTGTGCCCGATCGAGACGCCGGAAGGCCCGAACATCGGTCTGATCAACTCGCTGGCGGTGTACGCCCGCACCAACCGTCACGGCTTCCTCGAGACGCCATATCGCAAGGTGGCGGATGGCAAGGTCACCGATCAGATCGACTTCCTGTCGGCGATTGAGGAAGGCCAGTACGTGATCGCGCAGGCGAACGCTGAGATCGGCGGCGGCGGCACTTTGGAAGGCGATCTCATCTCTTGCCGCCACAAGGGCGAATTTACGTTGGCGAGTGCCGACCAGGTCCAGTACATGGATGTGGCGCCGGGTCAGATCGTGTCTGTCGCAGCCTCGCTGATTCCGTTCCTTGAGCACGACGACGCCAACCGTGCGTTGATGGGCGCCAACATGCAACGTCAGGCGGTTCCCTGCCTGCGTCCGGAGAAGCCGTTGGTCGGCACCGGCATCGAGCGCACCGTGGCAGTGGACTCGGGCACCGCGGTGCAGGCGAAGCGTGGCGGCCTGGTCGACTACGTCGATGCCCAGCGTATCGTGGTGCGGGTGAACGATGCCGAAACCCTTGCGGGTGAAGTCGGCGTCGACATCTACAACATGATCAAGTACACCCGTTCCAACCAGAACACCAACATCAACCAGCGTCCGGTGGTGAAGGTGGGCGACCGCATCGCCAAGGGCGATGTGATTGCCGACGGTGCCTCCACCGATCTGGGCGAACTGGCGCTCGGCCAGAACATGCTGGTCGCGTTCATGCCCTGGAATGGCTACAACTTCGAAGACTCGATCCTGATCTCCGAGCGCGTGGTTGCCGATGATCGCTTCACCTCGATCCACATCGAGGAACTGACCGTCGTCGCGCGCGATACCAAGCTGGGGCCTGAGGAAATCACCCGCGACATCGCGTCGCTGGGCGAAGCCCAACTGTCCCGTCTGGACGAGTCCGGCATTGTCTACATCGGTGCCGAAGTCGAAGCCGGCGACGTGCTGGTCGGCAAGGTCACGCCCAAGGGAGAAACCCAGCTGACGCCGGAGGAGAAGCTGCTGCGCGCGATCTTCGGCGAGAAGGCTTCCGACGTTAAGGACACTTCGCTGCGCGTCCCGTCCGGCATGACTGGCACTGTCATCGACGTGCAGGTCTTCACCCGCGAGGGCATCGAGCGCGACAAGCGCGCCCAGTCCATCATCGACGATCAGCTGCGCAGCTTCAAAACCGATCTGGCCGACCAGATGCGCATCGTGGAGCGGGACGCCTTCGCGCGTATCCAGCGCATGATTGTTGGCCAGAAGGCCAACGGAGGTCCGAAGAAGCTGAGCAAGGGTACTGCGATCACCGTCGAATACTTGGACACGCTGGAGCCCTATCACTGGTTCGACATTCGCATGGCGGACGAAGAGCTGGCGATCCAGCTCGAAGCCATCCGTGAAGGCCTGGAAAAGACCCGCAAGGACTTCGAACAGGCCTTCGAGATCAAGAAGAAGAAGCTCACCCAGGGCGATGAGCTGCCCCCGGGCGTGCAGAAGATGGTCAAGGTGTACCTGGCGGTGAAGCGCCGCCTGCAGCCGGGCGACAAGATGGCCGGCCGTCACGGCAACAAGGGTGTGGTGTCCAAGATCGTTCCGGTCGAAGACATGCCTTATATGGAAGACGGCACGCCGGTCGACATCGTGCTGAACCCGCTGGGCGTGCCCTCGCGGATGAACATCGGTCAGATCCTGGAAACCCACCTTGGCTGGGCGGCCAAGGGCCTGGGCCAGCGCCTGGACAAGATGCTGCGTGCGAATGCAGCCGCCAGTGAAGTCCGCGGCCTGCTGGAGGAGATCTACAACGGCAGCGGCAAGCCGGAAGACTTCTCCGGGTTCAGCGACGAGGACGTCGTCGAACTGGCCTCGAACCTGAAGAAGGGCGTACCGTTCGCGACCCCGGTGTTCGATGGAGCCAAGGAAGAAGAGATCTCCAAGATGCTGGAACTGGCCGGCCTCCCGGTCGGCGGCCAGGTGACGCTATTTGACGGTCGCACTGGCGAGCCCTTCGAGCGCAAGGTCACCGTGGGCTACAAGCACGTGCTGAAGCTGCACCACTTGGTCGATGACAAGATGCATGCGCGCTCCACCGGCCCGTACTCGCTGGTGACGCAGCAGCCGCTGGGCGGCAAGGCGCAGTTCGGCGGCCAGCGTTTCGGGGAAATGGAAGTGTGGGCGCTCGAGGCTTACGGCGCGGCATATACCTTGCAGGAGATGTTGACGGTCAAGTCGGACGACGTTACCGGCCGTACCAAGGTGTACGAAAACATCGTCAAGGGCGAACACAAGATCGACTCTGGGATGCCCGAGTCCTTCAACGTGCTGGTGAAGGAAATTCGTTCCCTGGCGATCGACATCGATCTGGACCGCGATTGAACCCGCACATTGCGCAACCCGCATGTGCCGGATGGAGTGATACATGAAGAGCCTGCTCGCTGACCTGTTCAAGCAAACCCTGCCGAACGAGGAAGAGTTCGAAGCGATTACGATCGGCCTCGCCTCGCCGGACAAGATCCGGTCGTGGTCCTATGGCGAAGTCAAGAAGCCGGAGACGATCAACTACCGTACCTTCAAGCCCGAGCGCGATGGCCTGTTCTGCGCCAAGATCTTCGGGCCGGTGAAGGACTACGAGTGCCTCTGCGGCAAGTACAAGCGCCTGAAGCATCGCGGCGTGATCTGCGAGAAGTGCGGCGTCGAGGTGACCCTGTCCAAGGTGCGCCGCGAGCGCATGGGGCACATCGAACTCGCCAGCGTCGTTGCCCACATCTGGTTCCTGAAGAGCCTGCCCAGCCGTCTTGGCATGGTGTTGGACATGACCCTGCGCGACATCGAGCGCGTGCTGTATTTCGAAGCCTTTGTCGTCGTCGAGCCCGGCATGACCCCGCTCAACCGTGCTCAGTTGCTGACTGAGGACGACTACCTCGCGAAGGTCGAGGAATACGGTGACGACTTCGACGCAGTGATGGGCGCCGAAGGCATTCGTGAGTTGTTGCGCACGCTGGACGTGAACCTCGAGATCGAAAAGTTGCGTGGCGACCTCGAAACCACCAACTCCGAAGCCAAGATCAAGAAGTTCTCCAAGCGCCTGAAGGTGCTGGAGGCTTTCCAGCAGTCCGGCATCAAGCCGGAATGGATGATCCTGGAAGTGCTGCCGGTGCTGCCGCCGGACCTGCGCCCGCTGGTGCCGCTGGACGGCGGCCGTTTCGCTACCTCTGACCTGAACGACCTCTACCGCCGCGTCATCAACCGGAACAACCGCCTGAAGCGGCTGCTGGAACTGAAGGCGCCGGACATCATCGTCCGCAACGAGAAGCGCATGCTGCAGGAGTCGGTGGACTCCCTGCTTGACAACGGCCGTCGCGGGAAGGCGATGACCGGTGCCAACAAGCGTCCGCTGAAGTCGCTGGCCGACATGATCAAGGGCAAGGGCGGTCGTTTCCGTCAGAACCTGCTGGGCAAGCGCGTCGACTACTCCGGCCGTTCCGTCATTACCGTGGGCCCGCAGCTCAAGTTGCACCAGTGCGGCCTGCCGAAGCTGATGGCGCTGGAACTGTTCAAGCCCTTCATCTTCAACAAGCTGGAACTGATGGGACTGGCTACGACCATCAAGCAGGCGAAGAAGATGGTGGAGTCCCAAGAGCCCGTGGTTTGGGACATCCTGGAAGAGGTGATCCGCGAGCATCCGGTGATGCTGAACCGCGCACCGACCCTGCACCGTCTCGGCATCCAGGCTTTCGAGCCGGTGCTGATCGAAGGCAAGGCGATCCAGCTGCACCCGCTGGTCTGCGTGGCCTTCAACGCCGACTTCGACGGCGACCAGATGGCGGTCCACGTTCCCCTGTCGCTGGAAGCGCAGATGGAAGCCCGCACGCTGATGCTGGCCTCCAACAACGTGCTGTCGCCCGCCAACGGCGATCCCATCATCGTGCCGTCGCAGGACATCGTGCTGGGTCTGTACTACGCCACCCGCGAGGGGGTGAACGTACCGGGCGAAGGCATGCTGTTCGCCGACGTAGGCGAGGTGAAGCGCGCCTACGAATCCGGCCAGATTTCGCTGCACGCCCGGGTGACCGTGCGTCTGAAGGAATTTGATCGCGGTCCCGAGGGCGAGCGCCTGGAGCGCGTGGTGCGCCACAACACCACCGCCGGCCGTGCCATCCTGTCGGAGATCCTGCCGGCCGGCCTGCCGTTCAGCGTTATCGACAAGCCGCTGAAGAAGAAGGAAATCTCCAAGCTGATCAACGCGTCCTTCCGCCGTTGCGGTCTGCGCGCGACGGTGATCTTCGCTGATCAGCTGATGCAGTTCGGCTACCGTCTGGCGACGCGTGCCGGCATTTCCATCGCGGTGAAGGACATGCTGGTTCCGAACCTGAAGGAAGACCTGATCCGCGCGGCCGAGTCCGAGGTAAAGGAGATCGCCCAGCAATACACCTCCGGTCTGGTGACCGACGGTGAGCGCTACAACAAGGTCGTCGATATCTGGGGCCGCTGCGGCGACCAGGTGGCGAAGGCGATGATGGAGCAGCTGGGCCAGGAGGAGGTGACCAACCGCGAAGGCTCGACGGTCAAGCAGGAGTCCTTCAACTCCATCTACATGATGGCCGACTCCGGCGCGCGGGGTTCCGCCGCCCAGATCCGCCAGCTGGCCGGCATGCGGGGCCTGATGGCCAAGCCTGACGGCTCGATCATCGAAACGCCGATCACCACCAACTTCCGTGAAGGTCTGAACGTTCTGCAGTACTTCATCTCGACGCACGGCGCCCGTAAGGGCCTGGCCGATACCGCGCTGAAGACCGCGAACTCCGGCTACCTGACTCGTCGTCTGGTGGACGTGACGCAGGATCTGGTGGTTATCGAGGACGATTGCGGCACGCGTGAAGGCTTCAACATGAAGGCCCTGATCGAGGGCGGGGAAGTCGTCGAACCGCTGCGCGAGCGCATCCTGGGCCGTGTCTGCGCCGAGGACGTCGTCAACCCGGATACCCAGGAAACCGCCATCGAGGCCGGCACGCTGCTGGACGAAGACGCGGTTGAACTGATCGAAAGCCTGGGGGTGGACGAGGTCAAGGTCCGTACGCCGCTGACCTGCGAAACCCGTTACGGTCTGTGCGCCAAGTGCTACGGCCGTGACCTGGGCCGCGGCAGCATGGTCAACGCAGGCGAGGCGGTCGGTGTGATCGCTGCGCAGTCGATCGGCGAGCCGGGCACCCAGCTGACGATGCGTACCTTCCACGTCGGTGGCGCGGCATCCCGGGCCGCGGCTGCCAGTGGTGTCGAGGCCAAGTCGGCCGGTACCATCCGCTTCGCCGGCAACATGCGCTACGTCTCCAACCCGAAGGGCGAGAAGGTGGTCATCGCCCGCTCGGCCGAACTGGTGGTCGCCGACGACATGGGCCGCGAGCGCGAGCGTCACAAACTGCCGTACGGCGCCACGCTGGCGGTGGATGACGGCGCAACCGTCAAGGCTGGTGCGCAGCTGGCCAGTTGGGATCCGCACACCCGTCCTATCGTTACCGAATACAGCGGTATCGTGAAGTTCGAGAATGTGGAAGAGGGCGCCACCGTCGCCAAGCAGATCGACGAAGTGACTGGTCTGTCGACGCTGGTGGTCATCGACTCCAAGCGCCGCTCCAGCTCGGGCTCCGCCAAGGGCGTGCGCCCGCAGGTGAAGCTGTTCGACGAGCAAGGCCAGGAGGTGAAGATCACGGGTACGGATCACCCGGTGACCATCACCTTCCAGGTGGGATCGCTGATCACCGTGAAGGACGGCCAGCAGGTGAGCGTGGGCGATGTGCTTGCACGTATTCCGCAGGAATCCGCCAAGACCCGCGACATTACCGGTGGTCTGCCGCGTGTTGCCGAGTTGTTCGAAGCCCGTTCGCCCAAGGATGCAGGGCTGCTGGCCGAGTACACCGGTACCGTTTCCTTCGGCAAGGACACCAAGGGCAAGCAGCGCCTGGTGATCACCGAGCCGGACGGTACGGTGCACGAATTCCTGATCCCGAAGGACAAGCACCTGATGGTCCACGACGGTCAGGTAGTGAACAAGGGCGAGCTCATCGTCGACGGCCCAGCCGATCCGCACGACATCCTGCGCCTGCAGGGTATCGGCGAATTGGCCCGTTACATCATCGACGAAGTGCAGGACGTGTACCGTCTGCAAGGTGTGAAGATCAACGACAAGCACATCGAAGTGATTGTTCGCCAGATGCTGCGCCGCGTTGTGATCACCGACCCGGGCGACACCAAGTTCATCCGCGAAGAGCAGGTCGAGCGTTCCGAAGTGCTGGACGAAAACGATCGCATCAACGCGGAAGGTAAGCTGCCGGCTCAGTACGAGAACGTGCTGCTGGGCATCACCAAGGCCTCGCTGTCCACCGACTCCTTCATCTCCGCGGCTTCCTTCCAGGAAACGACCCGCGTGTTGACGGAAGCCGCGATCATGGGCAAACGCGACGAACTCCGCGGTCTGAAGGAGAACGTTATCGTTGGTCGCCTGATCCCGGCGGGTACCGGCTTGGCCTATCACCGCAGCCGCAAGTCGCAGGCTCAGGGCGACGATCTTGGCGCCGAGCACGCATGGGCTCCGGTGGAACCTGTTGTCGAAGCGCCGCAGGACATTCAGGCGAGTTGACTTTCGTTTTGTCTCCGGCCTAAAATCCGGCCTCTTTTTGTGGACTGACCAATCGTAGTCAGTCGCAGCCGGAATAAACCGCCCGAGGCGGCCCGTGGTGGGCTGCCTCGGTTTTTTGGGAAATTCTTAAGCTATGCCAACAATCAATCAGCTGGTCCGCAAGCCGCGGCAGATGGAGGTCACCAAGAGCAAGGTGCCTGCGCTGGAGGCTTGCCCGCAGAAGCGTGGTGTCTGCACCCGCGTCTATACCACGACTCCGAAGAAGCCGAACTCGGCGCTGCGTAAGGTAGCGAAGGTTCGTCTGACCAACGGTTTCGAGGTCATCTCCTACATCGGCGGCGAGGGTCACAACCTGCAGGAGCACTCCGTGGTCCTGATTCGCGGTGGCCGTGTAAAGGACTTGCCGGGTGTGCGTTACCACATCGTGCGTGGCTCCCTAGACTTGCAGGGTGTCAAGGACCGGAAGCAATCGCGCTCCAAGTACGGCGCCAAGCGCCCGAAGAAAGCCTGATTGTCGGCAAAAAATTAGCGAGAGGTTGTCATGCCGCGTCGTCGTGAAGTACCCAAGCGTGAAGTCCTGCCTGATCCGAAGTTCGGCTCTCAGGATGTTTCCAAGTTTATCAATGTGATCATGCAGGCGGGCAAGAAATCCGTCGCCGAGCGCATTGTCTATGGTGCGTTCGAGCACATCACCAGCAAGGCCAGCAAGGATCCGCTGGAGGTTTTTGCCGCCGCGGTTGCGAACGTCAAGCCTGTGGTGGAAGTGAAGAGCCGCCGCGTTGGTGGTGCCAACTACCAGGTGCCGGTCGAGGTTCGTCCTTCCCGTCGCATGGCGCTGTCCATGCGCTGGCTGCGCGAAGCGGCCCGCAAGCGGGCTGAGAAGTCGATGGCCCAGCGCCTGGCGGGTGAGTTGCTCGAGGCGGCTGAAGGTCGGGGCGCCGCGATGAAGAAGCGCGAAGAAGTGCATCGTATGGCCGAGGCCAACAAGGCGTTCTCGCATTACCGCTTCTGATTTGTCTAGTGAGCGGTATATCGGGCCCTGCGAAGGGCTCGATTGTTTTGTAACGCAATAATCAGATCGGCGCGGCTTCCGCGGGATCTCTCCAAGGCAGGAATAGTATCGTGGCTCGCAAGACTCCTATCGAGCGCTACCGCAACATCGGTATCTCCGCTCACATCGACGCCGGCAAGACGACTACGACCGAGCGCATCCTCTATTACACCGGTGTGAATCACAAGATCGGTGAAGTGCACGATGGCGCTGCGACCATGGACTGGATGGCGCAGGAGCAGGAGCGTGGCATCACCATCACCTCCGCTGCGACCACCTGCTTCTGGAAGGGCATGGATCTCTCCCTGCCGGAGCATCGCTTCAACATCATCGACACGCCGGGGCACGTTGACTTCACTATCGAAGTCGAGCGCTCCATGCGGGTGCTGGACGGTGCCTGCATGGTGTATTGCGCCGTGGGTGGCGTGCAGCCTCAGTCCGAGACGGTGTGGCGCCAGGCGACCAAGTACAAGGTTCCTCGCCTTGCTTTCGTGAACAAGATGGACCGCTCTGGTGCCAACTTCTTCAAGGTCGTGGACCAGATGAAGGCACGCCTGAAGGCGAATCCTGTTCCTATCGTGATCCCCATCGGGGCAGAAGACACGTTCACCGGCGTCGTCGACCTGATCAAGATGAAGGCGATCATCTGGGATGAGGCTTCCCAGGGCATGAAGTTCGAGTACCGCGACATCCCTTCGGAGTTGCAGGCTGATGCCGAGTCTTGGCGCGAGCAGATGGTCGAGGCGGCCGCCGAGGCTTCCGAAGAACTCATGAACACCTATCTCGAGAACGGCGAGCTTTCCGAGGACCAGATCAAGCTCGGTCTGCGTACGCGCACGATCGCGTGTGAGATCCAGCCCATGCTGTGCGGTACTGCGTTCAAAAACAAGGGCGTGCAGCGGATGCTGGACGCGGTCATCGAGTTCCTGCCTTCGCCTGTGGATATTCCGCCTGTCGCGGGTACTGATGACAATGAAGTGGAAGTGGTGCGCAAGGCGGATGACGGCGAGAAGTTCTCGGCGCTGGCGTTCAAGCTGATGACCGACCCGTTCGTGGGGCAACTCACCTTCGTGCGCGTCTACTCCGGTGTGCTGAGCTCTGGCGAAACCGTGCTGAACTCAGTCAAGGGCAAGAAGGAGCGCATCGGCCGCATCCTGCAGATGCACGCCAATGAACGCGAGGAAATCAAGGAAGTGCTGGCCGGCGACATCGCCGCCTGCGTTGGCTTGAAGGAGGTGACCACCGGCGAGACCCTGTGCGATCCCTCTGCGCCAATCATCCTGGAGCGCATGGTATTCCCCGATCCAGTCATTCACGTGGCCGTCGAGCCGAAGACCAAGAGTGACCAAGAGAAGATGGGTATCGCGCTGGGTCGTCTGGCTGCGGAAGATCCGTCTTTCCGTGTGCGCACCGACGAAGAGTCTGGTCAGACCATCATTTCCGGCATGGGCGAACTGCACCTCGAGATCATCGTTGACCGCATGAAGCGTGAGTTCAACGTCGAGGCGAACGTCGGCGCGCCTCAGGTCGCCTACCGCGAAGCGATCCGCAAGTCGGTCGAGCAGGAAGGCAAGTTCGTCAAGCAGTCCGGTGGCCGTGGTCAGTACGGTCACGTCTGGATCAAGCTGGAGCCGAACGAGACCGGCAAGGGTTACGAGTTCGTTGACGCCATCAAGGGCGGCGTGGTCCCGCGCGAGTACATTCCCGCGGTCGACAAGGGGCTGCAGGATACTCTGCCGAACGGCGTGTTGGCCGGCTTCCCGGTGGTGGATGTGAAAGTTACGCTGTTCGATGGCTCTTACCACGATGTGGACTCGAACGAAAACGCCTTCAAGATGGCCGCGTCCATGGCGTTCAAGGATGCGATGCGCAAGGCCAACCCGGTGCTGCTTGAGCCGATGATGGCTGTCGTGGTTGAAACGCCGGAAGACTACATGGGTAACGTCATGGGCGATCTTTCCGGGCGTCGCGGCATCGTCCAGGGTATGGACGACCTTCCTGGCGGCATGAAGGAGATCAAGGCCGAGGTGCCGCTGGCCGAGATGTTCGGCTACGCGACCCAGTTGCGCTCGCTGTCGCAGGGGCGCGCGACCTACTCCATGGAGTTCAAGCACTACTCCGAGGCGCCCAAGAGTGTCGCCGAAGCAGTCATCAACAATCGCAAGTAATAACTAAGAGCTACGAGGAAGAGCAATGGCTAAGGGTAAGTTTGAGCGGACGAAGCCGCACGTGAACGTAGGCACGATCGGCCACGTTGACCACGGCAAGACGACGCTGACGGCGGCGATCACGACGATTCTGTCGAAGAAGTTCGGTGGCGAGGCGAAGGCCTACGATCAGATCGATGCGGCGCCGGAAGAGAAGGCTCGCGGCATCACGATCAACACCGCGCACGTCGAGTACGAGACGGCCACGCGCCACTATGCCCACGTGGATTGCCCGGGGCACGCCGACTACGTGAAGAACATGATTACGGGTGCGGCGCAGATGGACGGCGCGATCCTGGTGTGCTCGGCCGCTGATGGCCCGATGCCGCAGACGCGCGAGCACATCCTGCTGGCTCGCCAGGTCGGTGTGCCGTACATCATCGTCTTCCTGAACAAGTGCGACATGGTCGACGACGAAGAGCTGCTCGAGCTGGTCGAAATGGAAGTGCGCGAGCTGCTGTCCAAGTACGACTTCCCGGGCGACGACATTCCCATCGTCAAGGGTTCCGCGCTGAAGGCGCTGGAAGGTGATCAGTCCGACATCGGTGAGCCGGCGATCTTCCGTCTGGCCGACGCCCTGGATAGCTACATCCCGACCCCGGAACGTGCCATCGACAAGCCCTTCCTGCTGCCGATCGAAGACGTGTTCTCGATCTCCGGCCGCGGCACCGTGGTGACCGGTCGTGTCGAGCGCGGCATCGTGAAGGTTGGCGAAGAAATCGAAATCGTCGGCATCAAGCCCACCGTCAAGACCACCTGCACCGGTGTGGAAATGTTCCGCAAGCTGCTGGATCAGGGTCAGGCAGGTGACAACGTCGGCGTGCTGCTGCGCGGTACCAAGCGTGAAGACGTGGAGCGTGGCCAAGTGCTGTGCAAGCCGGGCTCCATCACCCCGCACACCCACTTCACCGGCGAAATCTACGTGCTGTCGAAGGAAGAGGGTGGTCGTCACACGCCGTTCTTCAACAACTACCGTCCGCAGTTCTACTTCCGTACCACGGACGTGACCGGTTCCATCGCGCTGCCGGAAGGCACCGAGATGGTGATGCCGGGTGACAACGTGTCGATCACCGTGAAGCTGATCGCTCCGATCGCCATGGAAGAAGGTCTGCGCTTCGCGATCCGCGAAGGCGGCCGTACCGTCGGCGCCGGCGTCGTCGCCAAGATCATCGAGTAATTTCTATCCGGGGCGACCGTCGTGTCGCCTCATCGCTCTTTGGGATAAATCATGCAGAACCAGAAAATCCGCATCCGTCTGAAAGCTTTCGACTATCGCCTGATCGACCAGTCTGCGCTGGAGATCGTCGAGACTGCGAAGCGTACCGGTGCGGTTGTGCGCGGCCCCGTTCCGCTGCCCACCCGTATCGAGCGTTTCAACCTGCTGCGTTCGCCGCACGTGAACAAGACGTCCCGCGATCAGATGGAGATCCGCACCCATCAACGTCTGATGGACATCATCGATCCCACCGATAAGACGGTGGATGCGCTGATGAAGTTGGATCTGCCGGCGGGCGTGGATGTCGAGATCAAGCTCCAGTAAGCAGTCCGCTTGCGGGATTTTGAAAAAGGCCGGTATAATCCGGCCTTTGTGCCTATTGGCGCAATAATTTGAGCGACCCCGGTCAATCGCAACCGGGAATCAGGAGAAAAAAATGAGTCTAGGCCTTGTTGGACGCAAGGTTGGCATGACTCGCATTTTTGCCGAGGATGGTCGTTCCATTCCGGTGACTGTGCTTGACGTGTCCGACAATCGCGTGTCCCAGATCAAGACGCCTGAATCCGACGGCTATGCTGCGGTTCAGGTCGCATTCGGCAAGCGTCGTGCTAGCCGTCTGGTTAAAGCCGCGGCGGGTCATCTTGCCAAGGCCGGCGTCGAGCCGAGCCGAGGTCTCAAGGAGTTCCGTGTCGAGGGTGAGCAGCTCGCTGGTTTCAAAGCGGGTGATGTCATCTCCGCGGAGATCTTTTCCGTTGGTCAAAAAGTTGATGTGACGGGTGTCTCGATCGGTAAGGGCTTCTCCGGTCCGATCAAGCGTCACAACTTCTCCTCCAACCGTGCTTCCCACGGTAACTCCATTTCCCACAACTCGCCGGGCTCGATCGGTATGGCGCAGGATCCGGGGCGTGTTTTCCCGGGTAAGCGCATGGCCGGCCAGTACGGCGCTGCTCAGCGCACCACGCAAGGGCTGGAAGTGGTTCGTGTGGATGCCGAGCGTCAGCTTCTGCTGATCAAGGGGGCGGTGCCTGGTGCCAAGGGCGGTGACGTTGTCGTTCGTCCGGCAGTCAAGGCCTAAGGGGAGTTACGCAATGGAATTGAAACTCTTGAACGATCAGGGGCAGGCAGCAGCGACGCTGCAGGCTTCCGATACCCTGTTCGGGCGCGACTACAACGAAGCGCTGATCCATCAGGTGGTTACCGCCTATATGGCGAATGCCCGCTCCGGCAATCGTGCCCAGAAGGGTCGGTCCGAAGTCTCCAAGTCGACACGCAAGCCGTTCCGCCAGAAGGGTACGGGTAACGCGCGTGCCGGTATGGCGTCCAGCCCGCTGTGGCGTGGTGGCGGCAAGATTTTCCCGAACTCGCCTGACGAGAACTTTAGCCAGAAGGTCAATCGCAAGATGTATCGGGCTGGCGTGGCCTCCATTCTTTCGCAGCTGGCGCGTGAAGATCGCCTGGCTGTAGTGGAGAGTTTCAGCGTCGAGGCGCCGAAGACTCGTCTCCTGACCCAGAAGCTGAAGGGCATGGGGCTGGAGTCTGTGCTGGTGATTACCGACGAAGTCGACGAGAACCTGTTCCTGTCCGCTCGCAACCTGCACAAGGTTCTGGTGCTCGAGGTCCAGGAAGCCGATCCGGTGTCGCTGGTTCGTTTTCCCAAGGTCCTGGTGACCAAGGGCGCGCTGGCGAAGATGGAGGAAGCCTGGCAATGAGCGCAATCAATCAGGAGCGTTTGCTGCAGGTGCTGCTGGCGCCGCAGATCTCCGAAAAGGCGACTTTCATCGCCGAGAAGAACGAGCAGGTTATCTTCAAGGTGGCCTCTACCGCGACCAAGCCTGAAGTGAAGGCGGCCGTCGAACTGCTGTTCAAGGTTGAAGTGAAGTCGGTCCAGATCGCAAATGTGAAGGGCAAGACCAAGCGCTTTGGCCGTTCCATCGGCCGTCGCAAGGACTGGAAGAAGGCTTTCGTTTGTCTGAAGCCTGGCCAGGAAATCAACTTTGCGGCTGGGGAGTAATCGATCATGGCACTGGTAAAACTCAAGCCGACTTCCGCTGGCCGTCGTGCGATGGTCAAGGTGGTCAACCCCGATCTGCACAAGGGTCGCCCGTTCGATGGTCTGATCGAGAAGAAGACCAAGAACGCGGGCCGTAACAACGGTGGCCGGGTGACTGTTCGCCACCAAGGTGGCGGCCACAAGCAGCACTATCGGGTGATCGACTTCCGCCGCAACAAGGATGGCGTCGTCGCCAAGGTCGAGCGTCTGGAATATGACCCTAACCGCTCTGCGAACATCGCGCTGCTTTGCTATGCCGATGGCGAGCGCCGCTACATCATCGCCCCTCGCGGTGTCGAGGTTGGTCAGCAGATCGTGAGCGGCGCCGAGGCGCCGATCAAGCCGGGCAACGCCCTGCCGATCCGCAACATCCCGGTGGGTTCCACGATTCACTGCGTCGAAATGATGCCGGGCAAGGGGGCTCAGCTCGCCCGTGCTGCTGGCACCTCCGTCCAGTTGCTGGCGCGCGAAGGAGTGTATGCCCAGCTGCGTCTGCGCTCCGGTGAGATCCGCCGCGTGCACGTCGAGTGCCGCGCGACCATTGGTGAAGTGGGTAACGAAGAGCATAGCCTGCGCAAGATCGGCAAGGCGGGTGCTAACCGCTGGCGTGGCATCCGTCCGACTGTTCGCGGCGTTGCGATGAACCCGGTGGATCACCCGCACGGTGGTGGCGAAGGTCGCACCGGCGAGGGTCGTGTTCCTGTCAGCCCGTGGGGTCAGCCCACCAAGGGCTACCGTACTCGCCGCAATAAGCGCACTGACACGATGATCGTGCAGCGTCGTCACAAGCGTTAAGGGGTAACAGATGGCTCGTTCTATCAAGAAAGGCCCGTTCATCGACGCGCACCTCCTCAAGAAGGTGGACGCCGCGCGGGCGAGCAATGACAAGCGTCCGATCAAGACCTGGTCCCGTCGTTCCACGGTGCTGCCGGACTTCGTCGGCCTGACGATCGCTGTTCACAACGGCCGTCAGCACATCCCGGTGTATGTGTCCGAAAACATGGTCGGCCACAAGCTGGGTGAATTTGCGCTGACGCGTACCTTCAAGGGTCACGCCGCCAGCAAGAAAGCGAAGAGGTAAGAAGACATGGAAACCAAAGCCGTTCTCCGTGGCGTGCGCCTGTCGGCCCAAAAGGGTCGCCTGGTTGCTGACCTGGTGCGAGGCAAGTCGGTCGACCAGGCTCTCAACATCCTCGCTTTCTCCCCCAAGCGTGGTGCAAAGATCATCCGCAAGGTTGTCGAATCCGCTATCGCAAATGCCGAGCACAACGACGGTGCCGACATTGATGCGCTAAAGGTCAAGACCATCTACGTGGAAGAAGGTGCGACGCTGAAGCGTTTCACTGCCCGCGCAAAGGGCCGGGGCAACCGCATTCTCAAGCCCACCTGCCACATCTACGTGTCTGTCGGCGAGTAAGGAGTATTCATGGGTCAGAAAATTCATCCCACCGGATTCCGTCTCGCTGTCACGCGCGATTGGGGTTCCCGCTGGTTTGCTTCCAGCCAGGATTTCTCGAAGATGCTGCACGAGGACCTGAAGGTCCGCGACTATCTGAAGAAGCGCCTGGCGCATGCGTCGGTTGGCCGTGTCATCATCGAGCGTCCGGCCAAGAATGCGCGCGTTACGCTCTACAGTGCCCGTCCGGGTGTCGTTATCGGCAAGAAGGGCGAGGATATTGAGGCGCTGAAGCGCGATCTGCAGAAGATCGTGGGTGTGCCTGTTCATGTGAACATCGAGGAAGTGCGCAAGCCCGAGATCGATGCGAAGTTGATTGCGGACTCCATCGCCCAGCAGCTCGAGAAGCGCATCATGTTCCGCCGCGCCATGAAGCGCGCGATGCAGAACGCCATGCGTCTTGGTGCTCAAGGCATCAAGATCATGAGTTCCGGTCGCCTGAATGGCGCCGAAATCGCTCGTACCGAGTGGTATCGCGAAGGTCGCGTTCCGCTGCACACCCTGCGTGCGAACATCGACTACGGTGTTTCCGAAGCGCACACCACCTATGGTGTTATCGGCATCAAGGTCTGGGTGTTCAAGGGTGAAATGCTGGGTCGCAACGAGCAGCCGGCGGCCGCCGAGCCTGAGGCCGACAATCGCCGTGGTCGCCGTGGTGCCCCGCGTGACGGTGAAGGCCGTCCGGGTCGTCGTCCTGCCCGCCGGGGCGGCGACGGCCAAGGCCGGCAAGAAGAAAGCAGGAGTGAATAATGCTGCAGCCCTCGAGAAGAAAGTATCGGAAGGAGCAGAAGGGCCGTAACACCGGGCTTGCTACGCGCGGTGCTAAGGTCAGCTTCGGCGAGTACGGGCTCAAGGCGGTTGGCCGAGGCCGGCTGACTGCTCGTCAGATTGAGTCTGCGCGTCGCGCGATGACCCGTCACATCAAGCGGGGTGGTCGGATCTGGATCCGGATTTTCCCGGACAAGCCGATCTCCAAGAAGCCCGCTGAAGTTCGGATGGGTAACGGTAAGGGTAACCCCGAGTACTGGGTCGCTGAGATCCAGCCCGGCAAGGTGCTCTACGAAATGGATGGCGTGGACGAAGCGCTCGCGCGTGAGGCATTCCGGCTTGCAGCCGCTAAGCTTCCGCTGGAGACGGTGTTCGTTACTCGCCAAGTGGGGTAAGCATGAAAGCGAGTGAACTCCGCGCCAAAGGCGCAGAAGAACTGAACCAGGAGTTGCTTGAGTTGTTGAAGGCCCAGTTCTCGCTGCGGATGCAGCTGGCGACTCAGCAACTGAGTAACACGAGTCAACTCGGGAAGGTCCGTCGCGACATCGCGCGTGTCCGGACCATCCTGTGTGAGAAGGCGGGTCAGCAATGAGCGAGCAGCAAGTTCAGAAGGTTCGCCGCGCCCTGGTGGGGCGTGTGGTCAGTGACAAGATGGATAAGACGGTAACCGTTCTGGTTGAGCGGCGAGTCAAGCACCCTCTGTACAGCAAGATCATTACGCGCTCTGCCAAGTACCACGCTCACGTGGAGAATGGCGAGGCAGCGCAGGGTGATCTGGTGGAAATCGAAGAGTGTCGTCCGCTCTCTCGTACCAAGACCTGGCGTGTGACCCGGGTCGTTGAGAAGGCCCGCGTGATCTGAACTCGGGATCGCGAGCCGGCATTTGAAAACAGCTTGGCGCTGCGGCGTCAAGCTGTTATACTTTTAAATCTTTGCTCCGGTGCTCGCTCGGGGCATTCCACCCTGACGGGTTCCAAGACTGACCGCAGCGCGGGATAAGTTGGAGATAAATTCATGATTCAAATGCAGTCCAGGCTGGATGTCGCCGATAACACCGGCGCGCGTTCGGTTATGTGCATCAAAGTGCTTGGTGGTTCCAAGCGCCGTTATGCCGGCATTGGCGACATCATCAAGGTCACCATCAAGGATGCTGCGCCGCGTGGTCGTGTGAAGAAGGGCGACGTTTATAACGCCGTCGTTGTTCGTACCGCCAAGGGTGTGCGTCGCCCTGATGGTTCGCTGGTGAAGTTTGACAACAACGCCGCAGTTCTCCTGAACAATAAGCTCGAGCCGATCGGCACGCGTATTTTCGGGCCGGTTACTCGCGAGCTGCGCTCCGAGCGGTTCATGAAGATCGTCTCGCTGGCGCCTGAAGTGCTCTAAGGAGTCGGTAGATGAACAAGATCCGCAAGGGTGACGAAGTCATTGTGCTGGCTGGCAAGGATCGCGGTCGCCGCGGTGCTGTGCTGCGCCGCGTGGATGACGAGCATGTGGTGGTTGAGGGCGTGAATCGCGTCAAGAAGCACGTGCGTCCGAATCCACTCAAGGGCGAAGTCGGTGGCATCGTCGAGAAAGATATGCCTATCCATATTTCCAATGTCGCGCTGTTCAATCCGGCGTCCCAGAAGGGCGATCGCGTCGGGGTGAAAGTGCTTGAGGATGGCCGCAAGGTTCGCGTCTTCAAGTCGAACGGCGAGCTGGTTGATGCCTAAGGAGTAACGATGGCTCGCTTGCAACAGTTCTACAAGGATTCTGTGGTTCCTGATCTGCAAAAGCAGTTCGGCTACAAGTCTGTTATGGAAGTGCCGCGCATCACCAAGATCACTCTGAATATGGGTGTGGGTGAGGCAGTTGGTGATAAGAAGGTGCTTGAGAACGCGATCGGTGACATGACCAAGATTGCTGGTCAGAAGCCGGTGTCGACGAAGGCGCGTAAGTCCATTGCGGGCTTCAAGATTCGTGAAGGTTATCCGATTGGTTGCATGGTGACTCTGCGCGGCCCCCAGATGTTCGAGTTTCTGGATCGTCTGATCACCATTGCGTTGCCGCGTGTGCGTGACTTCCGCGGTATTGCTGCGAAAGGCTTCGACGGTCGTGGTAACTACAACCTGGGCGTCAAAGAGCAGATCATCTTCCCGGAAATCGAGTACGACAAGATCGATGCGCTGCGCGGGATGAACATCAGCATCACGACGACCGCGAAGAATGACCAGGAAGCCCGTGCTCTGCTCGGTGCTTTCAAGTTCCCGTTCAAGAATTGAGGCTGACATGGCGAAACTCGCTCTGATCAATCGTGAAGAGAAGCGTCGCAAGCTGGTTGAGAAGTTTGCCGCCAAGCGTGCTGCGCTGATCGCTCAGATCAAGGACACCAAGCTGTCCGACGAAGAACGCATGTCTGCGCGCTTGGCGCTGCAGCAGCTCCCGCGCAACGCCAGTCCCTCTCGTCAGCGCAACCGGTGCAGCCTGACCGGCCGTCCGCGTGGGGTGTTCCGCAAGTTCGGTCTGTGCCGTAACAAGCTGCGTGAAATTGCTTTCCGTGGCGAAGTTCCTGGCATGACCAAGGCGAGCTGGTAAGGAGAATTCAAAGATGAGTATGTCCGATCCGATCGCCGACATGCTGACGCGCATCCGCAATGGGCAGCAGGCCCAGAAGGTGAGCGTGAGCATGCCCTCCTCGAAGCTCAAGGTGGCGATCGCCAAGGTGCTGAAGGATGAGGGTTACATCGATGACTTTTCGGTGCGGGAAGAGAGCGGCAAGGCTGCGCTCGATGTCGCGCTGAAGTACTACGCCGGCCGGCCTGTGATTGAGCGCATCGAACGCGTCAGCCGCCCCGGTCTGAGAGTGTACAAGGGAAGCAACGATCTGCCGCGCGTCATGAACGGCCTGGGCGTTGCCATTGTTTCCACGCCCAAGGGCGTGATGACCGATCGTGCCGCCCGCGCTAGCCGGGTCGGTGGCGAAGTCATCTGCCTGGTCGCCTAAGGGGAGCGCAATGTCTCGTGTAGCGAAGAATCCGGTCGCGATCCCGACGGGCGTTGAGGTCACCATCTCCGCCGCTGAGATTGCGATCAAGGGGCCGCTGGGCACGCTGCGTCAGTCCATTCACCCCGCTGTCAGCGTGGAGAAGGATGGCGAAGCCATCGTCTGCAAGGCAAAGGATGGTGCGGATAACGCCCGTGCGATGTCCGGTACCGTTCGTGCCTTGGTGAATAACATGGTGAACGGCGTGACCAAGGGTTTTGAGCGCAAGCTCACGCTGGTTGGCGTTGGTTACCGTGCCCAGGCTCAAGGTGACAAGCTGAATCTTTCGCTGGGTTTCTCCCATCCGGTGGTGCATCAGATGCCCGCTGGCGTGAAGGTTGAGACGCCCTCCCAGACCGAAGTCGTGATCAAGGGTATCGACAAGCAGCAGGTCGGTCAGGTCGCGGCCGAGGTGCGGGCCTACCGCTCTCCCGAACCCTACAAGGGCAAGGGCGTCCGTTATTCGGACGAGGTGGTGGTGCTCAAGGAAACCAAGAAGAAGTAAGGCGGTTCGTCATGAACAAGAAAGAAACTCGTCTTCGCCGTGCGCGCAAAACCCGCGCCAAGCTCGCGGAGCTCAAGGCGGTACGCCTCGCCGTGTTCCGTACCAACAGCCACATCTACGCGCAGGTGATTTCCGGTTGCGGTTCCCGGGTCCTGGCTGCCGCGTCGACCGTGGAGCCTGCCGTCCGTGCGCAGGTCGCCAACGGTGGCAACAAGCAAGCGGCCGAAGTGGTCGGCAAGTTGATTGCCGAGCGCGCCAAGGCTGCCGGGATCGAGACGGTCGCTTTCGACCGCTCGGGCTTCCTGTATCACGGCCGCGTGAAGGCGCTGGCTGAGGCTGCCCGCGAAGGCGGTCTGAAGTTCTAAGCGAGGATTCGTATGGCTAAGCAGCA
Source organism: Azoarcus sp. TTM-91 (assembly GCF_012911025.1). Classification (GTDB taxonomy): domain Bacteria; phylum Pseudomonadota; class Gammaproteobacteria; order Burkholderiales; family Rhodocyclaceae; genus Azoarcus. The sequence continues at coordinate 34,708 of NZ_WUEI01000012.1, read as the reverse complement.
AACCAAACGCGCGCAGGCCTCCGAGGAGCGCGATGACGGTCTTCGCGAGAAGATGGTCGCGATCAACCGAGTCACTAAGGTTGTGAAGGGCGGTCGTATCCTCGGTTTCGCGGCACTGACCGTAGTAGGCGACGGTGATGGCGGAATCGGAATGGGCAAAGGCAAGTCCCGTGAAGTACCGGTCGCCGTGCAAAAGGCGATGGATGAAGCGCGTCGCAAGATGACCAAGGTGGCGTTGAAGAACGGTACATTGCAGCACACGGTTATCGGCAAGCATGGCGCCGCTTCGGTGCTGATGCAGCCGGCGCCCGGCGGTACCGGCATCATCGCCGGCGGTCCGATGCGTGCAGTGTTCGAGGTGATGGGCGTTACCGACATCATCTGCAAGTGCATTGGATCGACCAATCCGTACAACGTCGTGCGTGCCACCATCAACGGCCTGCTGGCGATCAACACTCCGGCTGAAATTGCTGCCAAGCGTGGCAAGACGGTCGAAGAGATCCTGGGGTAAGCCATGTCCGACAAGAAGATTAAGGTCACGCTGGTCAAGAGCGTGATCGGCACCAAGCAGTCCCACCGCGCTACCGTGCGTGGTCTGGGTCTGCGTCGGCTCAACCATACGGTGGAGCTGGTCGATACCCCGGCTGTGCGGGGCATGATCAACAAGGTGTCCTACCTGGTTAAGTGCGAGGGCTGAGATGCGCCTGAATACCATCAAACCTGGTGCCGGCTCCAAGTCGGCCCGCCGCCGTGTCGGTCGCGGCATGGGCAGTGGCCTGGGCAAGACCTGCGGCCGCGGCCACAAGGGTCAAAAATCCCGCGCTGGCGGTTTCCACAAGGTTGGCTTCGAAGGCGGTCAGATGCCTTTGCAGCGTCGTCTGCCGAAGCGGGGGTTCGTTTCGTTGACGCGTGACCGCAATGTCGAAGTTCGTCTGTCCGAACTGGCTAAGCTACCGGTCGAAGAAGTCGATCTGCTGGTGCTGAAGCAGGCGGGCGTGATTCCTGCCGATGCGCTCTCCGCCAAGGTTGTGCTGTCCGGCGAGATAGCGAAGAAGGTGGTGTTACGCGGCGTCGGGGCTACCCGGGGTGCGCGTGCCGCCATCGAGGCGGCCGGCGGCTCGTTCGCTGAGTAAGCAAGGGTAACGATTGTGGCGAATCCTGCAGCCACGCTGGGAAATACCGGACGGTTCGGCGACCTCAAACGTCGCCTGCTGTTCCTAGTGGGCGCGCTGATTGTTTATCGCATCGGCGCGCACATTCCTGTCCCCGGCATCGATCCCGAGCGATTGGCCGAGCTCTTCCAGTCTCAGGCCGGCGGCATTCTCGGTGTATTCAACTTGTTTTCGGGTGGTGCGCTTTCGCGCTTTACCATCTTCGCCCTCGGGATCATGCCTTACATCTCTGCATCTATCATCATGCAGTTGATGACGGTGGCTGTGCCGCAGTTGGAGGCGTTGAAGAAGGAGGGCGAAGCCGGACGTCGGAAGATAACGCAGTACACCCGCTACGGCACCTTAGTGCTGGCTTTGGCTCAGTCGCTCGGGATCGCTATCGCGCTCGAGGGGCAGCCCGGCTTGGTGCTGGATCCGGGTTTGCTGTTCCGTTTCGTGACCGTAGCGACGCTGGTCACCGGCACTATGTTCCTCATGTGGCTGGGTGAGCAGATTACCGAGCGCGGCGTGGGTAACGGCATTTCCATCATCATCTTCGCGGGCATTGCTGCAGGCCTGCCGAATGCGATCGGTGGCCTGTTCGAACTGGTGAGAACGGGCGCAATGCACCCCTTCACTGCGCTGTTCATCTGCGTGCTGGTAGCTCTGGTGACGGGTTTCGTTGTGTTCGTGGAGCGGGGTCAGCGGAAGATCCTGGTGAACTACGCTAAGCGCCAAGTCGGGAACAAGATCTACGGCGGGCAAAGTTCTCACCTGCCGTTGAAGCTGAATATGTCGGGGGTCATTCCCCCCATCTTTGCTTCGAGCATCATTCTGTTTCCGGCAACGCTGGGGCAGTGGTTTGGTTCTTCGGAAGGCATGTACTGGTTGCGGGACATCGCTTCCACTCTGTCTCCGGGCCAGCCTATCTATGTGATGCTGTACGCGCTGGCAATCGTCTTCTTCTGCTTTTTCTACACGGCGCTGGTTTTCAATGCCCGTGAGACGGCGGACAACCTGAAGAAGAGTGGCGCGTTCGTTCCTGGTATCCGGCCGGGTGATCAGACTGCTCGATACATCGACAAGATTCTGATGCGGCTGACGCTGGCTGGTGCGGTCTATATCACCCTGGTGTGTCTGTTGCCGGAGTTCCTGATCCTCAAGTGGAACGTGCCGTTCTACTTCGGTGGAACATCACTGCTGATCATCGTGGTGGTGACGATGGACTTCATGTCGCAGGTGCAGGCCTATGTGATGTCGCACCAGTACGAGAGTCTGTTGAAGAAGGCTAATTTCAAAGGTGCGGGACTCCCGATCAGGTAACCCATGGCCAAGGAAGACGTCATCGAGATGCAAGGGGAGGTCACGGAAAATCTTCCCAACGCAACGTTCAGGGTAAAGCTCGAAAACGGTCACATGGTGCTTGGGCACATCTCTGGAAAAATGCGGATGCACTACATCCGCATTCTCCCGGGAGACAAGGTGACGGTGCAGCTCACGCCTTATGACCTGACCAAGGGCCGGATCGTGTTCCGGACCAAGTGAATAAGTAGAGATACAGGAGCAAGAACATGCGAGTTCAAGCGTCAGTCAAGCGGCTTTGCCGCAACTGCAAGATCATTCGCCGCAAGGGTGTCGTGCGTGTCATCTGCACCGATCCCCGTCATAAGCAACGCCAGGGTTGATCTAGTCAATCCTCGGTATTAAAATTTAATGTTTCGCGTTTTGGGGTAAACGGATGGCCCGTATTGCTGGGGTAAACATTCCCAACCACAAGCATGCCGAGATTGCGCTGACCGCCATCTATGGGATCGGCCGTACGCGTGCTCAGAAGATCTGCGACGCAGCTGGCGTGGTTCGTTCGGCCAAGATCAAGGATCTGACCGAATCCGACATGGAAAAGCTGCGTGACGAGGTTGGCCGCTTTGTGGTTGAAGGCGACCTGCGTCGTGAAGTCACCATGAACATCAAGCGCTTGATGGACCTCGGTTGCTACCGTGGTGTTCGTCATCGTCGCGGCCTGCCGGTGCGCGGTCAGCGCACCCAGACCAATGCGCGTACCCGCAAGGGCCCGCGCAAGGCAATCGCCGGCAAGAAGTGATAGGGACGAATAATGGCTAAGAGTGCAACGAAGGTCCGGAAGAAGGTCAAGAAGAACGTCGCCGAAGGTATCGCGCACGTTCACGCTAGCTTCAACAACACCATCATCACCATTACCGACCGTCAGGGCAATGCGCTGTCCTGGGCGACTTCCGGTGGTGCTGGCTTCAAGGGCTCGCGCAAGAGTACCCCGTTCGCGGCTCAGGTCGCGGCCGAGGCTGCTGGCAAGGCCGCGCAAGAGTGCGGCGTCAAGAATCTGGAAGTGCGGATCAAGGGGCCCGGCCCCGGCCGTGAATCCGCAGTGCGTGCGCTGAATGCGCTGGGGATGAAGATCTCCAGCATCACGGACATCACGCCGATCCCGCATAACGGCTGCCGTCCGCCGAAGAAGCGCCGTATCTGACAAGGAGTTGAAACGTGGCTCGTAATCTCGATCCCAAGTGCCGTCAGTGCCGTCGCGAGGGCGAAAAGCTGTTCCTGAAGGGTGAGAAGTGCTTCACCGACAAGTGTTCCGTTGAGCGTCGCGCCTACGCGCCTGGCCAGCATGGTCAGCGCTCGGGCCAGCGTCTGTCTGGTTATGGCGTGCAACTGCGTGAAAAGCAAAAGATTCGTCGTCTCTACGGCGTTCTGGAAGCGCAGTTCCGCAAGGTTTACGCCGAGGCGGATCGCCGCCGCGGTCAGACCGGTGAGAATCTGCTGCAACTGCTGGAAGGTCGCCTGGATTCTGTCGCCTACCGAATGGGCTTCGGCGCGTCCCGCGCTGAGGCTCGCCAGGTCGTGCGTCACAATGGCGTGCTGGTGAATGGCAAGCGGGTGAATATTCCTTCCTACACCGTTCGTCCGGGCGACGTCATTGAACTGTCCGATCGTGCGAAGGCGCATCTGCGTGTGAAGGCTGCGCTCGAGGCCGCCGAGTCCCGTGGTTTCCCTGAGTGGATTGAGGTTGATGCGAAGGCCGCCAAGGGTGTGTTCAAGGCGTATCCGCAGCGTGCGGAGTTGCCTGCGACCATCAATGAAGGCCTGGTCGTGGAACTGTACTCCCGTTGATCGGGTGTGCTAAGTCTGTCCTAGTACCGAGGAACTGCTGATGCAAAGCAATGCACTGCTGAAACCGCGCATCATCGACGTCCAGAGCATTTCGCCCGTGCAGGCGCGGGTGACCATGGAGCCGTTCGAGCGTGGTTTCGGACATACCCTGGGGAATGCGCTGCGGCGCATCCTCCTTTCCTCGCTGCCGGGTCATGCGGCGACGGAAGTGTCGATCGAAGGCGTGCTGCACGAGTACTCCACACTCGATGGGATGCGCGAGGACATCGTCGACCTGCTGTTGAACCTCAAGGGCGTGGTGCTCAAGCTGCACAATCGTAGCGAGACGGTGCTGCGTCTGACCAAGTCGGGCGAGGGTGTCGTCAAGGCGGGGGATATCGAGATCGGCCACGATGTCGAGATCATCAACCCCGAGCACGTCATCGCGCACCTGGCGCCTGGTGGCAAGCTTGATCTGCAGATCAAGGTCGAGGAAGGCCGTGGTTATGTTCCCGGCAATGCCCGTCCCGTCAGCGGCGAAAGCAAGACCATCGGCCGCATCATGCTGGACGCTTCGTTCAGCCCGGTGCGTCGGGTGAGCTATCTGGTTGAAAGCGCTCGTGTCGAGCAGCGTACCGACCTGGATCGCCTGGTCATTGACATCGAGACCAATGGCGCGGTGGATCCTGAAGAGGCTATCCGTTACGCTGCCCGCGTGCTGATGGATCAACTCTCGGTGTTCGCCGACCTGGAAGGTACTCCGGCGTCGGTCGAACCCCCCAAGCAACAGTCCATTGATCCGGTGCTGCTGCGCCCGGTGGATGATCTGGAGCTGACCGTTCGTTCGGCAAATTGCCTCAAGGCCGAGAACATCTACTACATCGGCGATCTCATTCAGCGCACGGAAACCGAGCTGCTGAAGACCCCCAATCTGGGTCGGAAGTCGCTGAACGAGATCAAGGAAGTGCTGGCCTCTCGTGGCCTCACCCTTGGCATGAAACTGGAAAACTGGCCACCGGCCGGGCTCGAGAAGCTCGGTTGATTGGCGGGAAGTGAGGAAAAGAAATGCGTCACCGCAACGGTCTTCGCAAGCTTAACCGGACCAGCAGCCACCGTCAGGCGATGTTCCGGAACATGGCCAACGCGCTCCTGCGCCACGAAGTCATCAAGACGACCCTGCCCAAGGCCAAGGAGCTTCGGCGCGTGGTCGAGCCGATGATCACCCTGGGCAAGAAGCCCAGCCTGTCCAATCGCCGTCTGGCTTTCAACCGCCTGCGCGACCGCGACATGGTCGTCAAGCTGTTCGATGAACTGGGCCCGCGCTACGCCACCCGCAACGGCGGCTACCTGCGCATCCTGAAGTTCGGTTTCCGTGATGGCGACAATGCGCCGATGGCGCTGGTCGAACTGCTGGATCGTCCTGAAGGCGAGGCCGTTGAGCAGGAAGCTGCTGCCGCGTGATCTGCGGAGGCGGAGCGCTTTAATGAAGAAAGGTCGGGTGTTCCCGGCCTTTTTTTATTTCTGCAACGTTTTTTTCCAGATGCAGTGCAATCCAGTTCAGGAGGGATAGATGGCGCGGATATTGGTAACCGGGGCGGCGGGCTATATCGGATCGCATACTTGCCTAGAACTGCTCCAGGCGGGTTTTGAGGTTGTAGCGCTGGACGATCTGTCAAACAGCAGCGCGGTGGCCCTGGAGCGCGTCGCTGTGCTCGCCGACAAGCAGTTTGCTGCAGTACATATCTGTGACGTCAGGGATGAGCAGGCCTTGCGCAGGGTCTTCGCGGAGGCGGCCATCGATGCGGTGATCCACTTCGCGGCCAAGAAGGCGGTGGGCGAGTCGGTTCGGCTGCCGCTGGCTTACTACGAGAATAATCTGGGCGGGGTGCTGGCCCTGACCCGGGTGATGGGCGAATGCGGGGTGAAGCGCCTGGTATTCAGTTCCTCTGCGACGGTATACGGAGATCCCGCGAGTGTCCCCATCAGGGAGAATTTCCCGACTTCGGCGACGAACCCCTATGGGCGTACCAAGCTGATGAGCGAGGATATCCTGCGCGACGTCGGCACTGCCGACCCCGAATGGAAGATCGTGCTGCTGCGTTACTTCAATCCTGTAGGTGCTCATGAGAGTGGCCAGATCGGCGAAGACCCCAATGGTCTACCGAACAATCTCATGCCTTACGTCAGTCAGGTGGCGGTCGGCCGACTGAAGGAATTGCAGGTATTCGGTGGCGATTACCCTACGCCGGACGGCACCGGCGTGAGGGATTACATCCATGTGGTGGATCTCGCCCAGGGGCATGTGGCTGCCTTGCAGCGGATGAAGGATCTTCCCGTTGTAACGACGCTGAATCTGGGAACGGGTCGGGGCTACAGTGTGCTTGAGGTGGTTGAGGCCTTCAGTTCGGCGTGCGGCCGGGAGGTTCCTTACCGCATCGTTGAGCGGCGTGCGGGTGACGTCGCAGAGTGCTGGGCCGACCCTGCCGCTGCTGCCGAGGTTCTGGGCTGGCGGGCCCAACGTGGGTTGCCCGAGATGTGTGCCGACTCCTGGCGGTGGCAGAGCAGCAACCCGCAGGGCTATCCGAAAACCTGAGGTTTACCAGTCGCGCTTGATGCGGTTTCGGTATTGCACATCGTGTGGCAGTACCCGCTGCATTTCTTCGAGGTGGCTCAGCAGGATGGTGTAGGCCTCGGCGAGGATGTCCTGGCTGAGGTGTGGCAGTTCGCTGTGGCGGGCGGTCATGCGGACGACCTGCTCTATTGCCTGTCGGCGCTGCTTCTCCTCGGATGGCAGGAAAACGCCGAGATTGCAGGCCAGCAGGGTCTTCAGGAACTTGGCCCGCCGCTCGATGCGTTGCAGGAAGCGCGCCCGGTGGTCCAGTTGTATTTCCGCCATCGCAGTACCGCCTATCTCTTTTGGACGAGTGCGATGGTCGTCCTCTCCCGGCTTGGCCGCAAGTGCGGGTAGAGGGGCGGCGTTCCTTAATCTATCAGCGGCGTGCGAGAAGGGGGGCCAGGTAGCGGCCAGTATGGCTGCCGGAATAAGCCGCGATGGCTTCGGGCGGCCCTTCGCAGAGGATGGTGCCGCCGCCGGCGCCGCCCTCCGGACCGAGGTCTATCAGCCAATCCGCGGTCTTGATCACGTCCAGGTTGTGCTCGATGACGACGATGGTATTGCCATGGTCGCGCAGGCGGTGCAGTACCTGCAGCAGCAGTTCGATGTCCTGGAAGTGCAGGCCGGTGGTGGGCTCGTCGAGGATATAGAGGGTGCGCCCGGTGTCGCGCTTGGAGAGCTCCAGGGCCAGTTTTACACGCTGGGCTTCGCCGCCGGACAGGGTGGTCGCGCTCTGGCCGAGCCGGATATAGCCCAGGCCCACGTCCATCAGCGTTTCCAGCTTGCGCGCCACTGCCGGGACCGGGCGGAAGAAGTCCAGCGCCTGCTCCACCGTCATGTCCAGCACTTCGTAGATGGTCTTGCCCTTGTAGCGGATTTCCAGGGTTTCCCGGTTGTAGCGCTTGCCGTGGCAGACGTCGCAGGGTACGTACATATCGGGCAGGAAGTGCATCTCCACCTTGATCATGCCGTCGCCCTGGCAGGCTTCGCAGCGGCCGCCCTTGACGTTGAAGGAGAAGCGGCCCGGTCCGTAGCCGCGGGCGCGTGCTTCGGGCACGCCGGCGAAGAGCTCGCGTATCGGGGTCAGCAGACCGGTGTAGGTCGCCGGGTTGGAGCGCGGCGTGCGGCCGATGGGTGATTGGTCGACGTTGATGACCTTGTCGAAGGCGTCCAGACCTTCCACCTGGTCGTAGGGCGCGGCCTCTACGCTGGAGCCGTTCAGGTGGCGCGCGGCGAGTGCAGCCAGGGTGTCGTTGATCAGCGTGGATTTGCCCGAGCCTGAAACGCCGGTGACGCAGGTGAGCAGTCCGACCGGCAGCTTCAGGGTGACGCGCTTGAGGTTGTTGCCGCGGGCACCGGTGAGATGCAGCATCCGCTCGGGATCCGGCGGACGCCGCTCGGCGGGCACGGCGATGCTGCGCTGGCCGGAGAGGTAGGCGCCGGTCAGCGACTCCGGGTTGGCGATGACCGCTTCCGGTGTGCCGGCAGCGACGATGCGCCCGCCGTGCTCGCCGGCGCCGGGGCCCATGTCCACCAGGTAGTCCGCGCTGCGGATGGCGTCCTCGTCATGCTCGACCACGATCACGGTGTTGCCGAGATCGCGCAGCCGGCCCAGGGTGACGAGCAGGCGGTCGTTGTCGCGCTGGTGTAGGCCGATGGAGGGTTCGTCCAGCACGTACATCACGCCGGTGAGGCCGGAGCCGATCTGGCTGGCGAGCCGGATGCGCTGAGCTTCGCCGCCGGAGAGCGTATCGGCGGAGCGGTCCAGCGAGAGGTAATCCAGGCCGACGTCGATCAGGAAGCTGAGGCGGTCCGAGATTTCCTTGACGATCTTGTCCGCAACCTGGGCGCGGTGGCCGCTCAGTTGCAGGGTGTCGAAGAAATGCTTGCACTGGCCCAGCGGCAGCCGGCTCACCGAGGGCAGCGGCTTGTCGCCGATCAACACATGGCGGGCCTCGGAGCGCAGCCGGGTGCCGTGGCAGACGGGGCAGGGCTGGGTGGCACGGTACTTGGCCAACTCCTCGCGTACGGCGAGGGAGTCGGTCTCGCGGTAGCGCCGCTCCAGGTTGGGGATGATGCCCTCGAACGGGTGCTCCTTGCTGACCATGCGGCCGTTGTCGGAGAGGTAGCGGAAGGCCACCTTGGTTTTGCCGGATCCATGCAATACGGTATCGCGGATCTCGGCGGGCAATTCTTCGAAGGGGGTGTCCACATCGAACTGGTAGTGGGCCGCCAGGCTGGCCAGCATCTGGAAGTAGAACTGGTTGCGCCTGTCCCAGCCGCGGATGGCGCCGGCAGAGAGGGAGAGCTGCGGATGCGCCACCACCCGCAGCGGGTCGAAGAAATCGACCTGGCCCAGGCCGTCGCACTTCGGACAGGCGCCTGCGGGGTTGTTGAAGGAAAACAGCCGCGGCTCCAGTTCGGCCAGCGCAAAGCTGCACACCGGACAGGCGAAGCGGGCGGAGAAGAGGTGCTCCTTGCCGCTATCCATCTCCAGCGCGATGGCCCGGCCGTCGGCATGCATCAGCGCGGTCTCGAAGGACTCGGCGAGGCGGCTGCGCAAGTCGCCGCGGACCTTGAGGCGGTCTATCACAACCTCGACGTTGTGACGGCGCCCTTTTCCCAACGGTGGCATCGCGTCCAGCTCGAACACCTCGCCATCCACCCGCGCCCGCACGAAGCCTTGGGCGCGCAGTTCGGAGAACAGATCCTGCTGCTCACCTTTGCGGCCGGTCACCACCGGCGCCAGGATCATCAGCTTGGTGTCCTCCGGCAGGGCGAGGACGTGGTCCACCATTTGCGACACGCTCTGCGCCTCCAGCGCATGCTCCGGGTGGTCCGGGCAGTGGGGCGTGCCGGCGCGGGCGTAGAGCAAGCGCAGGTAGTCGTGGATCTCGGTGACGGTGCCGACGGTGGAGCGGGGATTGTGGCTGGTGGCTTTCTGCTCGATGGAGATCGCTGGCGACAGGCCCTCGATCAGATCCACGTCGGGTTTCTCCATCAGCTGCAGGAACTGGCGGGCGTAGGCGGAGAGGGATTCCACGTAGCGTCGCTGGCCTTCCGCGTACAGGGTATCGAACGCGAGAGAGGACTTGCCGGAGCCGGAAAGGCCGGTGATCACGGTCAGCCGGTTGCGCGGTAGATCCAGGTTCACATTCTTGAGATTGTGGGTGCGGGCACCGCGGATGCGGATTTCGTCCATGGGCGGCTGCTTGGGATGAGTGCGGAAGGCAACGTTGGACTATAAGAGAGAAGGGCGCTGCGGGCCAATGTTAGAATGCGTTCTTTTGTCCACCGCCAGCATGTCTTCCTCTGCGCGCGATTCGATGACGGCCGCTGAACGCCGGGCCGGTGTCAGCCTGGCGGCGATCTTCGCGCTGCGCATGTTCGGCCTGTTCCTGATCCTGCCGGTCTTTTCCGCCCACGCGCAGCACATTCCGGGCGGCGACAACCTTACGCTGGTCGGGCTTGCCATCGGCGCCTACGGCCTGACCCAGGCCTGTCTGCAGATCGCCTATGGCGCCGCGTCCGATCGTTTCGGGCGCAAGCCGGTGATCTTCTTCGGCCTGCTGCTGTTCGCCATCGGCAGCGTGGTTGCGGCCTGTGCGGATGGTATCTACGGCATCATCGCCGGTCGCGTGCTGCAGGGCGCCGGCGCGATTTCCGCCGCGGTGACTGCGCTGGCCGCGGACCTTACCCGCGACCAGCACCGCACCAAGGTGATGGCGATGATAGGGTCCAGCATTGGCCTGGTGTTTGCCGTGTCGCTGGTGGGGGCGCCGCTGCTCTATGCCTGGATAGGCATGAGTGGGCTGTTCTGGCTCACCGCCGCGCTGGCGTTGTGTGCGATGGCGGTGCTGGGCTGGGTGGTGCCCGGCGCGCCGCAGGTGCCGCGCGCCAACGCCGGCCGCTTCGTGGATGTGCTGCGCGATGGCCAGCTCATGCGGCTCAACATCGGCGTTTTCGTGCTGCACCTGATCCAGACCACGATGTGGGTCATGGTGCCGGCGGCGCTGATCTCCACCGCTGGCCTGCCGGTTGCCGAGCACTGGAAGGTGTATCTGCCGGCGGTGCTGGTGTCCTTCGTCTTCATGGTGCCGGCCATCATTTTTGCAGAGCGCTACAACCGCATGAAGCTGGTGTTCAATGGCGCGGTGGCGCTGCTGGTGGTCGTGCAGCTCGGTTTCTACGCCTTCGGCCACGGCGTCTATGCGCTGGGCTTGTGGCTGACACTGTTCTTCATCGCCTTCAATGTGCTGGAGGCGACGCAGCCGTCGTGGATCTCGCGCATCGCGCCGGCGGATGCCAAGGGAACCGCGCTGGGCGTCTACAATACGCTGCAATCCGCCGGACTTTTCCTTGGTGGTGCGCTGGGCGGCTGGCTGGCGCAGCACCATGGTTCGGCGGCCGTCTTCTTGTCCTGTGGCGGGCTCGCCCTGCTGTGGCTGGCCCTGGCGGCAACGATGAGCCCCCCGCCCGTGCGCGCCGTTCCGGCCGCAAGCGGCGGCTGAAAGAATCTGATGGCCGCCCTGCACGGGCGGTCTGCACCTCGAAATCAAAGGAGAACCGATGGCTTCCGTTAACAAAGTGATTCTGGTCGGCAACCTCGGCGCTGATCCGGAAAGCCGTTTTGCCCCGTCGGGCGACGCGATCTGCAACATCCGCCTCGCCACGACCGAGAGCTGGCGTGACAAGACCAGCGGCGAGCGCCGCGAGGCCACCGAATGGCACCGTGTCAGCTTCTACGGCAAGCTGGCCGAGATCGCCGGCCAGTACCTGCGCAAGGGCAGCCAGGTCTACATCGAGGGCAGCCTGCGCACCCGCAAGTGGCAGGACCAGAGCGGCCAGGATCGCTATACCACCGAGATCCGCGCCGAGGAGATGAAGATGCTGGGCCGCCGCGAAGGCGGCGATGCGCCGATGCGTGGGGGGGACAGTGGCGGCTACGACGCCCCGGCGCCGCAGCAGTCCCGCGCGCCGGCACCGGCCTCCCGTCCCGCGCCGGCCAGCAACGCCAACAGTAACAGCGGCGGTTTCGGCGACTTCGACGACGACATCCCGTTCTGATTTTGCTCCCGGGCAAACGAAGGGTCCGCGGCCGATGGCTGCGGGCCCTTTGTTTTTTGCCGCCACTGTTTTGCCGCCCATCGCATGTCCCGCCCGGATGCTGAGCCGGGCAGGTGACCCCTTGTCCGGCCGGGGCTACTGAACGCGCGAGGGCGAGTCCGTCTGCATTACACTCGATAGCCGAAACGCAAGTTGCTGCAGGGGTGCAGTCCGCTTGGCTGCCGCCTGTCCAACCGTCGCCGCTGTTTTGCGGCATGTGACGAGGAGTGGTGCCGGAGCGTGGAGCGTCGTCGTTTTCTCGCCGCCTTTCCTGCCTTGCCGATGAGTGCGGCGCTGCCGTTCACACTCTCTGGCTGTGCCCTCACGCGTGATCCCCTGTTGGTCGGCGCCAGTCCTTGGCCCGGTACTGCCAGCTTGAGGCTGGCGGAGTCCCAGGCGCTGTTGCCTCCTGGTTCTGCGCGGCTGCTTGATTTTCCCAACGCCTCCATGGTGCTGGCGGCCTTCCGCAATGGCAACCTGGATGCGGCGGTGGTGACGCTCGATGAAGCCTTGCTGCTGGCCGCACACGAACAGGCGCCGCGCTTGGTCTGCGTGGTGGATTTTTCCGAGGGGGCGGGCAGCCTGCTGGCGAGGCCGCCGGCCCAGGGGCTGGGCTCCCTGCGGGGCGCCCGCATTGGTGTCGAAACGGAAGCCGGAGGCGCTTATCTGGTTGCGAAGACCCTGGAGCGCGCCGGCGTCGGGCTCGATGAAGTGGTTTTCGTGCCTCTGCCCCTGGACCAGCAGGAAGACGCCTACCTCGAACGGCGGGTGGATGCCTTGGTCAGCATCGAGCCGGTGCGTTCCCGTCTGCTGGCCCTGGGGGCGCTCGAGCTGTTCTCCACCCGGGAAATGGCCGGCGAGTTCGCGAACGTGATCGTGGTCCGAGAGCTGCAACTCGCCAGCCGCCGGGCGGATGTACGGCAATTGATAGCCAGCCACTTCGCCGCGCGTGAGCGCTTGCTGGCCAACCCGGGGGCCGCCGCGCTGGCGCTGGGGCCGCGTGCCGGGTTGGCGCCCGAGGCGTTCAGCGTTGCGCTGCAGGGTGTGCGCCTGCCGGACCCGGCGGAGAACCGCCGCCTTTTCTCCAGCGGCGAACTGGCCAGCACGCTGGGGCGGGTGGCGCTCACCTTGCACAACTACCGCTTGCTGCATGCCCAAGTGCAGGGTGAGAGCCTGCTCGATTCCAGCCTGGTCGAGGAGGTATGAGGTGGTCAGCTACCTGCCCCTGCGCCAATTGCTGCTCGGCATCGTCCTGGTGTTCGGCGTGCTGGTGGCTGCCGGCCAGTTCGCCTTCATCCTGAACAGTTATTCCGAAGATGCGCGTACCCGGGTGGAGATGATCGCCCGCCATTCCGGCGGCACCCTGGCGGCCAACCTGGAGGCGGCGCTGGCTGAGGGAGATGGCCGCTATGCGCGCCAGTTGGTGGCGCAGCGGGTGACCCTGCCGCACCTGGTCTATGCCGCCTTCGTCGGCAGTGGCGAGCGTATCGTCGCCGCCACCCGGCCTGGGCTGGAGGGGCGCATGCTGGAAGAGGTCGGCTTGCCGGCGCCGCCATCGGCGCTGGTGAGTGCGGCGCGACGCACCTTGGCCGGGCAGGTAGCGGGCGATCGCGGCAGCGACCGGCTGTGGGGTGTCTTCCCGGTGCGGCTGCCGGCGCCTGCGGGGCAGATCCGCTCCACTCAGGCGGGCTACGCGGTGATCTTGCTGGACACGGGCCCGCTGCTGCGCTCCGCCCGCCAGCAGGCCTTGCGGCAGAGCCTCATTGTCCTGCTGCCCATCCTGCTGTTGTCGCTAGGCATCGGCGCGCTGGTGAAGGTGCTGTTGACCGACCGCATTGAGCAATTGCTGGCTTACACCCGCTCCCAGGCGCGCGGCGGCAATCTGCCGCGCCCTGTGTCGGGGAGTGATGAACTGGGCCTGCTCGGTCGCCAGCTGTCTTCGCTGATGCGCGAGGTGCTGGATTCGCGCGACTACCATGTGCGTCTGCTGGACAGGATGCCCAACCCCATCTGGCGGGCGGACGCGGCGGGGGCCTTCGATTACTTCAACCAGGCCTGGCTGTCCTCCACCGGGCGGGAGCTGGCGCAGGAGCTCGGCGAAGGCTGGCTGGCGGGAGTACATCCGGACGACCTCGCCAGCTGGCAGCGGATCTTCCGCGCTGCCCTGTCGGCGCGCCGACCATTCTCCACCGAATACCGCCTGCGTTTCCGCAATGGCGGCTACCACTGGATGGCGAGCCATGCCGAGCCCATCCTTGGAGCGGACGGCCGCTTCCTCGGCTATATCGGCAGCTGCTTCGACATGCAGCAGGACCGCGATGCCGCCGCCGCCATCGCAGCGAGCGAGGCCCGCTTCCGCGGCCTGGTCGAGCGCACCCTGGTTGGCGTCTACCTCGTTCGCGACGGCCGCATGACCTATGCCAATCCGCGGCTGGCGGAGTGGTTCGGCTATGAGGTCGAGGAGATCATCGACCTCCCCATTGCGCGCCTGGTGCATCCGGACGACTTGCCTCGGGTGACCGAGCAACTGCGACGCCGTACCACAGGCGAGGTGGACTTCGTCCAGTACGAGTTCCGCGGCATACGGCGCGACGGCAGCGCTTTTCCGGTGGAGGTGTATGGCAGCCGGATCGACTACGAGGGCGGCCCGGCCGTCATCGGCGCCTTGCTGGATCTCACCAACCGCTACCGCGACCAGGCGGCGCTGAAAGCCGCCTCCGCGGTGGTCGAGGCCAGCCCCACCGTGTTGTTCCGCTGGCGGCTGTCGCCCGGCTGGCCGGTCACCTATGTGTCAGAGAACATCCATCGCTGGGGTTACAGCACAGCCCAGCTCACGGCAGCGGATTTCCGCTTCATCGAGCTCGTCCATCCGGAGGATCGCGAGCGCGTGGAGCAGGCGGAGGCCGAGGGCGACAATGCCATGCGGGAGTACCGCATCCGCTCCGGCAGCGGCGAGTACATCTGGGTGGAAGAGCGCGGCAGCCTGCAGCGGGATGCCGACGGCCGGCCGGTCGAGCGCACCGGCCTGCTCACTGATGTCACCGAACGCCACCGCAAGGATGCGGCGATACGCGAGCTCAATGCCGAGCTGGAGGCGCGGGTGGAGCAGCGCACCGCCCAGCTGGCGGTGCTGAACAAGGAGCTGGAGACCTTCGCCTACTCGGTTTCCCACGACCTCAAGGCGCCCCTGCGCGGCATCGACGGCTACAGCCACCTGTTGATGGAGGACTATGCCGGCCAGCTCGACGAGGAGGGAAAACTCTTCATCCGGCACATTCGTTCCGGCGTGAAGCAGATGGCCCGCCTGATCGACGACCTGCTTGCCTATTCCCGCATGGAGCGGCGCACGCTGCAGCGGACCGAGGTAAACCTGCCCGACATGGTGCGTGGCATACTCGCCGAGCGGGCCGCGGAGCTGGAAAGCGGCCATACCCGCATCGAAGTGGATGTGCCGGAGTTGAGGGTGCAGGTGGATCCCGACGGACTGGCGCAAGTTCTGCGAAATCTCGTTGATAACGCTCTCAAGTATTCAAGGGATGCCGTCTCGCCTGAAATTCGCATTTCGGCCCGGGCGGAGGGGGAGCGCTGTCATGTACGTGTCCAGGACAACGGAATCGGATTCGACATGAAATTCCACGATCGCATTTTCGAGATCTTCCAGCGTCTGCAGCGGGCAGAGGACTACGCCGGCACTGGCGTCGGCCTCGCCATCGTGCGCAAGGCCGTCCAGCGCATGGGCGGCCGGGTATGGGCCGAGGGCGCCGTGGGGCAGGGTGCCACCTTCCACCTGGAACTGCCACTATGAGCGAGCTGCTGCCCACCGCCCGACCCATCCTGCTGGTCGAGGACAATCCGGCCGATCTGGACCTTACCCGCCGCGCCTTCAACCGCCGGCATCTGGTGAACCCGCTGCTGGTCGCCCGTGATGGCCAGGAGGCGCTCGACTTCCTGCCGCGCTGGAGCGCCGGCGAGCCGCTGCCGCTGGTGGTTTTGCTGGATCTCAAGCTGCCCAAGGTGCATGGCCTGGACGTGCTGCGCCAGTACAAGCGCGAGGAGGTGTCGCGCAGTGTGCCGGTGGTGGTGCTCACGACCTCGGACGAAGACGCCGACATCGAGACCGCCTACACCCTGGGCGCCAACTCCTACATCCTGAAACCGGTCGATTTCGACAAGTTCACCCAGGTCGCCAGCCAGATCGAGCTTTACTGGTGCGCGCTCAACAAGCCCGCCCGGGCCTGAGGCGGCGGCCGGGGGTACGGATGAAAGTCCTTTACGTCGAAGACAATCCGCTCGATGCGGATCTGGTCCGCCGCGGACTCGCGCGCGGCATGCCGGCCGCTGTGCTCGAACTGGCGACCAGCGTTGCGCGCGGCATAGAGCGGCTCAAGCTGGAGCCTGGCTACGAGGTGGTGGTGGCCGATCTCGCCCTGCCCGACGGCAGCGGCATGGACCTGCTGAACTGGGTGCGGGAGCAGCGGCTGCCACTGGCCTTCGTGGTGCTCACCGGCTCGGGCGACCAGGGCGCTGCGGTGGCGGCCCTCAAAGCGGGAGCGGACGACTACCTGGTCAAGGACGGCGATTACCTGGAGCGCCTGCCGCGCACGCTGGAGGTGGCGCTGAATCGCTCGCGCGCCGAGCTGGCTCACCGCAGCCGGCCCATCCGGGTGCTCTATGCCGAGCACCACCGCTTCGACATCGACCTCACCCGGCGGCACCTGCAGCACGGGGCTCCCCACCTGCGCATCCGCAATGTGGCGACTGCGGACGAAGTCCTCGCCAACCTGCCGGCCGCTCCCGGGCTGCCCTGCGACTACGATGTGGTGCTGCTCGATTTCCTGCTGCCCGGCATGAACGCGCTGGACATCACCAAGGTGTTGCGCGAAGAGCGCCGGCTGGACCTGCCCATCGTCATGGTCACCGGCCAGGGCAGCGAGGAGATCGCAGCCCAGGCGCTGCGGCTGGGGGTGTCCGATTACCTGGTGAAGCATGACGGCTACTTGCACGAGCTGCCGCTGGTGCTGGACAAGGTGTTCCGCGAGGCGGAGTTGGTGCGCGAGCGCGCAGCGCTGCGCCAGACCAGCGCGCGTCTGCAGGAGGTGCTCGCCACCAGCCCCTCGGTGAACTACACCATGGAGCTGCGCGACGGCGCCTGGCGGCTCACCTGGGTCAGCGACAACCTGCCTCGTCTCGCCGGCCACGAAGTCGCCGCCGCGCTGCAGCCAGGCTGGTGGGCTAGCTGTCTGCACCCGGCCGAGCAGGCGCTGGCGCGCAGCCTGCCGGTGGACCTTCGTGCCGGCACCCAGCGGGTGCGCGAATACCGCTTCCTGCGGGGTGACGGCGAGACGATGTGGCTGCGCGACGAAGGCAGGCTGGTGAGGGATGGCGAGGGCGCGCCGCAACGCATCGTCGGCGTATGGAGCGACATCAGCGAGCAGCGTGCCGCCACCGAGTGCCTGCGGCTGAACGCGGCGGTGATAGAGAGCACCCACGACGGCGTGCTCATCACCGACCTCGAAGGCCGCATCGTCTCGGTCAATCGCGCCTTCACCGTGGTGACCGGCTACGAGCGGGACGAGGTGATCGGCCGCAATCCGCGTTTCCTCCAGTCCGGCCGTCACGACCGCGCCCACTACCAGGCGATGTGGGCGGCGCTGACGCAGACGGGCTACTGGCAGGGCGAGCTGTGGAACCGCCGCCGCAACGGCGAGCTGTATCCGGAGTGGCTCACCCTGAACGCGGTGCGCAACGAGGCCGGCGAGCTCAGCCACTACGTCGGTGTGTTCACCGACATCAGCAAGCTCAAGCAGACCGAGGCGCGCCTGGAATACCTTGCCCATCACGATCCGCTCACCGACCTGCCCAACCGCCTGCTGGTGCTCTCCCGCCTGGAGCACGCGCTGGAGGTGGCCCAGCGCCGCGGCAAGCGGGTGGCGGTGATGTTCCTCGACCTCGACCGTTTCAAGACGGTGAACGACAGCCTGGGCCATTCGGTGGGCGACGAACTGCTGTGCGAGGTCGCCGGCCGCTTGCGCCGCCGGCTGCGCGAGGAGGACACCCTCGGCCGCCTGGGCGGCGACGAGTTCATGGTGCTGCTGGAGCAAGTGGAGGCGCCGGGCGATGCCGCCATCGTGGCGCAGAACCTGATCGAGGGGCTGGCCGAGCCTTTCTCCCTTTCTTCGGGTCATGAGGTGTTCATCCACGTCAGCGTCGGCATCAGCCTCTATCCGGACGACGGCTGGGAGTTCATGGAACTGGTGCGCAACGCGGATGCCGCGATGTACCGGGCCAAGAGCCAGGGCCGCAACACCTATGGCTTCTACACCGAAGACCTGACCCGCTACGCCAGCCAGCGGCTGGACCTGGAAACCCGCTTGCGCCGGGCGCTGGCGCAGGAGGAGTTTGTCGTCTTCTACCAGCCGGTGCTGTCGGTGGCCGATGGCCGCCTGCTGGGAGCGGAGGCCTTGGTGCGCTGGCAGCCCGCGGGGGAGGCGATGATCTCGCCGGTGGAGTTCATCCCCATCGCCGAGGAAACCGGCCTCATCCTGCCGCTGGGCGAATGGGTGCTGCGCGAAGCCTGTCGCCAGGCCCAGGCCTGGATTTCCGCCGGCCTTGCCTTCGGTTCGATGGCGGTCAACCTGTCCGCGGCACAGTTCAAGCGCCAGGATGTGGGCTCCATGCTGCGGGAAGTGCTGGAGGAAACCGGCTTGCCGGCCGGCCGGCTGGAGCTGGAGATCACCGAGAGCAACCTGATGGACCAAGGCGAGCGGGCGGCGGCAATGCTGGATCGCCTCAAGGAGCTGGGGCTGCGGCTGGCCATCGACGATTTTGGCACCGGCTATTCCAGCCTCGCCTACCTCAAGCGCTTTGCCATCGACAAACTCAAGATCGACCGCAGTTTCGTCAAGGATCTGGCCGACGACCGCAACGACCTCGCGATTGCCGCCGCGGTGGTCGCCATGGCGAGGGCGCTGGAGATCAGCGTGCAGGCGGAAGGGGTGGAAACCGCCTCCCAGCTTGCCTTGCTGGCGACCTTGGGCTGCGGCGCCTACCAGGGCTATCTTTGCAGCCCGCCGGTGCCGGCGGCGGAGTTCGAGGCGCGCTTCCTCCGCCACCGCTGACTTCCCCTGCAGACGCCCGCCGCGGTGTTCTTCCGCCCCGGCATGGCGGGTTGGCGCGCGTCAGCGTGTGGCCAGCGCCCGCTGCATCCTCCCCAGCGCATCGTCCAGCGTCGCTCGCGGGCAACCGAAGTTGAGGCGCAGGAAGCCGGGCAGGCCGAAGGGGCGGCCGTCCGACAGGCCTACGCCCGCGGCCTCGAAGAAGGCCGCCGGATCTGCCAGGCCACTGTCGCGGCAATCCAGCCAGGCGAGATAGGTCGCCTCCGGCCGGTTGGTGCGCAGGCCCGGCATGGCCGCTACCGCCTCCATCACCCGCTCGCGGTTGCCGCGCAGGTAATCGAGCAGCGCGCTGCGCCAGGCGCCGCCGTCGCGATAGGCTGCCTCGGTGGCCACCAGCCCCAGCACGTTCACATGCGGCACGATGCCGCGCATCGCCCGCCGGTAGCGCGCCCGCAGGCCGGCGTCCGGAATGATGGCGAAGGCGCAATAGAGCGCGGGGATGTTCCAGGTTTTGGAGGGCGCCATCAGCGTGATGCTGCGGCGGGCGATCTCCGGATTGAGCGCGGCCAGCGGAACATGCGGCTTGTCCTCGTCCAGCACCAGGCCGCAATGGATCTCGTCGCTGCAGACCACCAGGTCCCGGCCTTGGGCGAGGTCGGCCAGCCACTGCAGCTCTTCCTGGTCGAACACCCGGCCCACCGGGTTGTGCGGGCTGCACAGCATGAACAGGCGGGTATCCCCGGCAAGCGCCTGCTCGGTCGCCTGCCTGTCCCACTCCCAGCGCGTCGGGCCTTCAACCAGCGGTGCGGTGATCAGCCGGCGCTCGCAGTTGTCCGGCGCGGACAGGAAGGGCGGATAGATCGGCGTGGCGGTGAATACGCTGTCCCCGGGCTGGCCAACGGCACGGCAGGCGAGGTTGAAGCCGGTGACCACGCCCGGCAGCCATACCAGCCACTCGGCTTCGACCTGCCAGGCATGGTCGCGCGCCAGGCCGGTGATGACCGCCTCGGTCAGCGAGGGCCAGGCATCGGTGTAGCCGAAGATGCCATGGTCCAGCCGCTCGCGCAGCGCTTCCAGCACGGCGGGCGGTGCGGTGAAATCCATGTCCGCCACCCAGAGCGGAAGTACGTCACGGCCGGCATAGCGGCCCCACTTCTCGCCGGGAACGGTACGGCGGTCGGGTTGTCGGTCGAAATCGAAATCCATGTCGTGAGCCGGGGCCGCGGTGGCGTTAGGGACGGACAGTTTAACGTCCCGGGTCCGCTGCCCGGCGCATTCCACCCCTTGGGCTGCGCGGCTGGAGAGCGTTTTTTGTTACTCGGATAGAATCGGGCAAAACAGTCCGAAGGACGGAGGAAGGCAACCGTGCATGATCTCTGTGCGCATCCTGACGGCATTTATGCGGTGGATTCCGGCTATGGCCGGCCACTGCTTGCCGCAATCCACATCATCGTCCACCGAGGCCGCGCCGCGGTGGTGGATACCGGCTGCAACGCATCGGTGCCGCGCGTATTGGCCGCGCTGGCCGGCTTGGGCGTGGCGCCGGACGCTGTCGAATGGGTGATGCTGACCCATGTTCACCTGGACCACGCCGGTGGCGCCGGCAGCCTGATGTGCGCGCTGCCCGGGGCCAGGCTGCTGGTTCATCCGCGCGGCATTCCGCACATGGTCGACCCCACCCGACTGTGGCAGGGAACGGCTGCGGTGTATGGGGCTGAGCGCGCCTTTTCGCTGTATGGTCGCCTGGTGCCGGTGGAGGAAGAGCGCGTCGTCGCCGCGGTGGAGGGGCAGACGCTGGAACTGGCGGGTCGTGTCTTCGAGGTGCTGGAGACGCCGGGGCATGCCAAGCATCACGTGGCGCTCTGGGATACCCAGGCACAGTCCTTCTTCGCCGGCGATACCTTCGGCCTCTCCTACCGCGAGCTGGATGTGGATGGCCGCGCCTTCATCTTTCCCAGCACCACGCCTACCCAGTTCGATCCGAATGCGTTGCACGCTTCGGTGAACCGCATGCTGTCGCGTTCGCCGCGGGCCATGTTCCTTACTCACTACAGCCGGGTGACCGACATTCCACGGCTGGCCGACGATCTGCACCGGCTCATCGACACCCAGGTCGCGGTGGCGAAGGCTGCCCGCGGAGATGGGGTGGCGCGGCATGTGGAGATCCTCGCCGGCCTGGAGCAGATCGTGCGGGAGGAGTCGGAGCGGCAGGGCTGGCTGCTGGCAGAGGACGCCGTGCTGGAACTGCTGCGCGACGACCTGGAGCTGAATGCCCAGGGGCTGGGCGTGTGGCTGGACAGCCAGAAGGCCCGCTTGCCGGCGGCAGAGATCGTCTGAGCATTCGGGGGCGGAGCCTGTCGCGGTGCGCCGCTCCCGTCTGTTGCCGGCACCGCAGGCCGCCGCCGCCCCGCCCGGGCCAGGGGAGTGGAGTAAGATCGGCCGGATTTCCCGTTCCCGTATGTCTCCGATGTCGCTTCCGCTCGCTCCCGAACATGCCCTGTCGCCCCCCACGGGGGAGGCCGATGCCGCTCGCCGCTTCGGCGGCCTGGACCGCCTTTATGGCCCCGGGGCGGTGGAGCGGCTGGCGCAGCGGCATGTCTGCGTCGTCGGCGTCGGCGGCGTCGGCTCTTGGGTGGCGGAGGCGCTGGCGCGCAGCGGGGTCGGCCGGCTGACCCTGGTGGATCTGGACAATGTCGCCGAGTCCAACATCAACCGGCAGATCCATGCGCTGGACGGAACGCTGGGCCAGGCCAAGGTGCAGGCGATGGCGGCGCGCATTGCCGCAATCAATCCGGCCGCCCGGGTCGTCCAGGTGGAAGACTTCCTGACGCCG
This sequence comes from Azoarcus sp. TTM-91, assembly GCF_012911025.1. Lineage (GTDB taxonomy): Bacteria > Pseudomonadota > Gammaproteobacteria > Burkholderiales > Rhodocyclaceae > Azoarcus. The sequence goes on along the minus strand of NZ_WUEI01000012.1, from coordinate 12,763 downwards.
GAGAATGCGGCCGAGCTGCTGCAGGGCATGGACTATGTGGTGGATGCAATCGACAACGTGCGTGCCAAGGTCGCCATTGCCGCGGTTTGCCGCAGCCAGGGCTTGCCGCTGGTGATGGCGGGCGGGGCAGGCGGAAAGACGGATCCGACGCGCATCCGGGTCGACGACCTTGCCCGCACCGAACAGGACCCCCTGCTCGCCAAGGTGAGGGCCGCGTTGCGCAAGAATCACGGGTTCCCGCGCGACCCACGGCGCAAGTTCGGGATCGAGGCGGTGTATTCGGTGGAGCCGCTGCGCTATCCGGTTGCCGCCTGTGCGCCGGGCCAGGGGCCGCAGGGGCTGGCCTGCGCAGGCTATGGTTCCAGCGTGGCGATGACTGCCAGCGTGGGCCTGTTCGCCGCGGCACGGGTGCTGGATCGGCTGGTGGTGCAGGAGGCGCGGCCATGAGCGGGAGTCAGGGCGTGATCCTGTTCGGGCATGGTGCGCGTGATCCCGCCTGGGCGGGGCCGATGCAGCGTATGCGCGAGCGTGTGCGGGCGCTCGCGCCGGAGCTGGAGGTAACGCTGGCCTTCCTGGAGCTGATGTCGCCCTCCCTGGCGGAAGCGGCTGAGGGCTTGATCGCCGGCGGCTGCCAGCGCCTGGTGATCGTGCCGGTGTTCCTGGCCCAGGGCGGCCACCTGAAGCGCGACCTGCCGGCGCTCCTGGCGGAACTCGCCACCCGGCATCCGCAGGTGGTGTTCAAGCTGGAACCGGCAGTGGGCGAGGCGGAGCCGGTGGTGGCGGCCATCGCGGATTACGCCTGCGCCTGCGCGCGTGCCCCTTCCAGCTGATTTCGCCCGGATGCGGGCATATGTCCGCCATCCCCGCCGGGGCAGGCCGGCTACAATCGCGCATCGTCATCTGCGGGGTTGCCAATGAATGCTCGCTCCACACCTCCGGATCGTCGGCTGGACCGGCGCATTCCCCTCGGTTGTTCCGCGTCCATCTTCTTGCCCAATGGCGAGGTGGTGGCGGCGGAGTGCGTGGAAATCAGTGTCGGCGGAATGACGATACGGGCGGCCTATGTGCCCGGGGAGCTGGAAGTGATCGAGGTGGCCGTTGCCTCGCCCGGCGCCCAGCTCGACCGCCCGCCGCTGGTGACACGGCTGCAGGTGAAGCGCTGCCACGCGGTGGGCGACGGCATCTACGAGATCGGGGGCGCCATAGTCCGCGTACTGGGCTGAACCGCCGGGCGAGATTGCGCCCGGTTCAGTATTTTCCCGGCCTGCGCGGCAGCTGGCCGCCCAGGGTGAAGCCGGCGCGGAACAGGGCGGGCAGCAGGCGCCGGCTTTCCCGCCGGGCGCGGGCAAACCGCAGTAGCTCCGCATGCAGCGGGGCTTCGTCGGAGTAGGGCAGCAGCGGCTGCTCCTCATCCACCTCCCCCCGACGGACACACTCCTGCGCCAATGGTGCAAAGCGCAAATTCACTTCCAGATCGAATACGTGCCGCTCTAGAAAGCGCACCAGCTCGAACAGCGCCACCGTGGCAGTCAGTACGAAAAAGGGGAAAACCGTAGCCGAAGTGGTTTCGGTGAAGCCTTCGCCCTCGGCCAGGGCGAAGCGCCCCATCGCCATGGCGAGTCCCAGCATGACCAGCAGATAGGCGGTCAGCCGCGAGGCGAATGCGCGGCGGCGGGCGTTCTCCCGTACGCGCATGTCGAAATGCAGTTTCTCCAGCTGGCTGTAGTCTTCCGCGCTGCCCTTGAACCAGGGAGGCACTCCCCGGCTCGCATTCGATTGCTCATACATGATGGCTCTCCTCGCGCGGACGCCGCTGGTTGCGGCGTTCCGATCCGATGCAATACCGGTAACTGCGCGCCAACAATAGCAATGGATTCCATTTCTGCCAACGTGGGTATTGGCTGGGTGGCCGCTATCGTCCGGCGTACGGCATCCGGCTGCCCGCGAGGCATGCTGCGCTGCGGTAGCGCGGGCGAGGAAAGCGGAGGGAAAGGCTCAGCGCCGACGCAATAGCTGGTGCACCGCGACCGCTGCGATGCCCAGCAGGCAAAGGAGGGACCAGTTGGCGATGGAGAGGCTGAGGAAGGTCCAGTCCACCGCGCTGCAATCGCCTGAGCCGCCAAAGATCATCGGCAGGGATTCGGCGAGAGGGAAGCTGTCCAGCATATAACCAAGGTCAGGGCCGCACTCGGCGAATTCGGGCGGATACAGCTGTATCCAGCTCTGCCTCGCGGCAACGCCGGCTCCTGCCAGGGCGGCGATCAGGATCAGCAGGATGTAGGCCTTGCGGCCGGTGCGCGCCGGTCCATGGATGCCGGCGACGAGCGAGACCAACGCGATCGTGACGAAGGCGTAGCGCTGCATGATGCACATCGGGCAAGGCTGCAGGCCGACTGCATGCTGGAGATAGAGCCCGAAGCCCAGCAAACCGGTGCAGATGAGGAAGAGGGCGAGGAATGGGCCGCGCGGGTAGGACAGGAAGGTTGCAGGCATGGGGGCGTCGAGAGCGAAGGGTGGGAGGGGCGGTGCCGATGAGGCCGAAGTCGAGATGCTAGCGCCAGCCGGTGGCGAGCGCATTTCGTGCGTGCGGCTAGGCGGAAAGTTCCCTGCGCAGGGGCAGGCGTGTGGACTGGCTATTCCCGTATCGGGCTGAGGGCGGTTGCCAGCATGTCGAGGAAGGCCCGCGTTTTGGTCGGCATCAGCCGGCGTCCGGGAAACACCGCCCAGGCGGTGGCTGAGGGCAGGTTCCACTCGGGCAGGACGCGGCGCAATTCGTCCCGCCGCACGTGAGGCTGGGCGAAGTACTCGGGCACGGCGACGATGCCGGCACCGGCCCGGGCCAGCCGGATCAGCAGTTCCGGCGAATTGGCGATGCTGCGGCCGGGCGGCGTGCCCGTCCACTCATGCTCGCCGTGGCGCAGGCACCAAGGGGCTGGTTCGCCGTTGCGGCCCAGCAGGTGCAGGCAGTCGTGGCCGGCCAGGGCCTCCGGCACGGCCGGCGCGCCGCGGGCGGCGAGGTAGGCGGGCGAGGCGTACAGCCCGGAGGGATAGGTGGCGATGCGGCGGGCGGCCAGGTTGGCGTCGTCCGGCAGATCGCCCATGCGCAGCGCGAGATCGAAATTCTCGCCCAGCAGATCCACCCGCCGCGGCGACAGGTCCAGCTCCAGCGTGACCGCCGGATGCAGGGCGACGAAGGCGGCCAGCATGTCCACCAGCAGCAGGTTGGCGAAGTCGCTGGGCATCGAGACCCGCAGCCGGCCGCTGGGCCGGGCCTGACGATGCTCCGCCAGTGCGGCGACCGCATCCACTTCCGCCGCCACCTGGCGGGCGTGCTCCAGCAGGCTGTGGCCGAACTCGGTGAGGTTGAGGCGCCGGGTTGTGCGCTGGAGCAGGCGTTCGCCCAGCCGCTCCTCCAGCTGACCGATGCGGCGGGAAACGGTGGACTTGGGCAATTCCAGCCTTTCGGCCGCGCGGGTGAAGCTGCCGGCCTCGGCCACGCGGGCAAAGATGAGGAGATCGTTGGCGTCGTATTGTTCCATTTTTGGGTCAATGTTATCCGATGTGGCGTATTTATCCATTATGAGGTGGGTAATAAAGTGGAGCCCATGCAGCAAAGCACCCCACCCCAAACAAGGAGAGCCAAATGAACATCCTGCAGATCAATGCCAGCGCCCGCACCGTCGGTGCCAACTCCACCCATGTTGCCGAGCGCATCGTCGCCCGCCTGCGCGCGGCGAATCCCGACGCCAACCTCACGCTGCGCGATCTGGCCGCCAATCCCCATCCGGTGCTGGACGAAGCGGCGCTGGGCGCGCTCTTCACCCCGGCCGAACAGCGCAGCGCCGAGCAGGCGGCGCGGGTGGCGCTGGATGATGCGCTGATCGCCGAGATCCAGGCTGCCGATACGGTGGTGCTGGGAGTGCCGATGTACAACTTCGGCGTGCCGGTGCAGCTTAAGAACTGGATCGACGCCATTGCCCGCGCCCGTGTCACCTTCCGCTACACCGAGAACGGCGTGGAAGGCCTGCTGAAGGGCAAGAAGGTGTACGTGGCCCTGGCCCGTGGCGGCCGCTACCGCGACACCCCGGCCGACAGCCAGGTGCCTTACCTCAAGACGGTGCTGGCCTTCCTCGGCATGACCGACGTCAGCTTCATCTACGCCGAGGGCCTGGCGCTGGGCGAAGAGGCGGCAGCCCAGGCCTTTGCCGATGCGGAAGCGGACATGGATGCCGCCTTCGCCTGAACCCCGAATTGCATCCTAGAACAGGAGACCATCATGACGACCACGACAGAGACGATGCGGCCCGACACGGTGAATCGCTCCCGCGAGGTGGAGCGCCTGGTGGCCGGGCAGGCCACCTCGGACGGCGCCGGGGTGAAGCTCACCCGGGTGCTCACCCAGCCGCTGCAGCGGCGGCTGGATCCTTTCCTGATGCTGGATGCCTTCCGCAGCGACGATCCGGACGACTACATCGCCGGCTTCCCGGATCACCCGCACCGCGGCTTCGAGACGGTGACCTACATGATCGCCGGCCGCATGCGGCACCGCGACAGCGCCGGCCACGAAGGCTTGCTGCAGAACGGCGGCGTGCAGTGGATGACCGCTGGCCGCGGGGTCATCCACTCCGAGTTGCCGGAGCAGGAGGACGGCCTGATGGAAGGCTTCCAACTGTGGCTGAACCTGCCGGCCGGGGACAAGATGAGGGACCCGTGGTACCGCGACTTCTCCGCCGCCGACCTGCCCGTCTTCTCGACTGACGACGGTGCGGCGGTAACCGTCATCGCCGGCACCAGCCATGGCGTAGCGGGCGCGGTGAGCCGCGAGGGCACCCAGCCGCTTTACCTGGACCTGCAACTGCCGGCGGGCGGCCGTTTTGCCCAGCGGCTGCCGGCGGAGCACAACGCTTTCCTCTACGTCTATCGCGGCGCGGTCACGGTCGCCGGGCGGGAGGTTGGCGAAAGGAGGATGGCGGTGCTCGCCAACGCGGCGGACCGGGATGGCGTGGCGGTCGAAGCGGGAGCCGAGGGTGCGCGCCTGCTGCTGATCGCCGGCCGGCCGCTGAACGAGCCCATCGCGCAGTACGGCCCCTTCGTGATGAACACCGAGCAGCAGATCTATGAAGCGCTGGCGGATTTCCGCGACGGGCGTTTCGGCGGCTGATGCGCAGCGCGCCCCGTCCGGCCGCGCCCCGCGATGCCTCAAGGCACGCGGGGCGCGTTTTTTTGGGGAGCGCGGCGGAGGAAGGCGATTGTCGCATCCCGGCCCGGACTGCCATCCCCGCAGAGGCTTGTCGCAAAGACGACAGCCCCCTTCCTGCAAGCATTTGAATTGGTGAAAGAAAGTTGATGGCACCCGGCTTGCTTCGGAGAGGAGAAATCTTTCCCTCCAGGAGCCTAGCCATGCCCAAGCCGAAAAAGCACGTACTCGTCTGTGTCCAGGGGCGTCCGCCGGGCCATCCCCGTGGCTCCTGTCAGCAGAAGGGCTGCATGGATGTCTTCCAGGCTTTCCAGGAGGCTTTCCAGGCGCGCAACCTGTGGAACGACTTCGCGGTGACCAACACCGGCTGCCTCGGCCCCTGCATGAGCGGGCCCAGCGTGCTGGTCTATCCGGACGCGGTCATGTACGGCGGCGTGGCGGCGGGCGACGTGGCGGCCATCATCGACGAACACCTGATCGGCGGCGCGCCGGTCGAGCGCCTGAAAGTACCTGCGGAAATCTGGGGGTGAGCATGGAAACGCCAGTTCAGCCGGAAGCCCTGTCGGGCGAGCCGACCTACCCGCCGGGCACCATCGTGTTCGCGGTGGACGACATCCACAACGATGGCAGCCTGCCGGGCGTGCCCGAGGGCGAGTTGCTGGCCGCGGCCGGCACCCGCGGCGTGGTGGTGAAAGTGGGGCACATCGAGGAAGTGCTGGATGTGGAGGTGTTCGTCGTCCGCTTCGAGGCGGCGGATGGCGTGCTCGGACCACCGGTGGGCTGCTTCGTCGAGGAGATCGGCCGGGAGGCCGGCGCCGCGGCGCCGGTTTTATCCTGAGCGGGCTAGAGGGCCGCATGCGCATCGCGGTCGCCACCCGCGAGTTCCTGGAAGTGTCCGGGCATGCGGGCAAGACGCGCGAGTGGCTGATCTACGATTGCACTCCGGGCAGCCCGCTGCCGGTGCCGGAGCGCATCACGCTGGAGAAGGCGCAGCTTTTCCACTACTTTGACGACGTCGGCCCGCATCCGCTGGACGGCGTGGATCTGGTGGTGGCGGGCAGCGCCGGCGATGGCTTCCTGCGCCACATGGCCAAGCGCGGCGCCGAGGTGCTGCTCACCGGCGAGAGCGAACCGCAGGCGGCGCTGGAAAAGCTGATCGCCGGCGAGGCGCTGGCGGACACCCGCTTCGATCCGACACGGGCGCTGTGCGCCCTGCGCGATCTCTTTTCCCGGCATTGAGTTCCCGCCCGTGAGGAGCGTGCCGGCCAACCAGGAGTAGGGCTTCCATGCGTCATCCGGTTCTGAGCGATCAAGAGTTGGCGGCCCTGCTTGCCGACGACGTGCCCTGCGGCGATCTCACCACCGACAGCCTGCGCATCGGCCCGCGGCCGGCCCGGCTGAGCTTCTGCGCTCGCGGCCCGATGACGGTCTGCGGCGTGGAAGAGGCCGCCCGGCTGTTCGAACTCAACGGCGCGCGGGTGCGGCTCGAAGCCCGGTCGGGCGAGAGCCTGTCCTTCCAGGCGCCCATCCTCACCGTGGACGGCAGTGCGGAAGTGCTGCACCGCACCTGGAAGACCGCCCAGGTCCTGGTCGAATGGGCCAGCGGCATCGCCAGTGCGGCGGCGGCCATCGTCCAGGCGGCCCAGCACAAAGGCAAGCGGGTGCCGGTGGCCTGCACCCGCAAGACGGTTCCCGGCACCAAGGCGCTGTCGGTGAAGGCGGTGCGCTGCGCCGGCGCCACCATGCACCGGCTTGGCCTCTCCGAGACCCTGCTGGTCTTTCCGGAGCACCGCTTGTATCTGGACGAGTCGCCGGCGGTGACGGTGGCGCGCCTGCGGGCGGCGGAGCCGGAAAAGAAGGTGGTGGTCGAGGTCGGCACGGTGGACGAGGCGCTGGCCTGGGCGCAGGCCGGCGCCCATGTGGTGCAGACCGAGAAATTCCCGCCGGACCGGGTCGCCGAGTGCCGCGCCGCGCTGGATGTGCGCCAGCTGCCCTGCCTGTTGGCCGCCGCTGGCGGGGTGAAGGCGGACAACGCCGAAGCCTATGTTGCCGCGGGCGCCGATTTGCTGGTCAGCTCGGCGCCATTCTCGGCACCGCCGCGGGATGTCAAGGTGCAGTTCTTCGGCGACATGTAGGCCGGTGCCGCCTGCGGGCGGCGGGCGCAAGGCGATTCGACTGTGTTTGGCGCCTGCACTTGCAAGGCTGAGAAATCCAGGTTCGCCGGGTGCATGAAAAGGGGAGTGAGGCGGCTCCCCTTGTTTCGTTCACGGCGCCTTCGCCAGGGCCGCCAGGGCGTCCACCTGCGCCCGGATGGGCTCGGGCGCCGGCTGCTCGCCGGCCAGCACTGCCTGGATCAGGCGCACGTTGTCGGCGATGGAGGGATTGTCCGGTAGGCCGGCCAGCGGCGGCGCGCCGCCTTCTTCGCCCTCCACTGCAACCCGGCCCTGGCCGTGTTCGTAGACGGTGAGCGTCGGGCAGCGGCGCGGGTTGGCGTAGATCTCGCCCTCGGTGCCGCGCAGCAGCATCGCCGGCCCCGGGTCGGCGCGCAGGAAGGCATCCATGCGCTCCAGATACTCCGGGTGCGTCACCGCCACCACCCGCACGCTGCGCCCGCGCGCCGGGTCCAGCAGCTTGGCCATGATGTGGCCGCTGCCGCGCAGGCCGAAGCGGGTGCGCAGTGCCAGCAGGCGGTCCAGCCCCGGCAGCAGTTGTTCGACGCCGATGCAGGCGAGGCGCCGTTGGGCAAGCTGGGCGGAGGCGGCGGCTGCATCCGCCGCGCGCTCCAGCCCGAGGGCGGACAAGAGCTCGAAGGGGCTGACGCGGGATTCGAAGTCGTGCCGCCCCTGGATCAGCACCGGCACGCCTTCGCGCGCCAGCAGCAACGCCACCAGCGGCATCAGGTTGGGCTGGCGGCGGGCGCCGTTGTAGGTGGGCAGCACCACGCAACGCGGGCCGGGTGGCACGGCGACCTGGGCAGTGCGCACATCCATCGCCTGCTTGAAGCCCAGCAACTCGGGCAGCGATTCGCTCTTCACCCGCAGCGCGATCAGGATGGCGCCCAGCTCCAGGTCCGGCACCTTGCCGTCCAGGATGTCGCCGAAAAGCGCGGCCGCGGCGGCCACGTCCAGAGGCCGCGCGCCCTTGGCGCCACGGGCAATTTCCTTGATGATTGGGGCGTAAGTCATGGCCGCATTATCCGCCCGGCGGCGCGCCCGCGGTAGCCGCGTGCGCGGTGGCCTCCCATCCCTCGCAAGGAGTGCAATCCCAATGGAAGTCGGATTCATCGGACTCGGCCTGATGGGCCGCCCCATGGCCCTCAATCTGCTCAAGGCCGGCCACAAGGTGCATGTGTGGACCCGCCGCCAGGAGTCCATGGCGCCGTTGCTGGAAGCCGGTGCCCAGGGCCACGCCAGCGCAGCCGAGGTGGCGGCGCAGGTGGAGGTGACCATCTCCATGGTGGCCGATGCGCCGGACGTCGAGCAGGTGGCGCTGGGTGCCGGCGGCGTGGCCGAAGGCGCGCGGCCGGGGCTGGTCCATGTGGACATGAGCACCATCGCGCCGGCCGCGGCGCAGGCGGTGGCGGCGCGCATGGCGGAGAAGGGCATTGCCATGCTGGACGCGCCGGTGTCCGGCGGCGAAGTGGGCGCCATCGCCGCCACGCTGACCATCATGGTGGGCGGCGAGCAGGCTGCCTTCGACAAGGTGAAGCCGCTGTTCGAGGCCATGGGCAAGTCGGTGACTCGCATCGGCGATTCCGGCGCCGGCCAGGTCGCCAAGGCCTGCAACCAGATCCTGACCGGCGTGGGCGTGGCGGCGGTGGCCGAGGCGCTGAACTTCGCCACCCGCAGCGGCGTGGATGCGGCGCGGGTGCGCGAGGCGCTGCTCGGCGGCTTCGCCTATTCGCGGGTGCTGGAGAACCACGGCCAGCGCATGCTGGACCGCAACTTCAAGCCCGGCTTCAAGGCCTGGATGCACCAGAAGGACATGCGCATCGTCATGGAAGAAGCGCATCGCCTCGGCCTCGCCCTGCCAGCGGCGGCGGCCACCGCGCAGATGTTCAACGCCATGGTCGGCAGCGGCCTGGGCGAGGACGACTCCATTGGCGTGCTCAAGCTGCTGGAGCGTATGAGCGGCGGGGCTGGCGAATGAAGCTGGGCTTCGTCGGCCTGGGGGCGATGGGGCGGCCGATGCTGGGCCACCTGATCGCCGCCGGGCACGAACTGGCGGTGTGGGCGCGGCGGCCGGAAGCGGCGGCCGAGGCGGCCCGGGCCGGGGCCGCGGTGTGCGCCACGCCGGCCGAGCTGGCGGCGCGCAGCGAGGTGGTGTTCTCCATCGTCACCACCGGCGCCGACGTGAGTGCGGTGGCCTTCGGCGGGAACGGCCTCGCCGAAGGCTTCCGCCGCGGCGGCGTGCATGTGGACATGAGCACCACCTCGCCCACGGTCGCGCGCGAACTGGCCGGGCGTTACGCCGGGCTGGGCGTGGACTGGCTGGATGCGCCGGTTTCCGGCGGCGCTGCGGGTGCGCAGGCGGCCACGCTGGCCATCATGGCCGGCGGCGAGGCGGCGGTGCTGGCTCGCGTGCAGCCACTGTTGGCGACGCTGGGCAGCCGGGTGGTGCATGTGGGCCCGGCCGGCGCCGGCCAGGTGGCCAAGGCCTGCAACCAGATGGTCATGGTGTCCGCCATAGAGGCCTGCGCCGAAGCCATGCGGCTCGCCGCCGCCCACGGCGTGGATGTCGCCGCGGTGCGCCAGGCGCTGATGGGCGGCTCGGCGGCCTCGCGCATGCTGGAGGTGATGGGTGGGCGCATGGTGTCGCGGGATTTCTCCGCCGGCGTGGAGGCGTGGCTGCATCACAAGGACTTCGGCATCCTGCTGGGAGAGGCGTATCGCTTGGGTGTGCCGCTGCCGATCGCGGCGCAGGTCTGGCAGCAGCTCAACGCGCTGATGGCGCAGGGCTGGGGGCAGGACGACACCGCCAGCCTGCTGCGGGTGCTGGAGTCTGCCAGCGGGGCTTGAGTTTTTCTGCAGGCGGCTTTGGCGCGGGGGACTGCGACGAAGAGCAGGCTATGTTGGCCGGAACGTAGCCGCCCCTTCGCGGGTGGCCCTCTTCCTCTCTCCGTCCCTCTCAGGCGCGGGGAGGGGGAGGCAGGCGGCGGTCTGTGCGGGTGACCTCAGACCGGCTCTACCGGCAGTGGCAGGCCGACCAGATGCGCGGCCCGCAGGCCGGCCAGTAGTGCGCTGATCTCCTCGCCCGGCAGCGGCCGGCTGGAGAGGAAGCCCTGGTAGATGTCGCACTGCCATTCGCGCAGCAGCCGCAGCTGCGCCACGCTCTCCACCCCTTCGGCCACCACCGCCAGGCGCAGGCTGTGGGCCATGGCGACTACGGTGCGGGCGATGGCGGCGTCGTCCGGCTCTTCGACGATGTCCTTGATGAAGGAGCGGTCGATCTTCAGCCGGTCTATGGGGAAGCGGCGCAGGTAAGCCAGGCTGGAATAGCCGGTGCCGAAGTCATCCACCGCGATCTGCAGCCCCAGCGCCTTGCAGCGGTTGAGGATGTCGGAGCTGCGCTCCGGGTCGCGCATCACCAGGCTTTCGGTCAGCTCCAGCTCCAGCAGCCTCGCCGGCAGGCCGGTTTCCTCCAGCACCTGGGCGATCAGTTCCGGCAGCTTGCTCTGGTCGAACTGGCGGGCGGAGAGGTTGACCGCCACCGGTGCCTCCAGCAGGCCGGCCTCCCGCCAGGCCTGGGCCTGGGCGCAAGCGGCGCGCAGCACCCATTCGCCTATCGGCACGATGAGGCCGCTGTCCTCTGCGATGGGGATGAAGCGGTCCGGCGGTACCAGCCCGCGCTCCGGGCTGTTCCAGCGCAGCAGGGCCTCCATGCCAACGATCTCGCCGCTGGCCACATCCACCTGCGGCTGGTAGTGCAGCACGAAGGCCTGCCGTTCCAGCGCCTGGCGCAGCTGGTTCTCGATCACCAGCCGCTCGGAGACATGGCTGGAGAGCTGGCGGGTGTAGAAGCGGAAGCCGTTGCGGCCTTCCTCCTTGGCGGAGTACATGGCGGCGTCGGCGTGCTTGATCAGCGTTTCTTCGTCCGGGCCGTCGTCCGGGTAGAGGGCGATGCCGATGCTGGGGGTGATGGTGAGCTGCTGGCCGCGCACGTCGAAGGGCCGGCGCAGGGCCTGCAGCACCCGCTCGGCGACTTCCGCCGCCTCGTTCCGCGATTCCAGCGCCGGCAGCAGGATGACGAACTCGTCGCCGCCCATGCGCGCCACCGTGTCTTCGCCGCGCACGCAGGTCATGAAGCGCTGGGACACCGCCTGCAGCAGCAGGTCGCCGGCGTGGTGGCCGAGCGAATCGTTCACATACTTGAAGCGGTCGAGGTCCAGGAACAGCAAGGCCAGCCGTTCGCCGCGGCGGCGGCAGGTGTCCAGCGCTTCGGTGAGGCGCAGGTTGAGCAGGCTGCGGTTGGGCAGTTCGGTGAGGGCGTCGTAGTGGGCGAGGAAGCGGATGCGCAGCTCCGCCGCCTTGCGGTGGGAGACGTCGGCGACGATGCCGAGGTAGCCGAGCAGGTGGCCGTCCGCCTGCAGTGGCGAGATCGACAGGCTGGCGGGGAAGCGGCTGCCGTCGCGCCGCTGCAGCGTCAGCTCGTGCGGCTCGACGATGCGGCTGCCACGGCTTTCCGCCACCAGGCTGGGGAAGCCCTTGGTGTCGTAGCGGCTTTCCAGCCGCGCCATGTCGTCTTCCGGGTAGAAGGTCTGCAGCGTGAGATGGCCGATGACCTCGGCCGCCGGCCAGCCGAAGATGCGTTCCGCGGCTGGGTTGAAGAGCTGGATCAAGCCCTTGGCGTCGGTGGAGATGATGGCGTACTCGGAGCAGTCCAGGATTGCGCTCTGCAGCGCTCCGTTCTTGCGCAGCGCGGCCTCGGAGCGCATGCGCTGGTCCACTTCGGCGCCCATCGCGGCGTTGCTGCGGGCGAGTTCGCGGTTGGCCTGTTCCAGCGCGGCGGTCTGGCGCGCCACCTGCCGGCGGATGGCGCGGTTGCGGCTCTGCAGGACGAAGGCGAGGGCGGCGGCGAGCAGGCCCAGCAGCGGCGCGCCCACCTGCAGCGCCTGAACCGAGGGACTGGGTTCCAGCGAGTAGTGGCCGGGCAGCGGCGAGGCTTCCACCAGCCAGCTGCGTTCGCCGGCGTCTATTGCTTCCGCGTAGACCATGGGGGCCGGGCGCAGGCCGGGATCCTGGTACAGCGGGGTCGGCCGGCCGTTGGTGATCTCGATGACTTCCAGGCCGATGTCCAGCGCGTCGCTGCGGTCGGCCAGCAGATGGACGATCTCCCGCCGGCCGTCCTCGCCGCCGGCCCGTATCGCCGGGGCCTGGAATTCCCGCCGCAGGTGAGCGATTTCCTGCGCCGCCAACTGCTGGAAGCGCGACCAGGTATGGGTCTGCTCCATCTCCAGCGCGCGGTCGCGGAAGTAGTCGATGCCGGTCCACACCAGCACGAACAGGGCGGCGGAGGGCTTCAGCCCTCGCGGTCTGGCGCGCTAGGACGGCCATACCAGCGGAAGCG